>JAHYJI010000119.1 GCA_019429145.1 Coriobacteriia bacterium | reverse complement strand
GCTCGGTGGGTACACGACGTTCTCGGCGCTCTCCCTGGAGGCTGCTGACCTGATGTTGCGCGGCAGCGTTGCGACGGCGGCGTTCTACCTCGCACTCTCAGGTCTTGCCGCGATCGCGGGCGCACTCGGCGGCATCCTCTTCGGCCGGGCGGTCGCCTGAGACACGCTCGCCCACGCTCGTGGTCATCAGAGCGCGCTTGCTGCATAATCGGAGGCCCGCACAACCCCCGGATCCGAGGACGGTGGAGTTCGCCCGATGAACACGCGCGCGCCCAAAGGCACGACCGACATGCTGCCCGCCACCGCGCGCGCGTGGGAGTACCTGGTCCGGACCGCCCAGGAGATGTTCGCGCGCTACGGCTACGAGCCGGTGTACACCCCGCTGTTCGAGCACACCGAGGTGTTCACGCGCGGTATCGGCGAGGCCACGGACATCGTCAGCAAGGAGATGTACACCTTCGAGGACCGCTCGGGGCGCAGTCTCACGCTGCGGCCGGAGGGTACCGCAAGTGTGGTCCGCTCGGCGCTCGAGCACACTCTCGTGCCGCAGGGATCGTCGATCAAGCTCTACTACGCGGGCCCGATGTTCCGCTACGAGCGGCCGCAGAAGGGTCGGATGCGCCAGTTCTGGCAGATCGGCATCGAGATCCTCGGGGCCGCAGAGCCGAGTGCCGACGCCGAGGTGATCGTCGCGCTCTGGCGGTTCTACGAGGCGGTCGGCATTCCTGCGGACAACATGCGCCTGCTCGTGAACTCGATGGGTGACGAGGCCTGCCGGCCCGCGTACCGCGAGAAGGTCGCCGGGTACATCCGCTCGCGCGCCGGGGACCTGTGCGGTGAGTGCAACCGGCGAGCGGACACAAACCCGCTCCGTGCGTTCGACTGCAAGAATCCCGCGTGCGTCGGCGTGATGGCGGACGCTCCGCTCCTGCGCGACGAGCTGTGTGAGCCGTGCGCAGCGCACTACGCCGAGGTCAAGGGGCGCCTCGATGCGCTCGGGATCCCCTATACCGAGGAGCCCAAGCTCGTCCGCGGGCTGGACTACTACACCCGTACCGTCTTCGAGGTGCAGGCCGACGCGGGGCTCGGCTCCCAGAACGCGATCGGCGGGGGAGGCCGGTACGACCGCCTGATGGAGGCCTACGGTGGCAAGCCCACCCCCGGGCTCGGATTCGCACTCGGGTTCGAGCGCACGCTCCTTGCGATGGAGGCCGCCGGGGCAGTGGTGCCGGCACCGCCACTTGCCGAGGTGTACGTGGCGCGTGTGGATGCCACGGTGGCCAGCGAGACGTTTGCGGTCGCGAGCGAGCTGCGTGACGCCGGAGTGGCGGCGGAGCTCGACCACGTCGGCCGGTCGCTGAAAGCGCAGTTCAAGCAGGCCGACAAGCTCGGCGCTCGCCTGGTCGTGGTGGTCGGGCCGGATGAGATTGCCGCAGGGCAGGTCACACTGCGGGACATGGGAACCAAGGAAGAGACACGCGTCGCGCTCGCCGATGTGGCGGCCGCGGTGCGACGATCGCTCGGCTAGGAAGGCGGCACGCACATGCTCGACCCACGACACTCCATCAGGACTCACACCTGCGGCTCGCTTGGAGCGCCCGACGCGGGAGTCGCGGTGACGCTTGCCGGCTGGGTGCATCGCCGCCGTGACCACGGAGGACTCATCTTCGTGGACCTGCGCGACCGCTCCGGCATCGTGCAGTGCACCTTCAACCCTGAGGTCGCAGAGGCGTTTGCAATGGCCGAGCGGCTGCGCCCCGAGTGGGTCGTGGAGCTTGCCGGCGAGGTCCGCACGCGTCCGGAGGGGACCGAGAACCCCGACATGCCCACGGGTGCCGTCGAGGTCGTGGTCTCCTCGGTCAATGTGCTCAATACAGCATTGACGCCTCCGTTCGAGGTCGAGGACGGGATCGAGACCGACGAGACCACCCGCATGCGCTACCGCTACATCGACATCCGCCGTCCCGAGATGCTGGGCGCGCTCCTGATGCGTGACCGCGTGACCCAGAGCTTCCGGCGCGCACTCGAGGACCGCGGCTTCATCGAGGTGGAAACGCCGATACTGACCAAGTCCACGCCCGAGGGTGCGCGGGACTTCATCGTTCCCAGCCGCATGAATCCGGGCAAGTTCTACGCGCTCCCGCAGTCGCCGCAGCTCTTCAAGCAGCTGCTCATGGTGGCGGGAGTCGACCGGTACTACCAGATCGCACGCTGCTTCCGCGACGAGGACCTGCGCGCCGATCGCCAGCCCGAGTTCACGCAGGTCGACATCGAGATGTCCTTCTGCACGCAGGAGCACGTCCTCGGCCTGATGGAGGAGGTCATGGCCGAGGTCATGGAGGGTGTGGACGCGCCGTGGCCCTCCGAGATTCCACGGATGACGTACGCCGAGGCGATGGATCGCTACGGCTCCGACCGTCCGGACATCCGCTTCGGGATGGAGCTCGCGTGCCTCGGCTCGGTCTTCGAGGCGTCGGAGTTCAAGGTGTTCGCAAGTGCGCTCGGGTCGGGCGGCCGCATCAAGGGCATCAACGCCACGGGCTGTGGCGACTGGAGCCGCGGCAAGATCGACGCCCTCAATCAGATCGCGCTCGACGCCGGGGCCAAGGGGCTCGCATGGATCGCGTTCGGCAGCGACGGCGAGGTCCGTTCGCCGATTGCCAAGTTCTTCACCGAGACCGAGATGGACGGCGTGCGCGAGAAGCTCGCAGTCGAGCCCGGCGACCTCGTGTTGATGGTGGCCGACGCGCACGATGTGGCCAACGAAGTGCTCGGCGTGCTCAGGACGCATCTCGGCGCCGAGCTCGGTCTGCTCTCCGAGGGGCTGCATCCCCTGTGGGTTGTCGACTTTCCGCTGCTCAAGTGGGACGAGGACGACAAGCGGTGGACCGCGGTACACCACCCGTTCACGCGTCCGTTCGACGACCACCTCGACCTGCTCGACACCGACCCGGGCAGCGCTCTGTCGTTCTCCTACGACCTGGTCATCAACGGGCTGGAGATCGGGGGAGGCACGCTCAGAGTGCACGATCGGGCGCTGCAGGAACGGCTGCTCGGCATCATGGGCATGGGGGCCGAGGAGGCCGCAGACAAGTTCGGCTTCCTGCTCGACGCGCTTGCGCACGGCGCCCCGCCGCACGGCGGGATCGCGTTCGGGTTCGATCGCCTCGTGATGGTGCTGACCGGCGGCAGCTCGATCCGCGACGTGATCGCATTTCCGAAGACCAGTTCGGGGGCGTGTCCCCTGACCGGAGCGCCCGATGCGGTTTCGGCCAGACAGCTCAAGGAAGTGCACCTTTCGGCCGACTAAAGGTGGTAGAGACGGAGGTTTGTGACCCCGTCCCCCACGCGCTACACTGACAATGTACTTCGCCTTGCTCGTGGCTTCGACACATAACGGTTGAACCAACACTTTTTGGACGGGAGCCTCATCATTCCTTCGCGGAAGGGTATCCCCGCAAGGGGAAGCTGGAAGTTGAAGGTGCGGGCACCCACCTGCCGAGGCAGGTTCACCGAGTCGGAGACACGGCAAGGCGAGGTCGCGTTTAGCGCCTGAGCGGAGGAAGAAGAGCATGCGCAGGACAGTCGCAGTACTCATCGTTGCACTTCTCGCACTCACCCTGGTTGCGTGTGGCGGAGGGGCGTCCGACGAGCCCGAACCCGCCCCCGACACGGGCGCTGCCGCACCCCCGCCACCTCCCGTGGACGAGGCCGTCGATCTTTCCCCGCTCGAGGAGCAGGTCTACGAGCCGTTCCCGGTCGACTCCGAACTCGGTGTGCCGGATGCGATACTGAGCCGCCTGGAAGCCGGTCAGCCGATGATCATCGTCTTCTACGATGACTCGCAGAAGACCACCGACGATCAGGAAGACATCATCCGGAGCGTGACCGAGACGTACCGGGGTCTGATCGACGTCGTCTCGTTCAACCTCGGCGCCTACGTCACACAGGATGCCCGGGGAACGATAACCGTCCAGCCGGGCCTGTCCGACGATGAGACCGCCAAGCAGGTCACGCGCATGATCGACGCCGACCATCTCGACATCCGGTTCACGCCCTTCGTGCTGATCGTCGATGATCAGGGCTACGTCACCTGGCGCCATCGCGGCATCTCCGATGACAAGACGCTCGAGCGCGAGGTGCTCAGGGTCACGGAGTAGCGGGTGGACTCGCTCTTCGACGAGCAGGCCGACCGCGCCCGGGACGAGAGTGCTCCGCTGGCGGTGAGGATGCGTCCGCGCTCGCTCGACGAGTTCGTGGGTCAGCAGGCCGCGGTCGGTCCGGGGACGTTGCTGCGCAGCGCCATCGAACGCGACGACCTCTCGCCGTTCATCCTCTACGGGCCGCCCGGCACGGGTAAGACCACGCTCGCGCGCATCATCGCCGGCGCAACCAGGGCATACTTCGCCGAGGTCTCGGCGGTGACCTCCGGTGTGGCCGACATACGCGCCGCTATCGAGGGCGCTCGGCACCGTCTCGGCGAGTCGGGTCAGCGCACCATCCTGTTCGTTGACGAGATCCATCGCTTCTCGAAGTCCCAGCAGGACGCGCTTCTTCATGCTGTCGAGGACAACCTGGTCGTTCTCGTGGGTGCGACCACAGAAAACCCCTTCTTCGAGGTGAACGCGCCGCTTATCAGCCGCTCGCGGGTCATCGAACTCACACCGCTCGCCGATGACGCCATTCGCGAGATCGTCCGCAGGGCCGTTCACGACGAGCGGGGGCTGGGCGGGACGGTGGAGCTGGACGGGCCTGCCGAGGACGCGCTCGTGACTCCAGCAGGT
>JAHYJI010000118.1 GCA_019429145.1 Coriobacteriia bacterium | reverse complement strand
GGTGTACTACGTGCCGCCCGAGGACATCGCTCCCGGGGTGCTCCTTCCGAGTGAGCGCTCCACCTTCTGCGAATACAAGGGTCGGGCGATCTACTACCACGTCAGCGCGGCTGGGGTCGAGCGGCTCGACGCGGCGTGGTCGTACCCACAACCGTCGAACCGTTTCCGCGATCTGGCCGGGTACGTCGCGTTCTACCCGGGCATGATGGACGAGTGCACAGTGGACGGGGAGGTCGTCGTGCCACAGCCCGGTGACTTCTACGGAGGCTGGGTCACCACCGACATCGTCGGCCCGTTCAAGGGCTCCCCCGGCACGCTCGGCTGGTGAAGGCCCTCCCGTAAAGGGGAGGAACGGCTCTTCATCTTCCTCGGGTGTCCTCGAAGGCGAGCGACACCGAGTTGATGCAGTAGCGCAGTCCGGTGGGCTCCGGGCCGTCCGTGAACACGTGGCCGAGGTGGCCCTCGCAGCGCGCGCACCGTATCTCGACGCGGCGCATCCCGAACGAGTGGTCCGCGTGCTCGGTCACGACACCGGAGTCGATGGGCCGCGTGAACGACGGCCATCCACAGCCGGAGTGGAACTTGTCTGCCGAGGAGAACAGCTCAGCACCACACCCGGCGCACCGGTAGACTCCCTCGTCCTCGAGATCCGTGTAATCGCCGGAGAACGCCGATTCGGTACCGGCGCGCCGCAGGACCCGGAACTGCTCGGCGGACAGGAGCGAGCGCCACTCCTCATCAGTGCGAACGACCTTCTCGGACACCAGGTCTCCCTTCACGCGATCAGCGGCGCACGATCTCTCGCAGCCGCTCCTCAGAAGCTTCCGACAGTCCGAACGACTCGATCTCGCGCTCGAGCTGCAACGACGAGCCCAGACCGTATGCGTAGCCGTTGAGACGGGCGGCCGCGGTCGACTCCCGGAAGTCCGCCTCGTCGGGATAGTGCGCCTGCATGTCCGCAGCGAGCAGCTTGTTGCCCCGCAGGGCGTACTTCTGGTGGTAGTCCTCGGCGACGTAGAAGCGATCGAGCCGACGGATGTCGGTCTGCACAGGCCGGTTCGTGCGCGCCGCGAGCGCGTCACGCGAGCGCTCGGCCTGCTCGAACTGTTCGTCGGTCGCTGCGAGCACCATCGCCTTGTACTGCGTCGAGTAGGCGCGAGCGCTCGGGTCGTGCTCGGTCCAGAAGACCTCGAGCAGCTCCCCGTAGCTGATGCGCTCGGGATCGAAGTCGACCTGGAAGACCTCGGTGTGGTCGCCGATGGAACGGTACGTGGGGTCAGGCGAGGTGCCGCCTGCATAGCCCACGCGTGTGCGGACGACGCCTTCGATGAGCCCGAACCGGGCATCCGGCCCCCAGAATCAACCGACAGCGAAGGTTGCCGTCTCGACCACAGCGGGCGCCGCCAGATCGATCGGTGGGAGCGGACGGTGTTCAACGACGGGTGCTGTGCGGCTCGACCACGAGAACATAGGTGCCTCCTGTACGACTTGGTACCCGTACACGAGCAAAGCCAATGCCGCAGCGATCGCTGCTCCCGCAATGACCTTGCCCCGGCCCACGAGCGAGCCTAGCAGCCGAGTTCGTTGGCGAGCTGCTCGAGAAAGAGTCCCACGTCGGTGACGATGCCGATCGTCTGCCACGAACCCCGGTCGGCCAGCTTGGTCACGACCGCAGGATTGATGTCGACGCAGACGGTCTGCGTCGCGGCGGGCAGCATGTTGCCGGTCGCGATGGAGTGCAGCATCGTCGAGAGCATGAGACAGGCACCTGCCCGCTGGCAGTAGGTCCGCATCGCGCGCTGGGCGTCCATGACGTCGGTGATGACGTCTGGCAGCGGTCCGTCGTCGCGGACCGAGCCGGCGAGCACGTACGGTGTCCCCGTGGTCACGAGCGTGTGCATCAGACCGGTCGTCAGCGTGCCCGCCTCGACAGCGGCGGCGATCGAGCCGTGGCGCCGAATGCGGTTGATCGCCCGCAGATGGTGCTCGTGTCCGCCGACCACCGGCGTGCCGTCGGTCAGCGAGACGCCGAGCGACGTGCCGTAAAGCGCGGACTCGATGTCGTGGACCGCGACCGCGTTGCCCCCGAAGAGCACGCTCACGTATCCGGCGCGAACGAGGCGGGACAGCTCGTCACCGGCCCCGGTGTGCACCACGGCCGGACCCGCCACCGCGATGATCTCCTGACCTGCGTCCCGGCTGTTCCGCATGATCTCCGCGACGATCTTGACCACCTGAGCCTTGGGCTTCTCCGAGGAAACGGCCGAGGTCATGAACTCGAATGCCTGCTTCTCGCGGGGCCGCTCCTGGGGCCTGACCCTCAGGCCGGCATGCCCGACCACGAACGGTTCGCCCGCGCGCACGTCGGCCATCGGGACCGTCCACGCGCGTCCGGCTTCGCGGTCCACCCTCACGCCGAGGTCCATCTCGGTTCCCTCGACCGGAATCCACCGGCCGCTCACGCGCACGGCCGTATCGAGGTTGGTGGTGGAGTAGAAGCCGTCGGGGAACACGCCGTCGGCTGGAGCCTCGACGAGATCGACGTCCGACGGATCGACCGGAACGGCGCCGTGCTCCTGCACGGCGGTGAGCAGCGCGTCGAGATGCCCCTCGTCGCGCCCACGCACGCGAAGCACGGCCTCGGACACGTCCTCATTCGTGCGGCCGACCTCGAAAGAGAGCGTCTCGAACTCGCCTCCGAGCGACACGACATCGTCCATGATCGCGGACATGATGCCCGAATCGATGAGGTGTCCCTCGATGCGTATGTCCTCGTACGAGCCGTGCGGCATGGCGGTGCCTCCTCGACGGGTAAGCCCTCAGGCCTCGGCCATCTCATGCTTGTATGCTGCGATGCGCTCCCGATACTCCGGCATCGACGTGCCCAGTATCTGGGTCGCCAGAACGGCGGCGTTCTTCGCGCCGTTGATCGCGACGCATGCGACCGGCACGCCTGTGGGCATCTGCACCATCGACAGGAGCGAATCGAGCCCTCCGAGGTCCGAGGTCTTCATCGGCACGGTGATGACCGGCAGCGGCGTGAAGGCCGCGACCACACCGCCGAGGTGCGCGGCTTTGCCGGCTGCGGCGATGAGCACCTTCAGTCCGCGGTCGCCCGCCGTGCTCGCCCACTCGTGCACGCGATCGGGGTTGCGGTGCGCGCTGGCGACAAGCATCTCGTAGGCGACCCCGAGCTCGTCGAGCTGGTCTGCGCACTGCTGCATCACGTCCATGTCGGACTTCGAACCCATCACGATTCCTACCAGCGGCATGTCGGCCATGATGTCCCTCCGGTCGGTGCCCACGTCGGGCGGTTCGGCGTGTGCGGTGATTGTATCGAACGCAGGCGCGGCCTAGGGCAGCGGCATGTGCTCGGCATCCTCGGTGGTCGAGGCGGCGTGGGCCACCCCTGCCTCCTTCGGGCACTCGCCGTCGCCGAAGAGCAGTTCCCGCTCGGAGCTGTTGAGGGCGAATCGGGCCTCGTCGCGCAGGTTGTTCACGCCGATGAAGAACTGCCGCATCATCGCTACGAGCAGGTAGCGGCCCTTTGGGGTCAGCGTCAGCTGCTCGGGAGTGTCGGTGGCAAATGCACCGTTCAGCCGCATGAAGGTCATCTCCATCGGGAGTCCCCGATCGATCGACACGCCAAAGTCACGCTTGAACGCGATCTTGTCGAGGGACAGCCCGAAGAGCCTCATCAGGAAACGGTAGCGCATGCGGTCCCGCAGACCGAAGCTGCGCCTCCCGGTCGCAGGGGTGAGCCCCGCATCGATGCGCTCGTTGTACTCGGCGAGCGAGAAGGTGTTGACGTAGAGCGACCCGTCGAGGAAGGAGAATGCGCCCGACCCGATCCCGACGTAGTCCTCGTAGTCGACGATGTACTCGTCGATCATGCCCCCGCCGGTGCGCGAGAACGTCCACGAGCTCGCGGGTTCGAACGAGTCCGAGAGCGCCTCGCTGAGGATCCGGTAGTAGCGGGCCTCTCGCTCGTAGGACACCTTGCCGACGGTGCGCTTGAGCGACTCTTCGACCGCCGGTGAAGCCATGAGCGGGTAGAACGTGGTCTGGTTCGTGCGACTCGCCTTGAGCATCTCGACGTCGCGCAGCAGCATCTCCTCGGTCTGCGACGGGAAGTTGAAGATCATGTCGACGTTCATCGAGTGGAAGCGTCCCTCGATGGATTGGATGCGCTCGAGGATCTCGGCGGCAGACCCGTACTTGTCGTAGCGCTCCATCTGTCGCAGCAGCGAGTCGTCGAACGACTGCACGCCGACGCTGAAGCGGTCCACGCGGTCGACGAGCGGGTCGACGATCCGGGGGATCAGGTGGTCGGGGTTGGTCTCGCTCGAGACCTCCCGGATCTCGAAGAGCGACTTGGCCAGATCGATGGTGTCGCACAGTTCGTCGATCATCACCGTCGGCGTGCCTCCACCGACGTACATCGACGTGCACTGGTAGCCCTGATCGGCAACGAAGCGCATCTCCTCGCGCAGCCGCTTGAAGTACTCGACCGTGCGCGACTCCTGGAACGGAAAACGGTTGAACGAGCAGTAGGGGCAGAGTCGCGTGCAGAAGGGGATGTGGACGTAGAGCAGGTACTCGCGACCCGCGACCGGAGCGGGGAGCCGGGACTCGGGCTGGCGCTCGAGCGTCAGCAACCGGCTGTTCTCGCGGCGCATGACTGAGCTCAGAACGCGCTCCGCGAGCACGTCACACCATCCAAGCCGCACGGCCGCGCAGGGCGCGCGCACCGATGTCGGAGCGGTAGAACATCCCGTCGAACGAGATGGCCGCTACACCCTCGTATGCGCGCTCGCGCGCCGAGGCGAAGTCCGGGCCAAGCGCTGTGACGTTGAGCACGCGTCCCCCCGAGGTGAGCAGGCGTCCGTCGCCGGCCAGGCGCGTGCCTGCGTGGTAGACGATGACGCCGGGGACCTGCTCGGCTCGATCGATACCGCTGATGGCCATGTCGGTGTCGTAGTCCCCGGGATACCCGCCGCTCGCGAG
>JAHYJI010000117.1 GCA_019429145.1 Coriobacteriia bacterium | reverse complement strand
AGTCCGTGACGTCCTCGCTCGCTCCGCCCGAGACCGTGAGCACGCCCTGGCGCGCACCGGTGAAGTCAAGCGATACGGTGAGGCCCGAGTGCTCGAGGGGTGAGAGCTCGTCGGTGAGTCTGCGGCAGAGCGCGTCGTCCACATCGGCGAAGTGCTCCACGAGCACGAGCGTGCCATCGCTCTCGCGGTGGACCGTGCTGAAGAGCGCACGGAACGCGACGTCATCCGGGGAGAGCTCGAAACCGCACCCCGCCGCCTCAAAGACCACGCGGCCGGGGTAGGTGTCGGCCGGATACCCGAGGAGCACGAAGTGCGCGAGCTCGGTGCCCGGTGCACGACCCGGGCCGAGGGGGTAGAGCACCCCTGTTGCACTTGCACGGGCAAGTGCGTCGAGGTTGGGCGTGAGGGCGGCTTCGAGGGGCGTGCGATCGCCGAGCTCGGGCCAGGTGCGGTCGCCGAGCCCGTCGATCATCACGACGAGGATGGGATGGCTCCCGGTGCGGGTCGAGTCAGCCATCGGTCGGCTGACCCCGCAGGATCGCGCCGACGATGGCGGCGTAGTCGGGGGCGGGTCCGCCATCGCGCCGGGCTCGCCATGCGTCGACGATCGCGACTCCGACCGGTTCGAAGAATCCGGAGACGTAGCGCTCGTATGCGGCCTCGTCGTGGCGCACGGAGCCGTCCAGTTCGACGTAGTTGCCCGAAAGCACGCAGCCGAGCTGACCCCGGTCCTGTTCCCAGCCTGCCCCGACGATGTCGGCAACGACTGCACCGCTTGCGTGGCGTATCGGTTCGATGAGCTCGACACCCGCACGGGCGAGTACCCGGACAGCAGCGTCGATCCCCCCGGAGAGCTGACTGAGCTTCAGCCGTCCGTCGTGGGTGTCGCGTTCCCCGGCGATGACCGGAGCGTTGCCCCTGTCCCACGACACCGGAACCCGCAGGAGATGCAGGTAGAGATGGCAGGCCAGGCACGGTGACCAGCTGCCGTAGCGGGAGCGCACGCCGGCGGCGTAACGCGCGTTCATCGCGGCCCACAAAGTCGGGTCGGTCAGGGTGAGCGGCTCGAGCACTTCGCACTCCGGCCCGAGCATGCGGGCGAGCGTATCGACCGCTCGCAGCGGGGCTTCCGGGTCACCCGTTTCGGTACCGGTGTGGGCGATCGTCGGCAGCACGCGCGTGAAACCGCGTTCGCGCACGGCGACGATCGCCGCCGCAACGCTGTCGCGCCCCGCTATCTCTGCGATCACCAGGGAGTCCATGCCACCAGTCTACCCTGCGGCCGGTCACCGGACACCCATGAGGTCGCGGGCGGCGCGTCGGTAACGGCTCCCAGTGGAATAGACCGAGTGGATGTCCGCGCACCGCGGTTCAGAAGGGGGCCACGCATGCTCAAGGAGTTCAAGGAGTTTGCGATCAAGGGCAACGCCGTCGATCTGGCCGTCGGCCTGGTTCTCGGCACCGCGTTCGGCGCGATAGTGGCGTCGCTCGTCAACGATGTCGTCATGCCACCGATCGGTCTGCTTCTCGGGGATGTGGACTTCGCCCAACTCTTCGTCGTGCTCAAGGAGGGCGCGGCACCGGGGCCGTACGCGACCGTCGCCGCTGCCGCTGAAGCGGGTGCCGTCACGCTCAACTACGGGGTCTTCATCAACGCGATCGTCTACTTCGTCATCGTCGCGTTCGCGATCTTCATGGTCGTCAAGGCCATGAACAAGCTGCAGCGTGCCGAGGCCGAAGAGGTAGCCGACACCAAGGAGTGCCCGTACTGCCTCTCGGCCATCCCGCTTGCAGCGACCCGCTGCCCTGCGTGCACGAGCCAGCTCGAGGGCTAAAGCCGCTCGGCTATACTGCGGTGAAGCACGCTGGAGACGCTCAACCGCCGTAGCCGGGAGGTCCGATGCTCGACGCGAAGTTCGTCAGGGACAACGCCGATGAGGTGCGCGCGGCACTCGCTGCCCGCAACTCGTCCTGGGACGTCGACGGCTACCTTGCGATCGATGTGTCGCGCCGCGAGCTGATAGGTGCGGTCGAGACGTTGCAGGCGCGCCGCAACGAGGCGTCCAAGGCGATCGGCACGCTGATGAAGTCGGGCGGGCGCGACCAGGCCGAGGCTGCCAAAGACGAGGTGCGACGCATCAACGACGAGATCGGCGCGTTCGAGTCTCGTACCACCGACGCCGACGCGCAGGTGCGCGAGATGCTGCTCACGATCCCCAACCTGCCCGACGCCTCGGTGCCGTGCGGCTCCGACGAGTCCGATAACGTCGAGGTCCGCCGGTGGGGAACGCCACCGGAGTTCGCCTTCGAGCCCAAGGCTCACTGGGACCTCGGCCCGGAGCTCGGCGCCATCGATTTCGAGCGGGGCGTCAAACTCGCCAAGTCTCGTTTTGTCGTGCTCGGCCGGGAGGGCGCGCGGCTCACCCGCGCGCTCATCAGCTTCATGCTCGACACGCACGGAGAGCGCGGCTACCGGGAGTGGTGGGTGCCGGCGCTTGCCAACGCCGAGACGCTCACCGGAACCGGCCAGCTGCCCAAGTTCGAGGACGACCTCTTCAAGACCGGCGAGGGCCTCTACCTGATCCCTACCGCCGAGGTCCAGCTCACCAACTTGCACCGGGATGAGGTCCTCGAGGCCTCTGACCTGCCGCTGAACTACACCGCCTACACGCCGTGCTTCCGCGAGGAGGCCGGGAGCGCCGGGCGTGACACTCGTGGGATGATCCGCGTTCACCAGTTCGACAAGGTCGAACTGGTCAAGTTCACCACGCCCGAGGCCTCGATGGACGCGCTCGAGGGCATGGTCGCCGACGCCGAGCACATCCTGCAGCAGCTCGGGCTTGCCTACCGCACCGTGGTGCTGTGCACCGGGGACATGGGCTTCGCGGCCTCCAAGACCTACGACATCGAGGTCTGGCTGCCCAGCTACAACGACTACAAGGAGATCTCGAGCTGCTCGAACTGCACCGACTTCCAAGCCCGCCGGGCGTCGATCAAGTACCGCAGCCCCGGCGAGTTCAAAGGCAGCCGCTTCGTACACACGCTCAACGGCTCGGGCCTTGCGGTGGGACGCACGCTCGTCGCTCTGCTCGAGAACTATCAGCGGGCCGACGGATCGGTCGAGGTGCCCGAGGTGCTGCGGCCCTACCTCGGCGGGCAGACCGAGATCGTCGCGGAGTAGGCCGGCGCACGCCTGACCCGTCCCGCCGTCTCCACAACGGGAATACTCTCGGCGAGAGAACGCGCGAACCACTCCGACGAGAGGCTGACCCATGTCAGAGCAGCACATCCCCACGATACTCACCGTCTTCGGCGCGACCGGCGACCTCATGGCGCGCAAGATCGTGCCGGCGCTCTTCTACCTGCGCGGAAAGGGCGAGCTGCCCGAGCGCTTCGCCGTCGTGGGCTTCTCGCGGCGCGGTTGGAGTGACGATGATCTGCGCTCCCGCGCTCGCGAGATCCTCTCCGAGCGGTTCGCTGACGCGTCCACGGACGACGTCGAGGACTTCCTCGGGCGCTTCACGTACGTACGCGGCTCGTTCGAGGACGCTGCGGCGTACGACGGCCTCTCCACCCACCTGCGCTCGGTCGACGAGGAGTGGGGCGTGTGCTCCAACAAGCTCTTCTACCTCGCAGTGCCGCCCGAGCACTATCGCACCATCCTCGGCGAGCTCGCCGAAAGCGGCCTGACCGAGCCGTGCAGCGATCTGACGGGCTGGACCCGCGTGCTGGTGGAGAAGCCCTTCGGCGACGACTCGCGCACGTCCCAGGAGCTCGACGAGTTCCTCGGCAGCCTCTTTCGCGAGGAACAGATCTACCGTATCGACCACTACCTCGCCAAGGAGATGCTGCAGGGCATCATGAACTTCCGGTTCACCAACAACCTCCTGGAGACGTCGTGGGACCGCAGCGCGATCGAGTCCATCGAGGTCTCGCTGCTCGAGTCGATCGGGGTGGAGAAGCGCGGACGCTTCTACGACGGGGTTGGCGCGCTGCGTGACGTCGGCCAGAACCACCTGCTCCAGATGCTCGCGCTCATCACGATGGACCAGCCGGTGAGCCGGGGAGCCGCGGCGATCCGTCAGGCGCGGTCCGAGCTGCTCCGGGGCCTCAGGCCGCCCACACCCGAGGAGGTAGCGCATGCGAGCTTCCGGGCGCAGCACGACGGGTATCGGGAGATCGAGGGCGTGGACCCGGACTCGGACACGGAGACCTACTTCCGGCTGCGCTTCGAGATGACCGGACGGCGCTGGGCGGGCGTGCCGGTGACCTTCCAGGCGGGCAAGCGTCTTGGCGAGCCGCGCAAGGATATCGTCGTCACCTTCCGCCACCCGTACCACTGTCTCTGCGACAAGTGGAGCCACTACCAGAACCGGGTGATCTTCAGGCTCGAGCCCACCGATTCGATCGAGATCGAGTTCTGGGCCAAGCGTCCCGGCTTCGGCGACGAGGTCGAGCTGCGCACCTTCGACTTCTTCCTCTACGAGAAGGAGGAGAAGGCGCAGTACGTCGAGGAGTACGCAAAGCTGTTGCGCGACGCGATCGAGGGCGATCAGACACTCTTCGTCTCCACCGACGAGGTCGCAGCGATGTGGGCGTTCATCGATCCGATCTTCCGGGCCTGGCACGAGGACGCGGTGCCGCTCGACAGCTACGAGCCCGACTCGGCCGAAGTGACCGTCCGCGCCATCGATGTCGTCTCGCAACCCGCCACGCGTGGCAGCGTGGGTGTGGTTGGGCTCGGCAAGATGGGGGCGGGCATCGCGCTGAACCTGGCCGAGCACGGGTGGCGCGTGGTCGCCTACAACCGCACGCCGGAGAAGGTCGACGAGCTCGTGGCGCAGGACCGCTCCATCCAGGGCGTCCACTCGCTCGCCGAGCTGGTTGCCGCGCTCGAGCCGCCGCGTACCATCTGGCTCATGCTCACTGCCGGCAGGCCCAACGATCAGGTGCTCTTCGGCGAGGGAGGCCTCGCCGGGCTGCTCGACCCCGGCGACGTGGTCGTGGACGGCGGCAACTCCTACTACCGCGATGCGGCGGAGCGCGGGAAGCGCCTGGCCGAGCACGGTATCGGCTTCATGGACTGCGGTACGAGCGGTGGCCCTGCAGGTGCGCGCACGGGTG
>JAHYJI010000116.1 GCA_019429145.1 Coriobacteriia bacterium | reverse complement strand
AGATGGTGATCGCCGTGACAGCTGACCAGTCGAGGCCGCCATCATCCTTCGTCGGGGGAGGGTCATCATTCGGCCGGAAGACGAGACGGAGATTGTCGGTGATGCTGACGGCCAGTTGACCAAACCTGTCACCTTTCAGTTCGTGGCATCTCCCCGGGGAGTAACGCATGACCTCGAGGGTGTCAGCGGCCATGAGCTCGAGTATTCGGCGGTGGACCTTCTTCGACACGAGTTCACCGTACGTACGCACTCGCCGTTGCTGCTGCGTCAGGGTGTCCGCCAGCTTCTTCGTGGCGTAGTTGACCTCCATGCGGCCTCATCTCGGACTTTACCGATGCGGTAAAGGTAACATAGTTTACCGAATTGGTAAAGGACTTCTCCTTCGAGTGTTCTTCGTATGGCCACCCCTTCGGGATGCCTCCCGACGAGTTATGGGCACGAACGCAGTCGCAGCGGGCGCTTGACCAATTAAGGGCGTCGAGGAGAGAGCCGATCTCCAGTAGCATTCTGGTCGTCCCGGATGACGGGCACTCCAGTTCGAGTGGCTCGAAGCCCAGGTGCTCGTAGAAGGACACCGCTCCATCTTTGGCATCGACCACCACCCCAACGCAGCCGAGTCTCTCTCGGGCGATCACCGCGATGCCGAGCGCGAAGGCCAGAAGAGAACGGCCGATGCCCTGCCCCTGAGACCGTGTGTCCACACCCAGCCTGGCGATGAGGAGGGCGGGCAACGGGCAACCGGGCAAGTGTGCCAGACAGGCCGCGTCGGCCGCCCTGATGGAGGTCCCCGCTACGGTCACGAAACCGTCGATGCGCCCCTGCGTGCTGACGTGCACGTACGTCACGCTGACCCCGGCAATGGCGTTGGCAAGAGCGTGTTTCGTGAGGTACCGATCGAGCTCGGGCGATCCGCAGGAGAAGCCGGAAGGGTCGTCTGTCTCCGTGAGTGCCCTAATCACCGTCGGCGGCCATCAGGTCCTTGAGGGCCTGAGTGGCCGGACGGGGGTAGCGCACTCGCTCGATGACCGATGCGAGGGAGGCGGGGGTGACGACGGTGTCATCGTGGCGGTGTGCGATGGCGGTCATGGCCTCGCGATGGTCCTGTGCCGTCCGGAGGGCCTCGACTCTCTCCCGGAACCGGTCGTCCTCCTCAGCGGCCTGCAGCAAGTCATCGAGCAGCAGCAGCTCTTCGATCGAAACCAGTGCCGCGACCGGCCGGTTGTGTTTCTCGATCAGGACGCGCTCCTTGCCGTAGCCCACGATGCTGAGCATCTCGGCGAAGCGCGTGCGCGCCTCGGAAGCGGTTATGGCTGTCATGGCAAACACCTCCGACAAGAGAATATACGTTTTGTACAAATAGTACAAATCAGGGCCTTCGGGATGCCCCCCGACGAGGCCAGGTGACGAGGCGCCGCCGCTGTCAGGCTGAGGGCAGCGAAACGGTGTTGAACAGACCAAAGAATCGATGTTAGATGCACACCTGATAGCGAAAATGGTATCATCTTCAGTGTTGAAGGAGGTACTATATGAGCTCAATGCCCACAATCGTACCAATCAGCCAACTGCGCCAGGATGCTTCGTCCATCATCAAGCAGGCCTCATCTTCAGGTGATCCCGTCTTCATCACCCAACACGGGCGTGCCTCGGCGGTACTCGTGAGTGCTGGCGCGTACGAACGCACACAGCGCGAGCTCGAGATCTTGCGGATTCTCGCCCAAGGGGAGGTCGACATCGCCGCCGGAGCCGGCGTCGGCTTCGAGGATGTCATGGCGGCCGCAGACGATCTTCTAGCTCAGCCGTGACGCGAAGGATCCAGTTCACCCGGCCCGCGCAAGCGCAGTTCCTCTCAGCGTTGGCCTACATCAGGTCTGAGCGACCGTCTGCGGCGATCGGGTTTCGTGACCGCTCGTTCAGTGCGCTGTCGAACCTGATCGAGTTCCCTGAGTCGGGTCGCGTCATTCCTGAGTTCCCCGGCCTGGGTTTTCGTGAGGTGCTGGTCGACAGGTACCGCTTCTTCTACAAGCTGGTCGGGGATGTGATCTGGGTGGTTGGTCCGTGGCATGACGCGCAGATTCCGGCGGAACCGCCTGACCCCGGTGGCATCTGACAAGCGCATCCACTATGAAGGTCGTCAAAGCGCTCGGCCTGGGCCTTCATCTCGATGCGGAGGTCCTGGCCGAGGTCGAGCGCATCGTTGAGGCTGCTGTTGACTCGGGTGTCGAGGTCCTCGTGCGCGTCTTGACGTCACAGTCTGTGATGTCAAGGTGGGCGAGCGGGGCGTGCGCATGAGTGGTGACACCGCAATCAAGACCGTCAGGGTGGCCGCACTCCGCATTCGCGTCGTCCGCACACAAAAGTGCGAGGCCGCTGTGTCCCTCGAACGAACCTTCACCTTGCGGTTGGGGCCCATCTGAGTTCCTCAACGACCTCGCATAGATGATTATGCCCCGACCCGCGCAAAACACAATGCCTCGGACGGAATTCGCACGGCTTTGTGACGAACGGTCGCCGGAGACGTACGACCGGTCTGACCTGCGGTACTTGTCCACAGTATCCCCAGAATCCACAGGACGAGCGCCTCCCACGGCCGGCACCCTCACCGCGCCGCAACCCTGACCTGGTTGACTCCTTAGTTAGGTTTATCGTACAAACCTTACTAAGGGGGAGTGGTAGTAGTGGCAGCTTATCAGCGCAGACGATGGATCAGCGAAGCGACAAGCGGGTTACCGCGTGCTGAGCGCCGCTCGTGTGAGTACGACGTGTACCACCCGGACCGTTTGGCCGATCGCTCGTTCGGGCTCGACGGCGAGGTTGCCGCAGACGTGGCTGACGCCGAAGCTGCGATCGCCCGGTTCGACACACGGGTAGCCGCTCTCACCGACACCGAGGCGCTCGCCCGCATCCTGCTTCGTGCCGAGAGCGTGGCGTCCTCGCGGATCGAGGGTCTTGAGATCGCCCCTCGGCGTCTGATGCGGGCAGAAGCTGCGCGCCAGATGGGGGAGCTTCCCGGTGATGTCACTGCGGAAGAGGTCCTCGGCAATATCGATGCGATGCGCCAGGCGCTCGAAGCGGCTGAGGGCGCGGATGCCATCACCGTTGAGACCATGCTCGAGATCCATCACTGCCTCATGCGGGACACGCGACAGCGTGCGTATGCAGGACAGCTCCGCGAGGTCCAGAACTGGATCGGCGGGAACGAGTACAACCCTTGTGCCGCTGCCTACGTTCCGCCTCCTGCTGAGGAGGTTCGCGGTCTGCTCGAGGATCTCTGCGACTTCTGCAACACGGACATGCTCCCCGCTGCTGCCCAGGCGGCTATCGCGCATGCACAGTTCGAGACGATCCACCCCTTTGCCGACGGCAACGGACGCACGGGGCGCGCCCTCATACACCTGGTGCTTCGTCGACGCGGGCTCACCGCGCGTGTGCAGCCACCGATCTCGCTGATTCTCGCAACTCGCGCGAAAGACTACATCCACGGACTCACGGTCTTTCGCTACGAAGGGCCTGCGGACAGCTCCGACGCGCATGTTGGTCTCAACACGTGGGTGGGCACGTTCGCAGCCGCATGCACGCGAGCCGTCGAAGACGCGGTCGCCTTTGAGGAGCGCTGCGGGGAGATTGAAGCGTCCTGGCGGGAGCGCCTCGGAAGCGTGCGTGCCGGGTCCTCGGTCGACCTTCTGCTGCGGCTGCTGCCGGGGACACCGATCGTGAGCGTGAAGAGCGCGATGAGAGCCCTTGGGCGCAGCAAGCCCCAGGTGAACGATGCGGTTGCCCGGCTCGAGGCGGCGGGAATCCTGCAACAGGTGACGGTCGGGCGACGCAACCGGGTATTCGAGGCTCGCGACGTCATCGACGCGTTTGCCGACTTGGAGCGTCAGCTGGCAAGCTCGGAAGGCGATACGATGTCTGCACCGCCTGAGCGTCCGGTGCCTCTGCGGCGGCAGGGGCAGGGCGGCTAACCCCGTCGGCGTTCCTCAACTCTTGTCTGCTTCGGATTCGCGAAGTATAGTTAGTCATACGACTAAGGAGCGTAGTCAAGTGACTAACACCTCTCAGGTCCGCCACATCTCGGCCAGCGAGCTTGCGGGCAACGTCAGCTCGGTCCTGGACTGCCTGGAGTCAGGCACGACGGTGATCGTGACCCGCAGAGGCGAGCCGGTCGCGGTCATGCAGCCCGCGACTGCATCGCGGCGGCAGGTTGCGACCGACGCTGACCTGCGCGCGGCCGAGGAGCATCGACCCTACCCGGCACCGACGCACACCGGGCGCATCTCGACGCCTCCTGCCCCCATCGCGCGGCTGATCGGCACTCCCTCGGTGAGGGCCGTGCTCTCGTTGTTCGTCCGAGACCCCTCCACAGCTCTTCATCAGCGCGAGATCGCCCGTCGCGCGGGGGTAGGCCTGCGCTCGGCACAGCTCGCGCTCGGTCGGCTCGAGGATATCGGACTCGTCGCATCGGAGAGGAGTGGCAACCGCCGCTACTACCGTGCGGTCCGCACCGAGCGCTTCGAGGAACTTCGTTCGCTTATGGCTCGCGATCTGGGCGTAGGCGAAGTCATCGCTCGGCATCTGGGTGCTGCAGTGCGCGAATCGATAGAGTGGGCGTTCATCTTCGGCTCAGTCGCGTCGGGTCAGGACAAGATCGACAGCGACATCGATCTGTTCGTGGTGGGCGAGGTCAAGGACGACGACCTTGCGGAGCCCATCGCTGAGGCGCAGCGCGAACTGGGTCGCGAGATCGACGTCGTCAGCTACCGGCCCGCTACGTTTCGCGCAAGGCGGGACGAAGGCAACCACTTCATCGAGTCGGTTCTCGCTCAGCCGAGGCTTGATGTGATTGGCGGGTTCGATGACGCCTGATACCCTCGAACCACTGGAGACCTCCGCACGGGAGATCGCGGACCTTCTGTCCCGGTTCGACGTGGCTCTCGCCGATGCAAGTCTCGCGCAGCAGAGTGTGGACGGACCTTCCAGGCGCTTGTGAGCGCATGGCTCTTGGCGACCCATCCTGAACTGCTGGCGTGACTGAAGTGGAGCACACATGAGTCGGATCGATGATGCAGCACGGCACTTCACAGACGGCGCGTCCTGCTCGCAAGCGGTCTTTGTGGCCTTCGCCCCCTCGCTCGGCGTGGATGCCGATCAGGCGCTCAGACTTGCATCCGGCTTCGGCGGCGGCATGCACATCGGCGGCACGTGTGGAGCGGCGACGGGAGCGGTG
>JAHYJI010000010.1 GCA_019429145.1 Coriobacteriia bacterium | reverse complement strand
CGATGTCGAGTTTCTCGTCGGGACGAAGCGGCGGGTCGGGGGGCAGGCGGTCGGCGCTCATCGGGCGCCACCCCACTTCGCCTCGGCGACCTCCCAGCCCTCGCCGGCCGCAAGCCGGCGTGCGGCCTCGGGCGCTTCGCACTCCCACACCTGCATGAGCACCAGCACCACGTGACCGGCGCCGTGGCCGAGCAGGCCGCGCTTCTCGCACTCGGCGACGACCGCCATACAGGTAGGCGAGTCGATGCCCATGCGCATGAGCACGCTGCGCTCGATCGAGGGCGAGGTGTGGGTGCGGGCGAGCTCGACGAGCGGCTCGACGACTGCCCGGGCTCCCTCCCAGAACCGGACCTCGAGCTCGGCGTCGCTCAGGTCTGCCAGGTGCTGGCGGACCTCGTGGTACGTGTCGGGCCGGACCATGGGGTTCAGACCTCCCTCAGCGTGGAAGATGTCAGGGCAATCGGATACACTCGTGGTGTATCCATTCAGTGTATCCGACAGGGGGTGGTAGATATGGCCGCGTACAAGGTGAACGTGTCGCTGCCCGAGGAACTGGTAGGCCAGATCGACGAGACAGCCGGGGAGCTCGGTCTGACCCGCAGCGGCTTCATCGCCGAGGCAAGCGCCCGGTACGTGGCCGATGTCAAGAACCTCAGCGCCGAAGAGCGACGTCGCAAGGACATCGACCGTGCAATCGCCAGCATGAGGCGTATCGGCGCGAAGCTCAGCGCGGAGGACATCCAGGACATGATGGACCAGCTGCGAAGAGATCGAGAACGCGGAATGCCCCGGGAGGAAGAGCGATGACGGCTGCGGTCATCGACTCTTCCGTCGTGCACAAATGGCTTCATGCGCTCGGTGAGAGCCGAACAGAAGAGGCGACCCACATCCTGCACAAACACCTGGAGGGTTCCGTCACGTTGCTGGCTCCGTCCTTCATGCCGGTAGAAGTCGCAAACTCCCTCCGCTGGAAGCGACGCATCGAGCCCGCTGAAGCACTCGAGCTCATAGCCGATCTCGCATCGATCGATATCGCTTTGTTCGATTCGACGTACGAGCGTGTCAGTAGGGCGACAACCCTCGCCTATGAGCACGGAATGAGCGTCTACGACGCGCTCTTCCTCGCGCTCGCCGAGGAGATGAACTGTCCGTTGTTCACCGCCGACCAGCGTGCGTTCGCCGGCATCGACTCGCCCGTGGAGATCCGGCTGCTCTAGCGTCGCGCAACTCACCCTCGCTCACGCCCCCGCGCGCAGCCCGGCGACGATCTCCTCGACCGCCTCCGGCGTGCTGTTTGTGTCCTCGGCGAGAAACGCGATGTCTTCCGCCGTCGGCTCGTAGCCTTCGACTGCATGTGCGAGCGCATTTCGGACGTAGCTGCGGCGCATTCTGCCGAGGTCCATCTCGGTCGCGCGGATCTGCTCGGGGCTCTCGGGGATGACAATCGACTTCCCCGGCACGTTCTCCCGCGGGTCGCCGGCGCGCACCTCCACGCCGCGCTCGCGCGCGAAGTTGAGCTGCGCCCAGTGGTGCTTGCCCGCGCCTGTGTACTCGGTCTCCTGCACCACCACCGTCGCATCGCGCGGCAGGTCACGCGCGAGCGACATCGCCGCAGCCATCGCGGTGTTGCCGGCAGGCCCGCGCTCGAGTCCCTCGAGCTTGGCGAGCGCCTCGGTCACGTAGAAGACCTCGCCCTGCGAGACGGTAAGGTAGCGGTCCATGTAGCGCAGCGAGCGCGCGGCGTTGCGCGGCACGTCTGCCCGGTCGGGCCAGGTCGCAAAGGGCACCCCGAAGCCCGTGTGACCGGTCGTGAAACTCTTCCGGTTGAAGTCGGTGTCGCTGGCCATGTGGAGTCCCGAGAGGTCCACCGAGGCGCTGACGATCTGCGTGTCGGTGGCCCCCGCGCGCTTCAGCCCGCGGGCCGTCCCGGTGGTATTGCCGCCCCCCGCATGCGTGATGACGACATGGGTAGGCGGCGCGCCGGTGCGCTCCCGCATCTCGGTGGCCAGCTCCCAGCCGAGCGTCTCGATCCCCGACACTCCGAAGCTCGAGTAGAGCGAGGCCGCGAAGTAGCCGGTCTCGTCGAGCAGTTCGAGCATATGGGCGAAGAGCTCCGGGCCCACCGTCATCTGCACGACCTCGGCGCCGAACGCCTCGCAGATCCGCGCCTTCTCGATGATCTCGGGCTGGCCGAGGTGCGTGCTGTCGAACGCCTCCTGGCAGATGATGCACGCAAGCGACGCGCGGGCCGCCTGGCTCGCCACCGCTGCCCCGTAGTTCCCCGACGTCGCGGCGATGACGCCCGCGTAACCCTTCTCGCGAGCGACGTGGATGCTCATCGATGCGCGCCGGTCCTTGAACGAGCCGGCCATGTTGGCGGCTTCGTCCTTCACAAAGATGCGCGCGCCGTGACCGGGTTCGGCGTAGGAGCGCACGAGGTCGGTGAGGTTGCGCAGCTCGAGCAGGGGCGTGGAGCCCACACCGACGGCGGCCTGGATGGCGACGATGTCGTCGAGCGAGTAGCCGTGTGCGGCCATCATCGCGTCGTAGTCGAAGGCGATGGGGCTGCGCTCGAACTCGGCGTAGTCCATGCCGAGCGCCCGGCGCATGATCTCACCCTTGCGGGCCATGATCGCCTCGGTGCGGCCGGTCACGTCACTCACCCGCCTTCGGGTCGCCGGGGCCTCCGGCAGCCGCCGCGCGCCACCCGGCCAGACGCGCCCGCAGGTCGCGCCCCACACCGGCGAGTTCGGGCGGCTGGGAGCCGAAGGTATGCGTGTACGCCGGGTCGAGGTCCGAAAGGCGCCCGCGCACGACGCGGCCTGTCATCGTCTCGACCTCGCACTCATCGCCGGGTGCAGTCTCGCCCAGCGCGAACCCCTTGACCCAGACGAGCAGCGGCTTGCCCGCTGTCTCCTCGGGCAGGTTCGCGGCGCGGTCGGCTGGCTCGAGCAGGACACGCTCGACCTCGACCCACTGACCGGTGCGGCAGCGGTCCGCAGACATATCGCTCTCCTTCCGGCGTCAGGCGGTCGGTGCCCAGAACCTCGGCAGCGGCAGGTCCACGACCGTGAGCAGCCCGGCGGGCGCATCGACGATAAGCGGGACGTAGTTGCCTGTGCTCGCGTAGGTACCCTTGCCCCCGGGGATCTCGGGCGTGTTGGCCATGTTGACCTCGGGGTCGCCGATCACACGGATGTAGTCGCCGGTGTCCACGCCCTCCAGGTGCGGGTGGATCTGCTGCGGGTGGACAAGCTCGATCTTCAGCTCGCCGGCACTGTAACCCCGGCCGATGTGCCGGCAGCCCGCTACGTCCCCCGGTGCCACGTGCACGTGCGGCGTCGAGCGCTCCACCGTGGTGACGATGGGCTCGCGGGTCTCGACGATCTCGTCGATCTCCCAGCCGAGCGCACGCGCGATGAGATGGATCGACTCCTGGAACCCGATGTGGCCGACGATCGTCCCGTCGGCGACACCGCGCTCGAACTCCTCGACCGTCGTCCCGACTCCCTGGCTCGCCATAACGGTCGGGCCGAAGGGCGAGAGGTCGTTGACACGTCGGGCTTCGATGCGATCGACCCGCAGGCAGACCGAGGTCCACATCACGATGAGCGCGTCGAGGATGAAGCCCGGGTTGATGCCGGTGCCGAGCACCGAGACGCCGTGCTCGCGGGCGAGCGCATCGACGCGGTCGGCCCAGGCCGGGTCGGTCGCCCACGGATACGCGAGCGTCTCGGCGATGCAGAGAACGTTCGCCCCGGCGCGGATGGCCGGCTCGACCTGGTCGGTGATCTCGTGCAGGTTGCTCTGGGTACAGATGCAGACCACGTCGGGCTTCTGCTCGAGCACAGCCGCGGAGTCGGTGGTCATGCGGACGTCGCACTCGCAGTCGCCGAGCAGCTCACCGACGGTCTTGCCTTCCTTGGCGGGGTTCGTGACTATCGCACCGACGAGCTCGACGTCCCCGGGGCGGTCGAGCAGGAACCTGAGCAGGCCCTGCCCCATCATGCCCGTACCCCACACGGCAACCCTGATCATGCGCGCTCCTTCCGATGGCGTATGCAGAATGCGTGGTATCTCATGCAACAATACCGTTCGCGGAGCCGGTGCGCGAGAGGTTGCGGGCGCGTTCCTACGACTTCTCGTCGTCGCCCACTGACGCCTCGGGAGTACCGGGGGGCGGTGGCGCGGGATCGGATGCCTTCGGCGTCCGCCCTGCGATCGCTTCGCCGAAACGCTTGAGGCCCTCGGCGAACTCTCCCGCAGCCTTCTCGGCGGTGCGCCCCGCGTCCTTCAAGGCCGGCTTCGCCTCGTCCCACGCGACCTTCGTCGCTTCCCCGGCACGCTCGGCGGCACGCTCGGCAGACTCGAGCGCCTCCTCGAGCACGCCACGGTCCGGCTCTGCCTCGTAGATACCCGAGAGCATCGCAGCATCGTGACCGTTGACACACCCGCCGCTCTCGGTGACCCAGACGTACGCCTTGCACCCGTCACACCATCCTGCCTTCGGCATCGGTACGTGCCCTCCTCTCGAACGGAACCCCGCGAGGGGCATCTCTCTCGTTCTTACCCGTTGTGGAGATGGTGTGTGGGCACTCTCACCAGCGGGTTTGGCCTGGGGTTTGCATCTGTTTCGTGCTAGACTGTCTCATTGGATTCGCCCGCGTGCGCCCGGGGTAGGCGATACGGAGCGCGGGAGCATCCTTTACCGGCACGGAAGGCGCAGGATGACGGCACGGACCGGCTCTTCGTTCGCATATCGCACGTGCTCGCTGATGCTCGCAGCGGCGCTGCTCCTCGCCGCACCGGCAGCGGCCCTGGCCGAGACGACGTCGACGCCGACTCCTCAGCCCGCTCCCTCACCGGCCCCGGTTCCTTCGCCGACGCCCTCCCCGCAGGCTCCTCCCCCGCAGCAGACGCCGCGAACACCGCCGGCCGACGACGAGCCCGCCGTCGAGGTTCCCGTTGATCCCGAGACCGAACGGTTCCGCGAGGAGCTGGCTCGCCGCCAGGCACTGCTCGACGAGTTCCTTGCCCAGCTCGACGCGCTCGACCGCGAGCTCGCCATCGCTGCCGAACAGTACAACGCGGCCGTCGAACGCCTCAACGCCACCAAGCAGCGTGTCTCGGTCGCACAGGAAGACCTCGTCAACGCCGAGCAGGCCTACGAACTGCAAAACGAACTCCTCGGCAAGCGGGCAACGAGCATCTACAAGCTCGGGTCGTTCGCCGCGATCGAGCTCGTCCTCGAAGCCAAGTCGCTCTCCGACTTCCTCTCACGCCTGAAGTTCATGAACACGCTGGGCATGGCTGACGCGGAGGTCGCCAAGAGCCTGCTCGCTCAGAAGGAGCTCGTCGAGGACACGGCTTCGCGGCTGAAGAACGCCGAGCACGAGGCCGAGGCGCTCGAGTTCGAGCTGCGAGCACGCCAGATCGAGATCATGCTGCGTATCCAGGACCGCCAGCAGATGATGGCCGAGGCGCAGGGCGACCTGCTCGAACTTCTCGACAGCGAAGCGGCGCGTCGTCAGCGTGAGGAGAGCGAGCTGCTCCGGCAGATCCTCTCGGGCGCCTCGCAGGCCGGCATCGTCATCGAGACCGGTTCGCCGATCGAGACCGCACTTGCGTACCACGGCGTCCCCTACCTCTGGGGAGGCGAGTCGCCGGCTGGCTTCGACTGCTCGGGTCTCGTACTCTACGTCTTCCGCCAGCACGGAGTGAATCTGCCACACTACTCGGGTAGCCAGTTCCTCCTCGGCCAGAAGATCGCGCCCGCGGCCCTGCAACCCGGCGACGTCGTCTTCTTCGGCTCGCCCATCTACCACGTGGGCATCTACATGGGTGCTGACTACTTCATCCACGCTCCGAGGACCGGTGATTTCGTCAAGCTCTCCCGGCTCTCGGCACGCAGAGACTACGCCGGTGCGCGCCGCTACAACTGGATTCCGCGCATCGACCCGCCTCAGGGCGTCGGCGACACCGGGCCGCTCGCCTCGGTGGGGCGCTGGTAGCAGGCCCCACAGACACGTTGCTTCTTGGCTGGAAGGTGCCAGCGCGCCCGTCGCTCTGGTATCGTCGTTCTACGTGCGGAGTCGATGAGTTCCGATAACGGGTGAGGTGCGGGGGCGCCGAGCTCGCGAGGGGGAAGATCGAATGCGCGACCTCGTGTTCGCCGCAATCAATGCTGCACTCGTCAAGGGTGCCCGCTACGCCGATGCCCGCATCGTCGACTCGCGGGAGCAGAAGGTCTCGGTCTCCGACGGTCGCGTGGAGGCCATCGAGTCGGGCGAATCGTTCGGCATCGGGGTCAGGGTCATCGCCGACGGGTCGTGGGGGTTCGCCTCCTCGGCCGCGGTGACCACCGAAGCCGCCGAACAACTCGGGCGCCAGGCGGTCGCCATAGCACGGGCAAGCGCGCTCGTCGCAGGAGCTCCTGTCAACCTCGCCGACGTCGGAACCTTCGACACGCGGTGGGACGGACCGTGCGAGGTCGATCCGTTCGCGGTGTCGCTGGAGGAGAAGATCGCGCTGCTCCTCGAGGCGGACAAGGCCATGCATGCCGAGGATGCCGTCAAACTCACCAAGTCCCACATGGGGTTCTTCCGGGCACACAAGTGCTTCGGATCCTCAGAGGGCAGCTACATCGAGCAGACGTACACGGAGTCCGGCGGGGGAATCACCGCGGTCGCGGTCGCCGGCGGCGAGGTGCTCACCCGCTCCTATCCCAACTCGCACGGGGGCAACTGGCTCCAGGGTGGCTACGAGGTCATCCGAGGCTTCGATCTCGCGGGGCATGCGCCGCGCGTTGCCGAGGAGGCAGCGGCGCTTCTGTCCGCGGCGCCGTGCCCGCCGGGTGTGACCGATCTGATCATCGACGGCAGCCAACTCGGCCTGCAGGTGCACGAGTCCATCGGACACCCGACCGAGCTCGACCGGGTGCTCGGAGACGAGGCCGCGTTCGCGGGAACGTCCTTCCTCGGTGTGAGGGACCTCGGACAGCTCAGGTACGGCTCCGAGCACGTCACCGTGACGGCGGACGCGACCGTCGCCGGGTCGATCGGCAGCTTCGGCTTCGATGACGAAGGGGTTCCCGCCCAGCGCGACCACCTCATCACCGGCGGGACGCTCACCGGCTTCCTGACGTCGCGCGAGAGCGCGCGCGCGATCTCGCGGACGAGCAACGGGTGCATGCGGGCCGATGGCTGGAACCGCATCCCGCTCATCCGCATGACGACAGTGTCCCTCGAGCCCGGCGAGTGGTCGCTCGACGATCTCATCGCGGACACGGACGACGGGCTCTACGTCGAGACCAACAGCTCCTGGTCGATCGATGACAAGCGCCTCAACTTCCAGTTCGCCTGCGAGATCGGCTGGGAGATCAAGGACGGGAAGCGAACCCGCATGGTGAAGAACCCCAACTATACCGGCATCACGCCGAAGTTCTGGAACTCCTGTGACGCGGTCTGCTCTCGAGATCACTGGAAGGTCTGGGGTCTGCCGAACTGCGGGAAGGGTGAGCCCATGCAGGTCGCCCACGTCGCTCACGGGGCCTCTCCGGCACGCTTCCGTGGCATCCAGGTGGGGGTGGGACGATGAGCAGGCTGACCGCCGACCAGGCCCGACAGCTCGCAGCACGTGTGGTCGCCCTCACGCAGGCAGACGCGGCAGAGGTGGTGGTTGTATCCGCAGACGACTCGCTCACACGGTTTGCGGAGAACAGGATCCACCAGAACGTGACGGAGACCGACACGCGCATCTCGGTGCGCGCGGTCCTGGGAGATCGCCAGGGGGTCGCCTCGACCAACCGCCTTGACGAGGCCTCGCTGGCCGGGTGCTGTGCCGCGGCGGTCGCCGCGGCGTCGGCGGCACCTGCCGATCCTGCGTTTCCCGGACTACCTTCGCCGGTTCCGGTGCAGACCCCCGTCCGGGCAGCGGAAGCGGCAGCCGGATTCGGGCCGGAGCAGCGGGCCGAGGTGGCGCTCGGCATCGTCAGGCAGTGCTCCTCGCGGCTCATCCAGGCCGCAGGCGGTGTGGCCTCCACGCTGCAGACGGTCGCGATCGGCAACTCGCTCGGCGTCGACGTCGGGATGGAGACCACCTCTGTTCGCGCCACCGTGCTCGCACAGACCGACAGGGCCGGCTCCGGATGGGCATCGTTCCACGGACCCGACCCCACCGGACTGGTCGCAGACGCTCTCGGCGACGAGGCCGCGACCCTCGCACGGCGCTCGGAGTACCCCGCCGACCTCGAGCCGGGCTCCTACACCGTGGTGCTCGCACCCGAAGCCGTCGCCGACATCGTCGACTTCCTCGGCTACCTCGGCTTCTCGGCGCGCTCCTTCGAGGAGGGTCGCTCGTTCCTCAGTGGCAACCTCGAAAAGCGCATCATGTCCGAGCTCGTAACCATCTCCGACAACGCGTGTGCTCCCGAGTCATTCGGGCTCGTCTTCGACTACGAGGGCATGCCCAAGCGGCGGGTGCCGCTGATCGAGAACGGGGTGGCAACGGGTGTGGTCACCGACTCCTACTGGGCTGCCCGGACGGGGCGCGCAAACACCGGGCACGCGCTTCCCGCCCCCAACGCGTTCGGCCCGATGACCCTCGACCTGATGATGGACGCTGGCGAGACGACCCTCGACGAGCTCATCGGATCGGTCGAACGCGGCGTGTACGTCACCCGCTTCCACTACGTGAACGCCGAGGACCCCGTTCCGGTCACCCTCACCGGCATGACGCGCGACGGAACCTTCCTCATCGAGGATGGCGAACTCGCCACACCGCTGAAGAACCAGCGCTTCACGCAGGGGGCAGTTGCCGCGCTGAACGCCGTGAAGGGCGTGACCCGCGATCGCGCCTTCTTCGACGTGATGCTGGGCTCGGCGCTCGTCCCCGGACTGCTCATCGATGGCTGGGAGTTCACCGGCCAGACCGGCTGACGGCATCTCACGCCGATCGCGCCGGATACGTCCGGCCGGTCGCATCCGGGAAAGACCTGGGCCCCGGCGATTCCGCCGGGGCCCGTCTGAGGAACGGCCTGCCCAGTGGAGGGGCGCCACGGGGGCCGCTACCGGTCAGGAGAACAGCTGTCCATTCCTGACACTCCGTGTATCGGCAGACGCGCACCGCGACTTGAGCCGCAGGCATGGGTGCAACGCACGATCTCGCACCGCTACTGCTGCTGCGCCTCGATCATCTCCTTGACCTTCATCAGGCGTGTGAGGTTGCTGCGCTCGGCCTCGTCGAGCTTCATCCCGATGTCGCGGATGGTCTCGTCGAGCTGCGGGATGAGCACGTACTCGAGAGCGTTTACCCGCCGGCGCGTGCGTTCGATCTCCGCAGCGAGCAACTCGATAGCCTTCTCGCGCTCGGCGAGTTCGATCAGGCGCGGAGCAAGGGCTGCGAGACCATCGAGAGCGCTGTCGAGCACGATCGGCGTGGTGACGAGCGAGTACCCGCCGGGTGCCGGCAGCTCGCCGAGGGTGAAGTGGGGCATGCGCACGCTCATCACGTTGCGCTCGCTCACCTCGATCAGATCTTGCGGGTGCCCGCTCGCAAGCGCGGCTGCCAGCGACGCACTGCCCGACTCCGCACGAGCGATCGCGAACGTCCCGTACGCCGCGAAGAGCTCCCGCTCGACCTTCTTGCGCATCGATCGGCTCTCGCCGATGCGGGCGAGAAACTCCTTCATGAGCTCGTCGAGCTTGTCCTTGAGCAGCTTGTGGCCGCGCTGGGCCACCTGCCGGCGCCGGCGCAGCTTGAGCAGCTCCATGCGGTTCGGGTTCACGCGCAGCGCGGGCACGCTAGCTCACCCACTTCCAGAACGCGAACGCGACGACCGCGATCACCGCCGCAACGTTGACCGCCCTCAGAGCGATGACGGCGCGTGAGGGCTGCACGCCCATGCCCGAGAGCGCCCGCGCTCCGACGAGCTGCAGCGCGATGAGCGCGAGCAGCAGCGCCCCGACCACTATCCACATGACGGTCGTCACGATGCAGCGGTGACCTCCCCGGCTTCAGCGGGCTTCCCGGCGGCATCGGTCGCGCCCGGCAGGTAGCGCTCGACGTACTCGTCCTTGATGCGCTTGAGCTCGGTCCGCGGCAGGAGCGTCATGAGCTCCCACCCGAGAGCGAGCGTCTCCTCGATAGAACGGTCCTCGTGCTCTCCCTGCCGGATGAAGCGGTCCTCGAACGCGTCGGCGAACGCGGAGAAGGCCTTGTCCGCATCGGAGAGCGCCGCCTCGCCGAGGATGAGCGCGAGCTCCTTTGCCTGGATACCGCGTGCGTACGCCCCGAAGAGCTGGTTGGACAGGTCGGCGTGGTCCTCGCGCGTCTTGCCCGGACCGATGCCCTTCTGCTTGAGGCGCGAGAGGCTGGGAAGCACCGCGACCGGCGGGTAGACGCCGCGACGGTGCAGCGGGCGGTCGAGGATGATCTGCCCCTCGGTGATGTAGCCCGTGAGGTCGGGGATCGGGTGCGTCTTGTCGTCCTCGGGCATCGTGAGGATGGGGATCTGCGTGATCGAGCCGGCTCGGCCCTGCACGCGGCCCGCGCGCTCGTAGATGGTGGCGAGGTCGGTGTAGAGGTAACCCGGGAAGCCGCGACGACCCGGCACCTCCTTGCGCGCAGCCGAGACCTCGCGCAGCGCCTCGCAGTAGTAGGTCATGTCGGTGAGCACGACCAGAACGTGCATGTCGCAGTCGAACGCGAGGTACTCGGCGGCGGTGAGCGCCATGCGCGGGGTGGCGATGCGTTCGACGGCCGGGTCGTCGGCGAGGTTGAGGAAGAGGACCGCGCGCTCGATGGCGGCAGTCTGCCGCAGCTCGGTCATGAAGAAGTCGGCGTCTTCGAAGGTGATGCCCATCGCCGCGAACACGACCGCGAAGTCACCCGCTCCCCCGCCGATGACCTGCGCCTGGCGCGCGATCTGGGCGGCGAGCTGGTTGTGCGGCAACCCCGAGCCGGAGAAGATCGGCAGCTTCTGCCCGCGCACGAGCGGGTTCAGACCGTCGATGCTCGACACACCGGTCTGGATGAAGTCGTCGGGGAAGTCGCGCGCGGTGGGGTTGATCGACGAGCCGTAGATGGACCGCTGCACCTCGGGCAGGATCTCCGGCCCGCCGTCCATCGGCCGCCCCAGGCCGTCGAAGACACGCCCGAGCATGTCGCGCGAGACGCCGAGGGTCAGCCCACGGCCGAGGAAGCGCACCTTGGTCTGGCTCGGGTTGGCGCCGCGCGTACCCTCGAACGCCTGGACGAGCACGACGTCCTCGTTGACCTCGAGCACGTTGCCGAGGCTGATCGTACCGTCCGGGTACTCGAGCTCCACCAGCTCGCCATAGGTCACGTCGGAGACGCTCTCGACGAGCAGCAGCGGGCCGACGATGTCGCGGGTGGTCATGTACTCGCGTTCCATCTAGATCTCACCCGCCTCTCCGCCATCGGCAACGAGCTGCGTCTCGATGTCCGACTCGATCTGGCTGAACACATCGGCCTGGTCCTCGGTGGAGTACTTCGCGCGCGCGATTCGCTCGCGCACCGGTGCCGAGAAGATCTCCTTGAGCGGCGCACCGTCGGCGTGTGCCTGGATCGCCTTCTCGTGGAAGAGCAGGATCAGGCGCAGCAGCCGGTCCTGGGTCGCGAGCGACGTGAACTGGTCGTCGTCGCGAAACGCGTTCTGCTGCAGGAAGTCTTCGCGGATGGACTTCGCTGTCTCCATGATGATCTGTTCCTCGGGAGAGAGCGCCTCGACCCCCACCAGCCGGGAGATCTCCGCCAGCTCGCTTTCGCGCTGCAGGATCTCCATGCAGGTGTCACGCCGCTGCCGGTACTCCTCGCTGACCGTCTCGCGCCAGTACGGCGTGATCTTGTCGAGGTACAGCGAGTAGGAGACGAGCCAGTTGATCGCCGGAAAGTGCCGCTCGTAGGCCAGCCGGTCCTCGAGCGCCCAGAAGACCTTCACGACACGCAGCGTGTTCTGCACGACCGGCTCCGAGAGGTCTCCGCCCGGAGGCGAGACCGAGCCCACCACCGAGACCGAGCCCTGCCGCTCATCGGCCTCCGGCTTCTCGTCGAGCGGGGCGCCTAGTGTGGCCACCTTGCCGGCGCGCTCGTAAAAGGCGGCGAGTCTCGTGCCCAGGTAGGCCGGGAAGCCCTCCTCGCCGGGCATCTCCTCGAGGCGCCCGGAGATCTCGCGCATCGCCTCTGCCCAGCGCGACGTCGAGTCTGCCTGCAGGACGACGTTGTAGCCCATGTCGCGGAAGAACTCGGCCATCGTGATGCCCGTGTACACGCTCGCTTCGCGTGCGGCCACCGGCATGTTGGACGTGTTTGCGACGAGCACGGTGCGACGCATGAGCGGCTGACCGGAGTACGGGTCGGTGAGCTCGGGGAACTCCATCAACACGTCGGTCATCTCGTTGCCGCGCTCCCCGCACCCGATGAACACGACCACCTCGGCGTTTGACCACTTGGCGATCTGGTGCTGCGTGACGGTCTTGCCCGCGCCGAACGGCCCGGGGATGCACGCCGCGCCGCCCATCAGCAGCGGGAAGAAGGTGTCGATGACGCGCGTGCCCGTCACGAGCGGCTCGGCGAGCGAGAGCTTGCGCCGGTAGGGGCGGGGGATACGGACCGGCCAGGTCTGCATGAGCAGCAGCGGATGCTCGCCTCCGTCATCGTCGACGAGCGTACCGACCGGGTCGGTAACCGTGTACGTACCCGAAGCGATCTCGGTGATGCGGCCCCCGAGTCCCGGCGGCACCATGATGCGCAGCGCGATGACCTCGTTCTCCTGGACGATGCCGATGACGTCCCCGCCCTCGACCCGCTGACCAGCATCCACCGTCGCGCGGAACGTCCAGCGCGCCTCGCGGTCGAGCCCCGGGGCGTTCACGCCGCGGGTGAGGAAGGCTCCCGCCTGTTCCCTGAGCGCGTCGAGCGGGCGCTGGACACCGTCGTAGACCGCGCCCATCATGCCCGGTCCGAGTTCGACGGAGAGCGGTGCGCCGGTGGAGACGACGACGTCTCCCGGGCCCAACCCCTCGGTCTCCTCATAGACCTGGATCGAGGCGCGGTCGGCCCGCATCTCGATGATCTCGCCCATGAGGCCCTGGTCACCCACGCGCACGAGATCGTACATGCGGGAGTGCCGCAGGCCCTCGGCCACGACCAGGGGGCCGGCGACCTTCACGATCCTTCCCTGTTCGAGCTCTGCCATCTACTCTTCCTCTTCTCGGATGGGCACCGTCGTCCCCAGGGCCCTCTCGATGGCCCGTGCCAGCTTCTTCTCTCCCACGCCGCCCGCACTTCCTGCCCCCGGTATCACCGTGACCGCAGGGACCGCGGTGTCGGCAGCCTCGGCGACGAGATCGTCGATCTCCTCGTAGACCGGCTCGGTCACGAGCACGACGCCGTACTCCCCGCTCGTAAGCCGGGGCCACAGGTCGCGAGCCTCACCTGGCGAGGCGAGAGCGAAGACCGCGAACCCGAGGGGCCGAAAGCCTCCGACACTCGAACGGTCACCGACCACTGCCACCTTCGCCGCAGGCACTTCACGCCACCTCCCTCACGCGCTCGCGGAGCCTCTCGACCGGTACGCGCGAGAACGTGCCGATGATGACCGTCTTGAGCGCGGTGACCTCGGCACGGCGTGCCAGCACGTAGCCCACGACCGGATCGGGCCCGATCGAGGTCACCCGGTGGATGCGGACCTCGCGCGCCACGAGGGCGTCGATGGCGACGTCGAGCCGTGCCGGGTCGGCGAGCACCTCGGGCTCGATGCGCCGCAGAGGTGGCAGGGCCGCGATCCGCGCGATCCCCTCTTCGACGGGCAGCCGGTAGAGCGTCACAAACGTCGATGTCCGGATGGTTCCGCCGGAGACGAGCGCGGGCTCGACGTCCGCGACCGGCACGCCACGGATGCGGCTGCGCACGAACGCGCGCACGTTGCCCAGATCGGCTTCGAGCGACATCAGATGGCGCACGAAGCGGCTGCCCGACTGGTGCGCGATTGCGGAAAGCGAGGTGAACATCTCCCGGTCTACCGCGGCCTCGACCTCGTCGGGCGGCAGGTTACCGTCCTCGTCGGCAAGTGCCGTGCGGATACGGGTCTCCGCTTCCCTGACGCCCGAGGGCAGGCGATCGGCAGGTCCGGCAAAGACCTCGGGCGACACGCTCCCGAGCGGCGTGAGCAGCCCGTCGACCGGGATCCCGAGTGCCTCGGCTTTGAGACGCGCCTTGAGATTCTCGAAGTCGTGCCGTACCCGGAAGTACGCGACGATGGGACCGGGCAGGTTGGCGTGCTCGAGGAAGTCCTCGTACAGGTCGACGAGGGAGGCATCCAGTGCCTGCTCCACATCATCGGGGGTACTCGCGCCCTCGAGGTAACCCGCGTAGACGGTGTCTGCGAGGATGCGCCGCTGGCGGTCGAAGTCGCGCGCGTCGAGCAGGCGCTCGAACGTCATCGGCCCGAGCAGGTTCGTCTCGAGCACGCGCACGCGACCCACGGCGAAACCGTAGCGCTTCGGGTCGGCTATGACGCGCAATCGCGTCACGTGGCCTCCTCGGTCCCGTGGTGGTGCACGGTCTCGGTTCTCGCAGGGCCGCTCGTCGCCCCGCCGTCCCCGAAGAGCGTCCCGGTCACGACCGAGACCAGCCGGTCACGGTGTGATGCGACGAGCGACCGGGCGGACACGACGACCTTCACACGGTCGCCCTCGATGAGCACGCCCCGGTCGATCGCGCCGGTCACACCCCGGATGTTGACCTTCGCGCCTGCCGCGGCGAGCGCCGGCCCCAGCGAGACCCCGAGGCGCGCGTGGTCACCCTGACCCACGGAGAGCGTCTCGCCACCCCGGGCCACGCCTGCGACCTCGGCGGCTATAAACGCTGCGTACTGCTCGGACGGCAGCGACTCGAGGTGTTCGACCACCTCGGCGAGTACGCGCTCGACGAGCTGGCGCTTAGCGGCGAGCATGTTGTCCCGTGCGGCGAGTCGGGCCGTCGCCAATCGCGTGCGCGCGGCTGCCTCGGCTTCACGGGTCGTGTGCTCGACCAGCGCGTGCGTCCGTGCGTGAGCCCGCTCCTGCGCGTCGGTCCGCACCGCGTCTGCGGCCTGTTCGGCGGCGCCCAGGATCTGTGCCGCCTCGGCGACCGCGTCCTCCTCGATCCGCTGCAGTATGTCGGCAAGTGCCACGGCGACCTACCCGGCGATGAACAGGAGCATGAGGATGGTCACGATCAGGGAGAAGACCGCGTAGGTCTCCACGAGCGCAGGGAAGATGAGTGCCTTGCCTGCATCCTCGTCGCGCCGCGCGACCATGCCGGCCGCTCCGACCGCCGTCGCACCCTGGTAGATGCCCGAGACCAGGCACAGGAACGCCACGGGCATGCAGGAGAAGAAGATGCGCAGCCCCTCGTGTGCGGTGACATCGGCCTCACCACCGAAGAACCCGAAGAAGATGAAGACCAGCAGCGCGGTGATGAAGCCGTAGATACCCTGGGTTCCGGGCATCGCCGCGAGCGGGAGCACCTTGCCGAACTTCTCCGAGTCCTCGGCGATGATCCCGGTTGCCGTGTTGCTGATCGACGTGATGCCGATCGCCGAGCCGATGCCTCCTCCGATCGCGGCAAGCGCCGCCCCGAAGTACGCCCACTCGAACCCCGTCATGCCAAGGATCAGGTCGTCCACGGTTACGCTCCTCCTTCCGGCGCACCCGGGTCCGGGTGCAGCACCACTGACTTCGTGCGAGGAGCGAACGGCGCGAACGAGCGCCCGCCGCCCTCGTAGAACTTGCTGAAGAACTCGACGAACTGCAGGCGCGTCGGATGAACGAACGCTCCGAGCAGGTTGATCACCACGTTGAAGGTGTGGCCGATGATCAGGATGAGCGCCGCCGCGAGGAACCCTACCCCGAACGGGATGTCGGAGACGAGCCCGGCGAGCCGGTTCATGACGTCGCCGACGAGCAGGCTCGCAAGTCCGAGAGCCGCAAGGCGCGTGTAGGACAGGAAATCCGACGCGTAGCCGACCAGGCCGTAGAGGCCGAGCAGGCCGGTCCCGAACCCGAACAGGGTGGCCTTCACCGAGCGCTGTACGAAAATCGTCTCCAGCATGCGGCCCTTGAAGACGACTGCGAGACCGAATGAGAGCGGAAGCAGCCACCCGATGACCGAGGGAAGCGCGATCGCGACGCCGAGCGCCGCGAAGAGCGCGATGGTGCTCAGGTCCACGAAGACCGCGCCCGCCCGGTCACCGGCCTGCCAGCGACGGTACGCGCTCGTGACGACCCCGAGCGACACGTGAACCACGCCGAGCGCGACCGACACGAGCAGCAGCGTCATGACCTCTTCGAGGGGGTCGACGAGCGGCCGGTAGCGCAGGAACGCCGGGAGTGACTCCTCGGAGAGCGCGAAGTAGCTGCGCGTGGCGACCCCCACGAGGATGGAAGCTACGCTGCCGAGCATGAGCAGGTCCATAAACTTGCGGACGCCGGGTGCGACGTCGAGGCGGTTCTTGATCAGCCACGTTGCCGTGCCGAGCATCAGCCCGTATCCCACGTCGCCGATGCACATCCCGAAGAACAGGAAGAAGAACCCGGCGAGCAGCGGCGTCGGATCGACGTCGCCGTAGCGCGGGCGGCCGTACAAGTCGGTGAGCACCTCGAACGGGCGCACGAGCGGCGGGTTCGCAAGTATCACCGGCACCCGGTCTCCCGGGGCGGGCTCGTCGAAGGTGACGTCCACGTCAGCCTGAACCGGTCCGAGCGCGGCCAAGAGGTTCTCTCGTTCGACTTCGGCGATCCAGCCGCTGACCAGAAAGGCCCGCTCGGTACCGGCGAAGTCGGCGCGGATCTCCTCGGCATCACGCTGCGAGAGCAGCGCCTGCACGAGAGCGACCGCATGCGAATGGTCAACGGCGGCCAGTTCGGTCGCCCGGGCGACGATCTTGTCATGCTCCGCGTCGAGCGCCTCGAGCATCGCCGTGGCACGGGCACGCTCCTCGGCAGGGTAGTCCTCCAGGCCCGGGAAGCTCACCTCGATGAACTCGGTGAGCGACAGGATGGCCCTGACCTCGTCGAGCGAGTCGACGTGGGCCATGACAACCCACGCCTCGCGCTGCGCCGACTCGCCGACCTCGGCGACGGACACGTCGGTCACCGCGTCGCGGAGCGCCTGACGAACCCCTTTCGAAGCCGACAGCGGCACCGTCCCGGTGAAGAGCACGACGTGCTCGGTGCCCTTCCACTGGGAGATCTGCAGGTGCAAGTCCTCCCACGGTGCCAGATCGTGGACGAGGGTGTGCAGGCGGGTCCGTTCGCGCTCGATGACTCCGAGCCTCTCGGCCATCAGGTCACACTCGCCGCACAGCTCGCCGAAGGATCCGTCGTCGGCGAGGTGCTCGAACTCGGATACCGAGAGATGCACCTTCTCGGTCACGAACGTCGAGAACGGCGCGTCTGACGTGTGGAACCTGCCGAGGAAGTCCCGGACGAACGCAGCCCGCGCGACCCGCTCCTCCAGCACGTTCAGCCGGTCCTGGTCGGGCTCGAGTGCGCCCACGGCGTCCAGGGGCACCTCGCGGACCGCGACCTCGACGACACCGGCGCGCTGCAGAAGTCGCACGGTCTCGTCGAGTACAGCCACGTGGCCGATGACCGAGACCTTCTGCATCCGGGCTATCGCCACGGCGCATTCACCGTCCCAGGTTCTCGAGCGCAGCGCGCACGGCGGCCTCGATACGCACCTCGGTCCTGCGGAGGAACTCGGCGAGATCGTTCTCGGAGTCAGCCGCGATGCGTGCAGCCTCCGCATCGGCCTCGCGCATGATGGCTGCGGCAACGGTCGCCGCCTCTTCGGCAGCCTCGCGCTGGGCCGCCGTCATGATCATCTCGGCCTCGGCCGCCGCCTCGATGCGCGTCTCGCGGGCCCGCACGCGAGCGTCGGCAACGGCGTGGCGCGCGCGCTCCTCGGCGTGCAGGATCTCCTCGAGTTTCTCCATGCGGATCCAGGTCCCCTCGGCGATGCGTGGATGATGGCGATTGTAGCACCACGGACGCGCACGCACGCACCATCCGCGCATCGCCGCCAACGCGGGTCGACAGGCGCCTGCGTGCTATACTTGCCGCCGTCATGTCGCCGTAGTATCACCTTCGCCATGCCACAGAAAACCCCTGCACCCCTCCTTCATACTCCCCGTTCGGCCACGCGTGCGCAGAGACGCCACCGGGGCCGGGGTAGCCGCAACGCCGTCCTGGCAGTAATCGCTCTCGCAGCGCTCCTGGCAGGTGGCGCTTTTCTCGTGCAGGATGCCCTCGGTCCGCGTACCGGATCCGGCGGCCCCGCGTCACCCGCTGCCGGATCCGAGGCCACTGCCACGCCCGTGCCTGCCGCAGCGCCTGTCGAGCCGCCCGCGCCGAGCCTGCCCGCGACACTCACCGTGGCTGCCGTCGGCGATATGCACTTCGACCGTCGCGTCAAAGAGCTCATCGGACGCGAGGGCGGGCTGGCGCCGCTGAAGTACGTAGCGGACCGGCTGGCTGCCGCAGACGTTGCCGTGGGTAACCTCGAAAGCCCTCTCTCCAACGGTGGGACTCCCTGGCCCGACAAGGACGTGCGCTTCCGCGGAGACCCCCGGGGCATCGAGAGCCTCGTGGCGAGCGACTTCACCTTCCTGTCGCTGGCGAACAACCACATCCTCGACTACGGCACCGAGGCGCTGATGGACACCGTCTCCGCGTTGGATCTTGCCGGTATCGGGTACGCAGGGGCGGGCATCGACCGCGCGGCGGCCTGGAAGCCTGCGGTCGAGACCTACGGGGACACGACCGTCGCGTTCCTCTCGTTCAGCCACATCCTGCCGGCGGGCTTCGTGGCCGGTGAGGACCGGGCGGGCCTGGCTCCGGGGCGGACCGACATGGGCGCGGTCACCGAGGCCATCTCCGCGGCCAAGGCCGAGCACGACTACGTGCTCGTCTCGTTCCATTGGGGCGTGGAATACGTCGACGACGCGAACGCCGACCAGGTGCGCGATGCCCGGGCCGCCATCGACGCGGGCGCGGACATGGTCCTCTCCCACCACCCGCACGTCATCCAGGGCGTCGAGCTCTACAACGGCGGACTGATCGCCTACTCGCTCGGCGACTTCGTCTTCGACCACTACTCCCGCAAGACCGGTGAGGCGTTCATACTCGAGGCCGACCTCGGCCCGCACGGGATCGCGAACGTACGCGCGGTGCCCGTCTACCTCTATCAGATCGGCCAGCCCAAAGTCGTGACCGGCTCGGAAGCCACCGACATCCTCGAGCGGCTCAAGCGCATCTCGAGTCCGCACGGGACCTCCGTGGTCATCGAGGGCGACGTCGCGCAGGTGCTGCCGTGACGGACCTCACTCCCATGTCCACGTGCGAGTGCGACGAAGATGCGACCGCGCGGGCATCGCGTGCTGAGCAGGCCACCCGCGACGCCGTCTGCGCATCGCGTCGGGCCCGGCAGCGAGCGGCTCGCGAGCGGGCGAAGCGCCAGCGCCGGGCGATCCTCCTGGCGGCCATGGTCGTCGCCGTGTTCGTCATCGGATGGAAGACGGCTTCACCCGGCACCACCGCAGCACTGACCGATCTGGTGACGCCGTCCACCAGGCCTTCGATCCTGCCTGCCTCGGCCGCGCCGGACGAGCCCGAGGGGCCCGCCACCCCGCTCTTTGCCACGTACCGCTCCCTCGATCTCCATCTCACCGTCGCCGAGGAGGAGCTCACCGAACTGGCGTTCCATCAGGCCGCCGGCCCCAACGCGCTGCCGATGGAGTCACTCCTGCCCGACGCCGACCCGGAACTCGCCGATCACAAACGCGGCACGAGCCGGGTGATCCCCGAACGCGATCCTGATGCGACAGAGCCCGCCCTGCTCACCGGCGAGGTCATCCGCATGTGGCGCGCGAACCGCAGCGGCCCTCCAGACACCGCCGCCGACATCGGCGCTCTTGCCGGAGCGGCGGTCTACGCTCCGGTCGACGGTACCGTGATCGAGGTCAAGCCCTACCTCCTCTACGGGGTACACGAGGACATCGAGATCCACATCCAGCCGATAGGCTGGCCCGAGATCGACCTGGTGATCATCCACGTCACCGACCCCACGGTCGCTGCCGGCGAACTCGTCGTGGGCGGCGTGACCCGCATCGCATCGGTGCGTCTACTATCCGACCGCGTCAACCACCAGCTGGCCGACTACACGCCCGACGCCGGAGATCACATCCACATGCAGCTCAACCGCGTCGAGGAGCCGGGGGCCACCGAAGGGGCCGGCTAGTCGTAAGGCCTGCGGGTCACGACCCCGCGCGGCGCACGAACCCCCTGAAGCGGCGGTCGAACTCGAAGCGCACGAGCCTGACCTTGCGCCCGCACCCGCTGCACTCCAGATCGATGTCCATACCCACGCGGGTCACGACCCACTCGTTTGCGCCACACGGGTGGGGCTTCTTCAGGCGAACGACGTCGCCGAGTGCTATCGGGGTGATGGGTACGGCCACGCGCTCCTCCTCACAGACCCGCCTCGCATGCGCCCGAAAGACAGCGGTGCGCCGTATATGCGAGTATAGCCGCACACGCCAGCGTCCCGAAGGGAGCGATCGCATGCGCACCCCGGCCATCCTCTCGGTCCTCGGCGAAGACCGCGTCGGTCTCGTCGCCGCCATCTCCCGCGTGCTTGCCGATGCCGGTGCCAACATCGAGGACATCAGGCAGACCATCATCGGCGGCGTGTTCTCGATGACGATGCTCGTCACCGTCGACGAGGACGCGACGCCCTTCGACGAGCTGCAGGCCCTCCTGGCTGCCGCCGGCGAAGAGATAGGCGTGCAGGTCACGTTCCAGCGGGAGGACGTCTTCCGCTTCATGCACCGCATCTGACGCCCGCCCGGACGGGAGCGAACCATGCTGAACATCTCTCCTGAGGAGATCGTCGAGACACTGCTGATGATCACGCAGCAGAACCTCGACATCCGCACCGTGACGCTCGGACTCTCGCTCGAAGACTGCGCCGATGAGGACCTCAACGTCATGTCGGAGAAGGTCTACCGTGCCGTCACCGAACGGGCCGAGCGCCTTGTGCCGGTCTGCGACGCGATCAGCCGGGAGTACGGCATCCCCATCGTGAACAAGCGCATCGCGGTCACGCCGATGGCCCAGCTCGCGTCGGCGTGTCGCGACGCCGACGTCACACCGCTGGCAGAAGCACTCGACCGGGCTGCGCGGGAGGTCGGTGTCGACTTCGTTGGCGGGTTCTCGGCACTCGTACACAAAGGCACCGGGGACGGCGACGCCCGCCTGATCGCTTCTATCCCGCACGCGCTCTCGACCACCGAGCGGGTCTGCGCCTCGGTCAACGTGGCCTCGACGCGCGCCGGCATCAACATGGACGCGGTCCTGCGTATGGCGGAGGCCATCAAGGAGACGGCCTTGCTCACCGCCGAGCGTGACTCGTTCGGCTGCGGCAAGCTCGTCGTCTTCAGCAACATGGTCGAGGACAACCCCTTCATGGCGGGAGCCATGCACGGCGCGGGCGAGCCGGATGCAGTCGTCAACGTCGGCATCTCGGGCCCCGGCGTGGTCCGGGCGGTGGTCTCCGCGCTGCCCGATGACGCCGACCTCACGTCCGTCGCCGAGGCGATCAAGGCCACCGCCTTCAAGATCACGCGCGCCGGTGAGCTCATCGCACGCGAGGCGGCACGCCGGCTCGGCGTCCAGATGGGCATCGTCGACCTGTCGCTCGCGCCCACCCCCGCCGAGGGCGACAGCGTCGCCGATATCATCGAGGCGATCGGCGTGAAGCGCTGCGGCGGACCGGGGACCACCACCGCGCTCGCGCTGCTCAACGACGCCGTCAAGAAGGGCGGCGCGATGGGCACCTCAAGCACGGGGGGGTTGTCGGGCGCGTTCATCCCGGTGTCCGAGGACGCAGGAATGGTGCGTGCCGTCACGGACGGAGCGCTCACGCTGGAGAAGCTCGAGGCGATGACCAGTGTGTGCTCGGTGGGCCTCGACATGATCGTGGTCCCGGGCGACACGCCCCCAGAGACGCTGGCCGCGGTCATCGCCGACGCGTGCGCGATCGGCGTCATCAACAACAAGACGACCGCGACGCGGCTCATACCGGCAGCAGGCAAGTCGGTGGGGGACACCGTGGAGTACGGCGGGCTGTTCGGCGCGGCACCCGTGATGTCGGTGAACGGGTGGGCCGGCACGAAGCTCATCCGGCGCGGCGGACGTTTCCCGGCCCCGCTCGGCAGCCTCAGGAACTGACGGGCGGCTAGATCCCCACCGCTTCGCGGAACGCCCGCACCTGACGGCGCGCGACCGGGATCTGCGTCTCATCGCGGTCCGCGGCGACCACGACGTACGCTCCGTCGGCCCGCAGGATCTCCCGCACCTTGTTGAGGTTGATCATGTAGCTGCGGTGGATCCGTGTGAAGTACTCCCTGCTCAGCCGCTCCTCGAGCTCCCCGAGGGTGAGGTCGACCAGATACTGGTTGTCGTCGGTGTGCGCGTAGGTCGACTTGTTACGGGCCGACAGAAAGACGATGTCGTCGATGGAGAGCAGGATCGTACGCCCTCCCTTGCGGACCGCGAGCTTGCGCAGGTCGCTCTCGGCCGAGCGCGACGTCTCCCCCATCATCCGCCGACGGCCGTCGGCAAGGCTCTGGATGCGCGCCGAGAGCTCCTGGAGGTTGAAGGGTTTGGTGACGTACTGCTGTACCCCCTGCTTGAACGCGAGGATCTTCGCCAGGTCCTGCGTCTTGCCGGTGAGCATGATCACGGGAACGTCGGCGGTCTCGGGGCTGCTGCGCATCTCCATCAGCGCCATCCAGCCGTCGACCTTGGGCATCATGATGTCGAGGACGACCACGTCCACGTCTTCGACATCGAGCGTCTCGATGGCCTCGGCGCCGTCGCTTGCCGAGAGCACGCGCATGCCGTCGATCTCGAGTCCCGTGCGTATCATCTCGACGAGGGCGTCGTCATCGTCGACGACGAGTGCAGTCACGCTATCGTTCACCGGCAGACCCCTTGGATCGGTAGTAGGAGGCGGTGTGCACGCCGCTCATAAGGAGTACCGCCCATCGGCGGTCTACTACCGATAGTACCCCAGATTCTGCCCTTCAGACCGCCCTCGAGCGCCCGGCCAGCCAGCGATCCATCGCGTGCGCCGATGTCTTACCTGCCCCCATCGCCAGGATGACCGTCGCCGCGCCGGTGACGATGTCGCCACCCGCGAACACACCGGGGATGTTCGTCGCGCCCTCGTCGTCGGTGAGCACGTAGCCGCGGCTCGAGCGCTCGAGATCGGGCGCGGCCTGCGCCAGCAGCGGATTGGCCCGCGTACCAACCGCAACGATCACGATGTCGCAGTCGATCTCGAACTCGCTGTCCATCACGCACACCGGCGCGCGGCGTCCGCTGTCGTCGGGCTCGCCGAGCGCCATGCGCGTCGCCACCAGACCGGTCACGAAGCCGTCGCGACCGAGGATCTCCGAGGGCGAGCAGAGCATCTTGAACTCGACACCCTCCTCGCGTGCGTGGTGGACCTCCTCGCGCCGTGCCGGCATCTCGTCTTCGGTGCGGCGGTAGACGAGGAAGACCTCCTCAGCGCCGAGCCTAAGTGCCGTGCGCGCCGAGTCCATCGCGACGTTGCCTCCACCGATGACCGCGACCTTGCGCCCACGGGCGACCGGGGTGTCGGACTTCGGGAACTCGTAGGCACCCATCAGATTCACGCGCGTGAGGAACTCGTTTGCCGAGTAGACGCCGTTCAGGTTCTCTCCGGGCACGCCGAGGAACACCGGCAGCCCGGCTCCCGAGCCGATGAAGACCGCGTCGTAGCCCTCCTCGGTCATCAGCTCATCGAGCGTGTAGGTAGCACCGATGACCGCGTCGGTGACGATCTCCACCCCCATCTCGGTGAGCATGAAGATCTCCGCCTCGACGATGGCCTTGGGCAGACGGAACTCGGGGATGCCGTAGGTGAGCACGCCGCCGGGGGCGTGCAGCGACTCGAAGATGGTGACCTTGTGTCCGAGACGCACGAGCTCGCCCGCACAGGCAAGGCCGGCAGGACCGGAGCCGACGATAGCGCAGCGGAAGCCGGTGGGCTCGGCGATCTCAGGGACGCAGCGCTTCTCCAGCTCGCAGGCCAGATCGAAGTCACCGAGCCAGCGCTCGAGGCGCCCGATGGCGACCGGCTCACCCTTCTTGGCGAGCACGCACGCGATCTCGCACTGCTCCTCCTGCGGGCACACGCGCCCGCACATCGCCGGCAGGGCGTTGCGCTCCTTGAGAACCGCGACACCCTTCTCGTACTCGCCATCGATGATGTGGCCGATGAACGACTTGATGTCGATGTTGACCGGGCAGCCCTCGATGCACGTCGCGTTGCGGCACTGCAGGCACCGCGCCGCCTCGGCACGCGCCATCTCCTCGGTGTAGCCGAGCGCGACCTCGTCGAAGTCCTGTGCACGCTCGGCAGCACCGCGCTCGGGCATCGGCGTGCGCGGTGCGCGCGAGGGACGATGGCGTGGCTTCTCGGCGGGACCGGCGGCGCCGGCGTCGGGCTCTACTGGTGACATGAGCACCCCCTCGAGTAGTCGGCATCGGCCGCGCGCTCGTCGTCGACGTAGACGCGCTGCCGGCTCATCAACTCCTCGAAGTCGACCTCCCAGCCGTCGAAGTCCGGACCGTCCACGCAGCCGAACTTCGTCTCGCCGCCCACACTCACGCGGCACGCTCCGCACATTCCTGTGCCGTCAACCATGATCGGGTTGAGCGACACAACACAGGGCACGTCGTGTTCCTTCGCGGTGGCCGCGCAGAACTTCATCATGATCGCCGGCCCGATGGCCATCGCATGGTCGATCTCACCGGCCTCGGCAAGGCGCTTGAGCGGTGCGGTCACCAGACCCTTCTCGCCGGCCGAACCGTCGTCGGTCACGACGAGCAGCTCCTTGAGGGGCAGCGCCTCGAACTCCTCGCGCAGGATGAGCAGGTCCTCGTTGCGCGCGCCCAGCACGACCGTCACCTCGTTGCCGGCATCGGCCATCGCGCGCGCGACCGGATAGGCGACCGCCGCCCCCACGCCGCCGCCGATCACCGCGATGCGGCCCACGTCCTCGACGTGCGTCGGTATGCCGAGCGGACCCACCACGTCAGCGACGCTGTCGCCGACCTCGAAGTGGGAGAGCTCATGGGTAGTCTTGCCTACCCGCATGAAGATGAAGCGGATCCAGCCTCCCTCAGCGGACCAGTCCGAGAAGGTGAAGGGTACCCGCTCGCCGCGATCCGTCGTGCGCATGATGAAGAACTGACCCGCGCGGGCCTTGCGGGCGACCCGTGGCGCACGCACGCCCATCTCGAACACGGCCTCGGAAAGCTGCCGTTTGTGGACTATCTCGAACATCAGACCTCCTGTAGGGCACCGCTCGGGGCGGCTGGATGTCGCACTAGTATACTAGTCGTCGACCGTTCGTCACCCCGCCGAGGAGACCCGTGCCGCGCCAGCTGTGGACCATCGTCACGACCTGTGCGGTCCTGCTGGCTGCGCTGCTGCTCACAGCCTCATGCACGCGTGCCGACGAGCCGCTTCGCGAAAGCCGGGAAGCGCTGGGTACCGTCGTCGCGATCGCCGCGTACGGCCCCGATGAGACGGCGATGCGAGCGCCCGTCGATGCCGCGTATGCGGCGATGGAGGCGGTCGAGGCCGAGCTCGATGCGCACGACCCGGACTCGGCTATCGGACACGTGAACGCGGCCGCCGAGCCCGCGCTCGAGGCGCTGCCTCCCCGAGCGGAGGCGGTACTCGACGCAATCTGCTTCCTCGAGGTACGCGAGTGGTTCTCGCCGCAGCTCTGGGCGGCGACCGCGGCGTGGGACTTCGAGGAGGGCGGGAGCGTCCCGACACCTGCCGGGCTCAACTCCGCGCTTGCAGACGGGCGCTGGGACTTCGGCGGTGCGGCAAAGGGTCTCGCGCTCGATGAGGCAGCGCTGGCTCTCGGCGACAGCGGCACGATCGACGCGGCGCTCATCTCCTCGGGTAGCACCACACTCGCGTTCGGAGAGAAACCCGACGGAGAGCCGTGGCGCATCGGCATCGAGGACCCGCGAGACCCTGCCGCGGTCATCACCACGGTCGAAGCCGGAGGCGACATCACCGTGTCGACCTCGGGCGATTACCAGCGGTACTTCGAGCGCGACGGCGTCCGCTATCACCACATCCTCGACCCTGCGACCGGTCTGCCCGCACGCGGGCTGCGCTCGCTCACCGTCGTCGGCGACATCTCCGGCCTGGATTCCGACATCCTCTCGACCGCGCTGTTCGTGGCAGGCCCGGACGCGGCGATCGCGTACGCGGAGGAGCACGGGCTCGGGCTCGTGCTCGTCGACGACGAGGGCCGGACACGTATCGTGCCCGGCCCCCAAGGGGCGCCGTGGAACATCGTCATCGAGGGCGCCGAATGACCCGCCAGCGTTACCCGTCGATGAATCTCTTGGCGAAGTCGTACACGAGCGGCATCTCGTAGATCTCGCCCTTCAGTGCCTTGAGGATCGCGAGAATCGCGAACACGAAGGCGACCAACCCGACGATCCAACCGACCACCGGGATCCATGCAAGGACCCATACGACGACGTTGAGCACGAGCGCCTGAACGGCGTGTGCCCGCGAGAACCGCTGGGTCTTATAGGGGTCGATGAGCAGTGCGATCAGGGCAACGATGAAGAACGGGTATCCGAGTACCGCCAGCAGCTTGGTCGTGCCATCGACCTCCGCGGCGGGTTCGGGTGACGGTGGGGCCGGTGGCGCCGGCGGCGCAATAGGAGTGTCGTCAGACATGGGATCCATCCTCTCGCTTGCCGTGGAGCGGCACCTCACCGCTCCGGTCCGGGCACCCGTTCGTGCCCTCGGTTTGAAATATACCCGTGTACCCTGCTACTATCTTTCTCGACCTGCGCCTTCCGGGGCGAACTGCCGATACACATCATAGAACCGCCCACCGGAGGTACTACAGCCATGCATCGCGGCCGCGCATATCTCGCGTCTCTCCTCGTCTTCCTCTTCGTCCTCTCCTCGGTATCCCTCGCCCCCGGAGTGACGCGCGAGGACATCGAGGCCTCCCGACAACGGGCCGAGCAGGCCCGCGAAGCCGCCAAGGCGGCCGAGGAGCGCGCTTCCGAGCTGCGCAAAGAGACCGAGGCGCTCGACAAGACCATCAGCTCCATCGATGGTCAGATCCGCGAGCTCGACCCCCAGATCGCCGAGGCGACCTCCCGGACCCAGCGACTTCTGGGCGAGGTCCGCGACCTGGAGGCGAAGATCGCCGACAAGGAAGCCGAGATCGCCGAGACCGAGGCGGAGTACGACTTCCAGCAGGGACTCCTCAACGAGCGGATGACCACGACGTACAAGCAGGGCACCTACTTCTACTTCGATCTGCTGCTGGACTCCAAGACCATCAACGACCTCATCACGCGCACGACACTGGTCCAGCGCATCATCAGCTCCAACAACGACATGGCGGTACAGCTGATACACACCGGCAAGCAGCTCGAGTCGGCACGCGCCGAGTTGGAGCGTTCGCTGCAGACCGCGGCGCAGAAGCGCGCAGAGGCCGCGGCGGTGGAGAAGAACCTCCGTTCGATGCGCTCGCAGCGCCAGTCCGCGCTCAACGGCCAGAAGGCGGCACAGAACCAGAAGTCCGCGCTGATGCAGGCGAGCGAGAAGGATGCCGAGCGCTACAAGCAGCAGGCCGAGGAGGAAGAGGCGGCCGCGCGGCGCATGGAGGCAGAGCTGCGCGCCGCGGCTTCGCGCGGTTCCGGCCAGTATCACGGTGGCGTCATGGACTGGCCCGTACCGGGCGGCTCGCTGAGCTCGGCGTACGGCTGGCGGACGCATCCGATCTTCGGTTCGCGACGTATGCACCACGGGATCGACATCAGCCGGGGCGGGGGGACGATCGTCGCAGCCGGCGACGGCACCGTCATCCGGGCGAGCTACGGATGGAACGGCGGGTACGGCAACATCATCGTGATCGACCACGGCGACGGCCTCACCACCCTGTACGCGCACATCCTGGACGGAGGCCTGAAGGTCTCGAACGGCCAGTCAGTCACGAAGGGTCAGGCTATCGCACTCGTGGGGTCGACCGGCTACTCGACCGGGCCGCACCTGCACTTCGAGGTCCGCGTCAACGGCGCCTCGACCAACCCGATAGCCTACGTGCAGTAGAACCCCGGCGTCTCCGCCCGACCCGGGCGGCCGAGCGCATGCCGCACCGCTACTCTCGCGTGTTGAACTCGTTCATCGCCGACGTGACCCCGTGCTCGATGACGTGCAGCACGGCGCGCTCCCCGAGCAGCACTGCTTCTCCCAGCTTCTCGGCCGCGATGCGCCCCATCGGCTCGAGCACGTAGTCAGCGGGGTCCTGGCGTCCGGGAGGACGTCCCACGCCGATCCGCACCCGCAGGTACTCCCCGCTGCCGAGCCGCTGTTGGAGCGAGCGAAGGCCGTTGTGGCCGCCGTGCCCGCCGCCGCTCTTCACCCGGATGCTGCCCTCGGGAAGGTCGATGTCGTCGTGCACGACGATCAGCCGCTCGAGCGGCACCTCGTAGTGGTCGACGAGTCGGCTGACCGGACTGCCCGAGACGTTCATGAACGACTGAGGCTTGGCGAGCACCACGTCGGCATCACCCGCGCGGATAACCGAGGTCCTCGCGCCGGCCTCGTCTTTCCAGTAGGCGGCGCGCAGTCCCTCGGCAAGGTGATCGACCACCATGAAGCCCGCGTTGTGACGGGTGAGCTCGTAGCGCGGGCCTGGATTTCCCAGGCCCGCCACCAGATAGACCATGCGGCGCTAGGCCTCCCCGGAAGCGTCCTCCTCGGAAGCCTCCTCGCCGATGACCTCGGGCTCTGCGACCTCCTCGGCCAGCTCTTCCTCGGTGGGCTCGAGCGTCGGGAGCGTCACCGAACACACGACGCCTTCAGGATCGTCGGTGATCTCTACGCCCTCGGGCGCGACCAGATCTGCGACGGTGATGGAGTGGCCCATCTCGAGCTCGGAGATGTCGACGTCGATCGAATCCGGAAGTTCGGCGGGAAGTGCCTCGACCATGACCTCGCGCATGCTGTGCATGAGCACGCCGCCGGCCTTCACGCCGGGGGAGTCGCCCACGAAGTTGAAGGACAGAGTCGCCTGCAGCTTCTGGTCCATTCGGATGGCGAGGAAGTCGACGTGCAGGATGTTGCCTTTGACCGGGCTGTGCTGGACCTCGCGGATGACTGCGTTGACGGGCTTCTTCTCCCCCTCAAGCGCGATGGAGACGATAGTCGAGCCGGCGCCGTGGTGAGCCATCATGAGCTCGAACTCGTGACGGTCGAGCGCGAGCGACACGGTGTCGCGCGCCGGCCCGTACAGGACCGCGGGGATCTCGCTCGAGCCAGCGAGGCGCCGGTTCTTCTTGCCCGTAGTCTCGCGGACCCGTGCTTTGATGTGAGTGGATTCGGTCATGCGTTCCGTTCTCCTTTCGAATGCCGTCGTCCGGCGGGTCCGGACGCGGCCGTCAGAGCTGGAAGTCCGGGTCGAACAGCTCAGACACTGACTCGTCGTTGTACACGTTCTGGATAGCGTGCGCGAACAGCGGCGCGACGCTCAGTACTCGTATCTTGCCACCGCGCCGCTCCTCGGGAACGGGCAGCGTGTTCGTCACCACTACCTCGGAGATCGACGACGTTTCCAGCCGGTCGTACGCGGGACCGGAGAAGATGCCGTGCGTCGCCGTGACGTACACCGACTTCGCACCCTTCTGCATCAGGCTCTTGGCCCCCTCCGTCACCGATCCTGCTGTGTCGATCATGTCGTCGATCACGATGCACGTGCGTCCCTCCACATCGCCGATGACGTGCGTGATCTCGGCGACGTTGTGCTCCGGTCGACCCTTGTGCATGATCGCCAGACTCGCTCCGCACATGTCGGCGAACTTCTTGGCGACCTTCACGCGGCCGACGTCCGGTGACACGATACACAGGTTCTCGAGCTCGAGGCTCTCGAAGTAGTCGGAGAGGATCGGCAGCGCGGTCAGGTGGTTCACCGGCTGGTCGAAGAAGCCCTGGATCTGACCCTGGTGCAGGTCCATCGCGATGACCTTGTCGATCCCGGCCGTCGTCATCAGATCGGCCACGAGCTTCGCGGTGATCGGCTCGCGCGCTGCCGACTTCTTGTCCTGGCGAGCGTAACCGTAGTGACTGACGACAGCGGTGATGCTGCGTGCCGAGGCGCGCTTGGCCGCATCGGCCATGATCAGCATCTCCATGATCGAGTCGTTGACCGGGTTGCACGCCGACTGGATCAGGAACACGTCGGCGCCGCGAACGCTCTCGAGGTAGCGCACGTAGATCTCGCCATTGGCGAACTTCGAGATCTTCACGTTGCCCAGTTCGATGCCGAGATGCTTCGCCACGTCCTCCGCCAGCTCGCGGTTGGACGTGCCGCTGAACACCATCATCCGCCTGCCGGTCTCGCTCATCACTCGCCTTCCGTCTCGGTCTGCCTGTCGGGCGCGGCACCGGTGCTTCGCCGAACCGCCCAGCCCTCGATCTCGCGCTGGTCAGACCGCTCGATCGCGAGCGATCCGGCCTTCACGTCACGCGAGATGGCGCTCGCCGCGGCGGTGGCCGCACCGGCGCCGATCGTCACAGGGGCCACCAGCATGGTATCAGAGCCGATGAACGCGCCGTCCTCTATCACGGTGCGATGCTTGCGGAAACCGTCGTAGTTGCACGTTATCGTACCCGCGCCCACGTTGACCCCGGCGCCAATGGTTGCATCGCCGATGTAGGAAAGGTGGGGCACCTTGGAACCTTCCCCCACCGTGGAGTTCTTTATCTCTACGCAGGTGCCGGCCTTCGAGTTCTTGCCGAGGACCGCTCCCGACCGCAGGTAGGCCACGGGGCCGACACTCGCTCCCGGGCCGACCTGGGCGCCGATGAGCACCGAGGAGTCGACGACCGCCCCGTCGGCGATGTGCGAGTCGGTCACTCGCGTATCGGGTCCGAGCGTCACGCCCGTGCCGATGCTGGTCTGTCCCATGAGGAACGTCATCGGCATGATCTCGGTGTCCCGCCCGATCTCCACGTCCGGGCCGATCCACACAAGATCCGGGTCGGTCATCGTCACGCCGGCCAGCAGGTGCTCCCGGTTGATGCGGCGCTGCATGACCTTCGTCGCCTCGGCAAGCTGGACCCGCGAGTTGATGCCGAGTGTCTCCTGCGGGTCTTCGACCGTGACCGTAGCGACCCCGAGCCCCTCGGCCACGAACAGCGAGATCATGTCGGTCAGGTAGAACTCCCCCTGGGCGTTGTCGGTATCCAGGCGGTCGAGGTGCTCGAAGAGCGCGGCCGCGTCGAAGCAGTAGGTGCCGGTGTTGACCTCGTCGATTGCGCACTGGCCGGAGGTGCAGTCCTTCTGCTCCACGATGGCCGAAACGCCACCCTCGCCGTCCCGCACGATACGCCCGTAGCCGGCCGGGTCACCGAGGTGCGCCGTCAACACCACCGCCGCGGCGCCGGTGCTCTCGCGTTCCGCGACGAGCTCGGCGATCGTCTCCGGGCGGATCAGCGGAGAGTCGCCCGACAGCACGAGCAGCGATCCCGAGTCGGCAAGTGCTCCGCGCGCGCACATGACGGCATGGCCCGTTCCCAGCTGGCGGTCCTGGCGCACGCACTCGACATCGCCGAGCAGCTCCTCGACGACCTCGGCACGGTATCCGGTGACGACCACGACCCGGTCGCATCCGGCATGGCGGGCCGCCGCGACGACGTAGGCCACCATCGGCACGCCGAGAACGGCGTGTGCGACCTTGGGCAGGTCTGACTTCATGCGGGTACCCTCGCCGGCGGCGAGTATCAGTGCGGTCGCGCCCATGGTGTGCTCCTTAGGCGTCGGGGTTCCCGGGCTCAGCCACCCGGGTCGCGTGTCTGATGGCTGGGGCGGTAGGATTCGAACCTACGAATGGCGGATCCAAAGTCCGCTGCCTTACCGCTTGGCTACGCCCCAGAGCACACCGAAGTGTAGGTAAGGGCCGCGTCGCAGGTCAAATCACGCACGCACGCCGAGGGAGGCTATGCCTCCTCGCGTGCCCCTACCGAGGCGAACGCCTCGATGCCACCGTCCGCCTCGAACTGCTCGAGCACGGCCTCCTGGAGGTGCTCCCGGGCCTCGGCGTTGATGGGATGGCAGATGTCACGGAACTCCCCGTTGGGGAGCTTGCGCGAGGGCATCGCAACGAACACGCCCTTGTCTCCGTTCACCACCCTCAGGTCATGGATGACGAACGCGTCGTCTATCACGATACTGGCGATGGCGCACACCTTGTTCATGGACACGGATCGGAGCGTTACCTTTGTGATGTCCATCGATTCCCCCCACGTATTGCTCTTTCACTGTCGTCGCTACACCGGACCGCCCGCCCCCACGGGCACTCCGTACTCACTATGGTTATTCCCTCTCGACGGGGCCGTTCCTTCCGCTCGTGCGTGAGTAGAGCACGCGTTCGGCGACGATCACGTCGACCGGCTTGTCGACATCCGCACCGATCGACGCCTCGCTCGTGAAGACGGCGGCACCGGTGCCGCCGATGAGTTCCCCGAGCTTCGCCTCCACCTCGGCGACGGTGAGCTTGCCGAGCACGAGGCGGAAGACGAACCTGGCCCCGATGACCCGGGCCATCGCGAGCGGGTTCTTCCGGGTGGCGAAGATACGCCCGCCGATCTCCCGGTTGCGGTCGAGCAGCAGTGGTTCGACGAGCATCATGTTGCCGCCGGTCACCTTGCCGTCGGCCAGACGCACGAAGGTACGCTCGCTGCCGGGGTACTGCTCGATCATGTCCGCCTCACGGATGAGCGGGTAGGTCGCCTGAGCACCGGTCGCCATGCTCTGGCGGACGAAGGAGTCCACCGCTTCGGGCGTAAGCGCGGGGATGTCGCCTGTGACGAGAAGTACCTGGCGGTCGGCGCGAAACGCCCCGATACCGGCGATGATGTTCTCGACGAACGACCCGTTGGAGACCACGAGCTTGCCCGTGCGGTCGACCCATGCGCCGAGGTTCTCCGCGGTCGGAACCACCACGGCCACTTCGTGTATGGTATCGGCGGCATTCAGCGCGTCGAGCACCCACTCCACCATCGGCTTGCCGGCAATCGGTAGCAGCCCCTTGAAGCGGCACGAGGGGTCGAGCACCGCACCGTCGCCTCCGGCGAGAACTACCGCGTCGACCATCGCTCACTCACCTTCCGTCACCGTCACGCCAGCCGCGACGGTACGTGCAGTCGCACCCCACAGTCCCCGCGCGGAGGCCCTGACCACCACGTCGTGCGCGGCCCCGGCCGAATCGCATACCGCGAAGACCGCCGACCCGCTACCCGCCATCGCAGCGCCGAGCACGCCCGGCTCGTCCTGAAGGAATGCTAGCGCGTCGCCCACCTCCGGCACCAGCCCCACAGACGCTGCGGTCATGTTGTTGAAGAGGGCGTCGGCGACCCGGGCAGGGTCTCCCGTCTCGCACGCCGAGACCAGCGCGGCAGGGCCGGGTACCGTCTCCGAAGGCATCCGGTCGAATGCGGCGTACGCAGCGCCCGTGGGGACAGGAACAGGCGGCCTGACGATCGCGAGGTCGAGAGCGGGAGTCGGAAGTACGCGGTCGAGGACGTCACCCCGCCCGGTCAGCAGTGCCGTTCCGGCTCCGAGGAAGAACGGCACGTCGGCCCCGAGCGTGGCGGCAACCTCGGTCAGGCGCGGAAGTGCGTCTGCACCGAGTCCCCAGCGGTGCGCCAACCCGAGGAGCACAGCAGCAGCATCGGTGCTCGCGCCGCCGAGCCCTGCCTGCGCGGGGATGCGTTTGACGATGTGGATCGCCACCTCCGGGTCGCGATCCATCGCCAGACCGAGAGCCCGTGCCGCACGGTACGCCAGGTTCTCCTCGGCAGGAAGATCGAGATCGGGCTCGGTGGTCACGGAAAGCTCCGGAGCGTCCTCGAGCACGACCTCGTCTGAGAGGGAGATGGTCTGGAGCACCGTTTCGACGTTGTGGTAGCCATCCTCACGACGCTCGCCGACCGCGAGGTAGAGGTTGACCTTCGCGGGCGCACGGACGACGGTGCGACCGTCATTCTGCTGCGGCACAGCCCCTCCAACACGAAGGCGCGGAGCACGATGGGCTCCACGCCTTCAGATCACGCGCGATGTGCCGGGCGGCTAGTTGAGCCACGGGAGCAGGTTCTCCCCGCTCTCACAGTTGCTGAGCTCGACCGTGCCGGTGAGTACGTCGACGTAGCTGTAGGAGACGCGCGCCGTACGGTCCCGCTTCTCCTCGACCCGTACCACGAACAGGCTAGGATGTGTCTGTTCGAGGATCCCCTCGCGCTCCAGTATCTTCGAGCGCCCCATATTGGCCTTCAGCCGCATCCGGCTCCCCATGAGCCCCTCAAGATCAGTGCGTATGCGCCCGACGACCTCGGTCTGGCGTGCTACATCCATGCAGTTGGCCTCCTTCTATACCAAAACGGCATTATAACCCAGGAGGCCACAAAACTCAAGGTAGAAGGCCAAATCGGATGGCGGCCTCTCCGAGCCGCAGAAACTCCGTTACCTTCAGAGTTTCCGCCCGTCGACCCCCGTCGAGGAGTGCCGAGGCAAGGACGGCGTCGATGACATCGGCGGGCACGCCGAGTGTCGAACGGACCGAGTTGCGCAGCGTCTTGCGCCGCTGGGCGAAAGCCGCGTCGGCCATGCAGGCGGCCGCTTCCACGTACTCCGGAGGCGCCGGGGCATCCACCCGCTCGAGCCTGAGGACCGCCGAATCGACCCGGGGCGGGGGCAGGAAGCAGGCGGGCGGGACGTTGAATCGCCCGGCGGCCCGGGCATGCAGGTTGAGTTTGACGGTATAGGCGCCGTACTCCTTGCAGCCCGGCGAGGCGGCCATGCGGTCGGCCACCTCGGACTGGACCATCACGACGGCAAAGCGCAGTGACGGCAGGACCTCGAAGAAGCGCAGCACCACCGTTGCGGCAACCGCGTAGGGCAGGTTCGCGACGAGCGCGACCGGCGGGCCGGCGGGTGTCTCGAGCTCTGTCGGCGAGACGTTGACCGCATCAGCATGCACGATCCGGAGCGTGTCGCACCCGGCAGTGGTGTCCGCGAGCACCTCAAGCAGGCGGCTGTCGCGCTCCACGGCCACAACGGACCCCGCGGCCTCGCACAGAGCGACCGTGAGCGTGCCGATGCCGGGTCCGATCTCGAGGACCGCCTCGTCACCCTGAAGGTCTGCGAGCGCGAGGATCCTGCCCACCACGTTGTCGTCGATGAGGAAGTGCTGGCCGAGTGACTTGCGGGTCTGGATGTCGTGCGCGCGCAGAACCGCGATCGTGGCGCCGGGTGTGGCGAGCCGCGAGTGGGCCACGGGCCTCCTCCTCGCCTACGGCAGGATGGTGATGGTGACGGTACGCCGACCCCAGCTCAGAGCCTCGGCACGGGTATCGAAGCACAGATCGACCTTGTTGCCGGCGATGGCTCCCCCGGTGTCTGCGGCCACCGCGTTTCCGTAGCCGGGGACGTAGACCCGCGTGCCGAGCGGGATCACCGAGGGGTCGACAGCTATGACGCCATGTTTGGCCTGAGCGCCGGTCGCGGTGCGCGTACCGACCCCAGGGTCCTGAGACGAGTAGCCGGTGGCAGCCACGGTGAGCTTCTCGCCGTCAGCGGGTGCGGAGGCGGGCGCCGGGGACGGGGTTGCCCGCTCGCGTGAGACGGCTCCCGGTGCGCTGGCGCGCTTCGTCCCCACCAGCACGATCTCGTCCACTGGGTCGAGGAGGACCTGCTCGGCTGTGAGAGTTCGCGTGCCCTCCACGCCACCGGTCACGAGCACGCGGTAGACGTTGAGCATGAGTCCGGGCTCGCCCTCCCGCTCGATCGTGCGCGAGCCCTGGGGGAGCGTTGAGTCGTTTCGCGTGGTGACCTCGAACGGGATCTCGACCTGCTCCTCGACCACGCGAACGAACACGTCGGTCGCCTCGATGACCAGTTCGGGCGTGAGCGGAGCGTCGAGTGCGGGTGTGACCGAGATGCCGCGACCCGGATCGAGACCGGCTGCAACCAGCGCGTCGGCGACGGTGCTTCCGACGACGTTGAGTCTGATCGCCTCGCCACCGAAACGAAGCATGACCGGAACCGCATGACGGACCACGACGGTCATCCCGTCGGCGACAGGGGTGTCGGCGGAGGGTGTGACGATATCGGCAGCGCCGACGACCACGTCGGCCTGCTCGAGCAGGGTCCCGACGGTGTCGGCCTGGGTCTTCACGTAGCGGGAATCACCGTCTACGACCAGCGTGATTCCCTTCTGTGCCCACACGAATCCGGTGACGCTGAAGACTACGATAAGTACTGCGACGAGAGCTGCGATGAGGTGGCGATGTCGGAGGAATCGTGCCGGTCGAACCGGCGGATTCTGCATACAAACCTTCCGTGCATCTCGGTCTTGGGCCAAGTGAGAAGCGGAGTTCGATTGTAGCCAAGCGGTGGAGTGGGGGCAAACGCCGAGGTGGCCACGGAACGGCCGTTGCGGGAGACCTACCGGCGACGTGCGGTCGCCGCGACTCCGGCCCCGATCCGGGCCGCCCGATCGAGCTCCGCGGGGTACTCGAGTACGTCCCGGGGCGCGTCCGGACCCTGCACGCGGAGCTCCTCGAGACAGTCGATACCGAGGACCGCGAAGACGCTCCTCGTGGTGTCGACGGCCGCCCCGAAGCCGAACGGGTCACCGCCACTGCGCACCAGGAGCATCGCTCCGGGGCGCCTTGCGGGCCGGGGCTGCCCGAGCCGGTAGACGCGTGCCCAGTAGGGCTGCAGACGGTCGTAGACGGTCTTGAGGACCGCCGGGACGGTCGCGAAGTACACGGGGCTGGCGATGATGATGGCATCGGAGGCGTCGATGCGACGATAGACGTCGGACATGCCGTCGTCGGTGATGATGCACGCTCCCGTCCGGGAACAGGTGTTGCACCCGCGACAGGGTCGCACGCCCGCCTCGGCCGCGATCAGGACGTCGGGCTCGCCGCCCGCCTCGCGAATGCCGTCCGCACATGCCCCGAGCAGCCGCTCGCTGTTGCCGTGCCTGCGCGGTGAGCCGGCGATGCACAGCACCCGGGGCGGTCCTCCGTCGCTCATGGCTGCGTCATCCCTGCACCGAGGAGCGCGAGCGCGTTGTCGTACAGCGCCCCGGTCACGAGTTCGGGTGCTTCAGTGCGTGACGCCGCCACCACCGCTGCGGTCAGCGTCACCCATGCCGGTTCGTTGCGCCGGCCCCGGTAGGGCTCCGGCGCGAGGAAGGGGCAGTCGGTCTCCACGAGGACCCGCTCGAGCGGGAGTGCCGCCGCAGCCTCTCGGATCAGCCCCGCCTTCTTGAACGTGGCCGGCCCGGCGAACGACACGTGACATCCCATCTCGACGAAGCGGAGCGCCAGCGGTACGTCCTCCGTGAAGCAGTGGATGATGCAGCCCGCCTCCGGTACCCCGACCTCGGCCAGGATGGCGGCGCCCTCCTCGTGCGCTTCGCGCAGGTGCACTACCACCGGCAGTCCCGCGTCGCGCGCGACGGCGAGCGAGGTCCGGAAGGCCCGGCGCTGCTCGTCGCGGGGCGAGTGATCGTAGTGGAAGTCCAGGCCGGCCTCTCCGATAGCACACACACGAGGGTCGCGTGCTAGGTCGCGCAGGCGAGCTTCAGCATCGGTATCCAGGGCGCTCGCGTTGTGCGGGTGGCACCCGACGATGATGCGCACCTCGGGCAGCGCGAACGGCTGCCCCGGCAGCAAGGCCAGCTGCGCAGACGCCTGCTCTCGCCACGACGGGAGCTGCTCGAAGGTCCGCTCGGCGTCCTCGGTGACATCGGCGACGGTCGCAATGAAGCCCACGCCGGCCTCGGCCGCACGAACCAGGGCGGCCACGGGGTCGTCGAGCATGTCGAGATGCGCGTGCGTGTCGGCCACCCGCCCGATCGACGGCAGTTCGACGGGTCGCTCGTCGGCCATGTGCCCTCCTCGGTGTGGGGCGAGAGGCGTCTACTCTTCCTCGTAGATCCGCGGGAAGAGCGGCTCCCCCTTGGTGACGGGATTGCCGGCGGGGAGCTGACCCCATACGGCAGCGGCGGCGATGTCGGTGACCTCGTGGATGTCGCCGAGCCCCAGCCTGCGCCACACCTCGGCACTGGTG
>JAHYJI010000115.1 GCA_019429145.1 Coriobacteriia bacterium | reverse complement strand
CCATCGCGCACGAGGCCGGCCACCCGATCACCCTCGACGACTGGTCGGAGGTCTCGGCACGCACCCCCAACATCTGCCGCATCAGCCCCGCGAGCGACTACCACCTCGAGGACCTCTACGCCGCCGGCGGCATCGGCGCCATCCTCGTCGAGCTCGATAAAGCAGGGCTGATCGCACGCGACGTCATGACCGCTTCGGGCATGACGATGGGCGAGATCGTCGATTCCTCGCGCAACCACGACACCGAGGTCGTGCGCCCGGTCGAGAACGCCTACTACCCGGAGGGCGGCCTGCGGGTGCTCAAGGGCAACCTCGCACCCAAGGGCTGCGTGGTCAAGCAGTCCGCGGTGCAGCCCGGGATGCGCAAACACACGGGCCCGGCGCGCGTCTTCGACTCCGAGGAAGCGGCCGTGACGGCCATCTTCGGCGGCGAGATACGCGAGGGCGACGTGGTAGTCATCCGCTACGAGGGCCCGAAGGGCGGCCCGGGCATGCGCGAGATGCTCACACCCACCTCGGCCATCTCCGGCATGGGGCTTTCCACCAGCGTGGCGCTCATCACCGACGGCCGCTTCTCCGGCGCCACCAAGGGCCCTGCCATCGGCCATGTCTCGCCCGAGGCGGCCGCCGGCGGCCCGATCGCGTTCGTGGAGGAGGGCGACGAGATCGCCATCGATATCGACGCGGGCACCATCATGCTCGCGGTGACCGAGGAGCGCCTCGCCGACCGCAGGCGCCAGTGGACCGCACCCGAGCCGCGAGTCACCACGGGCTACCTGGCCCGCTACGCACGCTTCGTCTCCAGCGCTGATGAAGGGGCGGTGGTTTCATGAGTGAGCGCATCACAGGCGCTGAAGCCCTCGTGAGAGGGCTTGTGGCCGAGGGGGTCGACGTCATATTCGGCTATCCGGGCGGCGTCGTGCTCCCCATCTACGACGCCATCTACGACGCCGAGGACCTCCGCCACATCCTCGTGCGCCACGAGCAGGGCGCGGTGCACGCCGCGGACGGCTACGCGCGCGTGACCGGCAGGCCGGGTGTCGCGCTGGTGACGAGCGGTCCGGGCGCCACCAACACCGTCACCGGCATCGCGAACGCATACATGGACTCCATCCCGCTGGTGGTCATCACCGGGCAGGTCGCAACCAGCGTCATCGGCACCGACGCCTTCCAGGAGTCCGACATCACCGGCATCACGCTGCCCATCACCAAGCACAACTACCTGATCAAGAACGCCACCGAGGTGCCCGAGGTCCTCAAGGAGGCGTTCCACATCGCCACCACCGGGCGTCCCGGACCGGTGCTCATCGACATGCCGGTCGACGTGAGCAAGGGCGAGGTGGACTTCGTCTACCCGACATCGGTCAACCTGCCCGGCTACAAGCCCACCTACCGCGGCCACGCCAAGCAGATCAAGCAGGCCGCCAACCTCATCGCCAAGGCGCGCAAGCCGCTTCTCTACGTCGGCGGCGGGGTGCTCGCCAGCAATGCGTCCCAGGAGATCAAGGAGCTCGCCGAGCTGATGCAGCTGCCGGTGACCTCAACGCTTATGGGCAAGGGGGCCTTCCCGGAGGACCATCACCTCGCCATCGGCATGCCGGGCATGCACGGCGCCAAGTACACGAACTACTCGATCACCGAGACCGACCTGCTCATCGGCGTGGGTGTGCGCTTCGACGACCGGGTGACCGGCAAGCTCGCGGCATTCGCCAGCAAGGCCAAGGTCATCCACATCGACATCGACCCGGCCGAGATCGGCAAGAACAAGCCGGTCGACGTGCCGATCGTGGGCGACGCAAAGAACGTGGTCGCGGCTCTCGTGGCCGAACTGCGCAAGACCGGCGCCGAGCCGCGCACCGACGCGTGGATGCGCGCCATCGACGACTGGCGCAACCGCTTCCCGCTCCACTACCACAAGGAGTCGGCGACGATCATGCCCCAGCGCGTGGTCGAGCGCATCGACGAGCTTACGGCCGGTCGCGAGACGATCATCTGCACCGAGGTCGGCCAGAACCAGATGTGGGCGATGCAGTTCCACAAGGCGCTCGAGCCGCGTAGCTGGGTCTCCTCGGGAGGACTGGGCACGATGGGCTTCGGCTTCCCGGCGGCCATCGGCGCTCAAGCGGGTCGGCCCGACGCGCTCGTCATCGACATCGCCGGCGACGGCTCGTTCCAGATGGTCAGCCAGGAGCTCGCCACCGCCAAGATCCACAACCTGCCGGTCAAGGTGGTCATCCTCAACAACGGCTTCCTCGGCATGGTGCGCCAGTGGCAGGAGCTCTTCTACGGCAAGCGCTACAGCGAGTCGGTCCTGCCGCAGGACTGTCCGGACTTCGTCAAGCTCGCCGAGGCCTACGGGTGCTTCGGCGTGCGGGCGACCAAGCCCGAGGAGGTCGACCAGGCGCTCGAGGCGGCGTTCGCCTTCGACGGCCCGGCGATCGTCGACTGCCGGGTCGAGGCCGAGGAGTGCGTCTTCCCGATGGTGGCTCCCGGCGGCTCGATCGACGAGATGCTCGGCGGCATCCCCGGGTGTCCGGTGTCCGAGATGCTCGACGACGAACTGCTCGAGGAGGTGTGGGAGTAGATGCAGCACACACTCTCAGTGCTCGTGGAGAACAAGCCCGGCGTGCTCACCCGCGTGACGTCGCTCTTCTCACGGCGCGGGTTCAACATCGACTCGCTCGCGGTGGGCGTGACCGAGGACCCGACGCTCTCGCGCATCACGATGGTGGTGAGTGCCGCCGAGACCCCGCTCGAGCAGATCACCAAGCAGCTCCACAAGCTCGTCAACGTCATCAAGATCCAGGACCTCGACCCGGCCGAGATGGTCTACCGCGAGCTGGTGCTCATCAAGGTCAACGCACCGCCCGAGCGCCGGCACGAGGTCATCGAGGTCACGAACGTGTTTCGCGCCAAGATCATCGATGTGGGCAAGAACAGCTTGACGATCGAGGCCACGGGCACGGTGGAGAAGCTCGCCGCGATGGAGGACCTGCTGCGGGCGTACGGCATCAAGGAACTGGCACGCACCGGACGGATCGCTCTGGCGCGCGGATCGCGCGAGAGCTAGTAGAGAAGGGGACGAGGAAGATGGCGAACGTGTACTACGAGAAGGACTGCGACCTGTCGCTCATCACCGACCGCAAGATCGCGGTCATCGGGTACGGCTCCCAGGGTCACGCCCACGCGCTCAACCTGCACGACTCGGGCTGCGACGTCCGCGTCGGCCTGCGCACCAGCTCGGCAAGCTGGGACAAGGTCAAGGCCGACGGCCTGAAGGTCATGACGCCGCGCGAGGCCGCCCAGGAAGCCGACATCATCATGATGCTCACGCCCGACGAGACGCAGGCGCATACGTATTACGCCGAGATCCACGAGTCGATGAGTGCGGGCAAGGTACTCGCCTTCGCCCACGGCTTCAACATCCACTACGGGCAGATCGAGCCGCCGGCAGACGTCGACGTCATCATGATCGCCCCCAAGGGCCCCGGCCACATGGTGCGCCGCGTGTTCCTCGAGGGTTCGGGCGTACCGTGCCTCATCGCGGTGCACCAGGACGCGAGCGGCAAGGCCACCGACGTTGCGCTCGCATGGGCCGCAGGCATCGGCGGCGCGCGTGCCGCGGTCATCGAGACGACCTTCCCCGAGGAGACCGAGACCGACCTCTTTGGCGAGCAGGCCGTGCTCTGCGGCGGTGCGACCCACCTCGTGCAGATGGGCTTCGAGACGCTGGTCGAGGCCGGATACCAGCCCGAGATCGCGTACTTCGAGTGCCTGCACGAGCTCAAGCTCATCGTCGACCTGATGTACGAGGGCGGCATGGCCAAGATGTTCGACTCGATCTCCAATACCGCCGAGTACGGCGCGTATGTCACCGGCCCGCGCATCATCACCGAGGAGACGCGCGAGGCCATGCGCGAGGTGCTGTGGGAGATCCAGAACGGGGAGTTCGCTCGCAACTGGATCGTCGAGAACAAGGCGGGCAGCCCGCACTTCAAGGCGATGCGCCGCATCAACGCCGAGCACCTCGTCGAGGATGTCGGCGGCGACCTTCGCGGGATGTTCAGCTGGTTGGCCGAGAAGGAGTAGGAGGAGCGCCATGCAGAAGAAGTACCTGATGACGCCCGGCCCGACGCCGGTCCCCGCCGAGGTGCTCCTCGCGCAGGCCCGGCCGATGATCCACCACCGCACGCCCGACTTCTCGGCGATCCTCATGGAGGCCGTCGAGGGGCTCAAGTACGTCTTCGAGACCACCGGGTCCGACGCGCTGATCATGTCGTGCTCGGGCACCGGGGTCATGGAGTCCGCGTTTGCGAACTGTTTCTGCCCGGAGGACACGGTAGTTGTCGCGCGCAACGGCAAGTTCGGCGACCGCATGGTGCAGCTCGCCAAGGCCTACGGTCTCAACGTCGTCGACCTGTCCTACGAGTGGACCGAGACGGTCGACCCGGCAGATATCGCCACCGCGCTTACGGAGAACCCGGGCGTGCGCGGCGTGGTGGTCGTGCAGTCCGAGACCTCGAGCGGCGTGCTCAACGACGTGAAGGCCATCGGGGCCATCGTCGCCGAGCATCCCGAGTGCGTCTTCATCGTCGACTCGATCACCGGCATCGGCGCGGTCGAGTGCAAGACCGACGAGTGGGGTCTGGACGTGGTCATGACCGGCTCGCAGAAGGGACTCATGCTGCCGCCGGGCCTGGCCGCTCTCACCGTCTCGCCCAAGGCCTGGCGCGCCTACGAGCGCTCCACGCTGCCCAAATTCTACTTCGACTGGGGTAAGTACCGCGCCAACCTCGCCAAGGAGACCACGCCGTTCACCCCGCCGGTCTCGCTCATCATCGGGCTGGTGGAGGCGCTGCGCATGATCCGCGAGGAGGGCATCGAGAACACCATCGCCCGCCACGCGCGCCTGGCCGAGGCCACCCGGCAGGGGTGCGAGGCGCTCGGGCTGAAGCTCTTCGCGCCCGATGACGGTCGCGGCTCGGCGGTCACGCCGGTATGGGTGCCCGAGGGAGTGGACGGCAAGGCCATCGTCAAGATCATGAAGGACACCTACGGCGTGACCATCGCCGGTGGCCAGGACAGCTACGCGGGCCGCATCTTCCGCGTGGGTCACCTCGGCTACTTCGGCGATTTCGACATCATCACCACGCTCGCGGCGCTCGAGATGACGCTCGCGCAGTTGGGATACGAGTTCGAGCGCGGTGCGGGTATCAGCGCCGCCGAGGCCGTGTTCATGGGACAGGCATAGGGTGGCGCGGACCGCGCCGGGAAGACAACAGGGGGAACAGCCGATGAAAGTACTGGTAGCCGAGAAGATCGCGGAC
>JAHYJI010000009.1:7500-39416 GCA_019429145.1 Coriobacteriia bacterium | reverse complement strand
GACGGACACCGCCGACGATCGACAGGCGGAGTTCGGCGCCGAGAGCGACTTTTCCGCCGCAGAGCCGCCCGCACAGGACGGACTCCTGATCGCGGCCGAAGGGCCCTCCTACGTTGTCTTCGGTGACGCTGTCTACCGCCTGGTCGGCACTGCAGCCGGTGAGCCGGCCGGTACGCGCGTCGGCTCGGTGACCAGCGCGCTCGACACGGGCGGCGCGGCCTCCGACCGGCCCGTGTACGCTGACCCGTCCTCGGATGCGATCGTCCTGATCGGCGATGACGATGCGCTGCTGCGCTTCGAGCCCGTGGTGCGGATGCTGCGCGGGACTGCATACGCGCAACGCTCGGGAACCATCGGGGGCTTCGGGCAGTGGCCGAGCCTGCCGCAGGGCATACCCGAGCCTGCCGCTCCCGACGGCTCCCCGGCCTTCATCGCCGCGGGTACTGACGACGCCGGTGCGACGGTCTACGTCCGCCCGGGCACCGATCCGTCGGACGGGTTTGCCATCGCTCCGGGGACCTCCCCGTCGGACCCTGCCGCCGGGAACAGCGCGTGGACCTGGTGGGAACCGCGACGCTGACCGTGACGGCCACGCCTACACGATGAGCATCGCGTCCCCGAACGAGAGCATCCGGTAACGCTCCTCGATCGCCGTGCGGTACGCGCGCATCACGAGCTCGCGACCGGCAAAGGCGCTCACCATCATCAGTAACGTCGATCGGGGCGTGTGGAAGTTCGTCACCATGGCGTCGACGACCTCGAAGCGGTGTCCGGGAAGGATGTAGAGATCGGTCTGCCCTTCACGGGCAACCACCTCACCGCTCTCCGCATCGAACGCGCTCTCGAGCGCGCGCACCGCTGTCGTGCCGACAGCGACAACGCGGCTGCCACGCTCGCGGGCGTCGTTGACGGTCGACGCCGCACGCTCGGACACCCGGTAGTGCTCGGTGTGGATGTGATGCTCGCGCGGGTCGTCCTCGGCGACGGGGCGAAACGTGTCGATGCCGACATCGAGCTCGACCGGCGCGATGTGGACACCCATCCGTGTGACCTGTTCGGCGAGAGCGGGAGTGAAGTGCAGCCCCGCGGTGGGCGCGGCGGCCGACCGCTCGTCCCGGGCGAACATCGTCTGATACTGCTCCGGGTCCTTCAGAGGGCGCGTGATGTACGGAGGCAGAGGGACCTCACCGATGCGTCTGACGGCGTCGAGAACCCGTCCTTCCCGCGCCGACAAGCGAACGAGGCGTCCTCCCGACTCCTCGATGACGTCGACCACGAGTCCTGTGAGCACACCGTCCCCGAAGACGACCCGTGCGCCCGGCTTGAGACGGCGGCCCGGCTTGACGAGGCATTCCCACGTGTCCTCGTAGCGCTCGCGGAGCAACAGGACCTCGACGGCCCCACCGGTCTCGTCCTTCGCTCCCGTCAAGCGTGCGGGAAGCACCCTGGTCTCGTTGACGACGAGGACGTCGCCCCGACCAAGGTACTCGGGCAAGTCGGAGAAGGTGCGGTGATCTATCTGTCCGCTCGCCCTGTCGACAACGAGCAGACGGCATGAGTCGCGAGGTTCGGCCGGCGTCTGCGCGATCAGCCCGGTCGGAAGGTCGTAGTCGTAGTCATCGGTTCGCACGTATCTCTCCCGGTCCGCTGATCGAAGGTGTCCTGCGCAGGTCGATGCGGGAAGTGTAGCGCACCGTCCGGAGCACGCCGGTTCACGTCCGGCGTCGCTCGGCTCTCCTGCGCGCCCTCTCCTCGTCGGCTTCCTTCTTGGAGGGCAGGCACCCGCAGTAGTTCTGGCGGTACATCCCTGCCTCGCGCGAGCGGCGCGTCGCCTCGGGGTAGCGTGGGCGGTAGTCCTCGAAAAGCCACACGAGACCGTGCTCGGCGGCAGCTACCCGGCCGGCCGCGTCGATCGCCTCCGCGTCCTGATAAGGACTCACGCTCAGCGTGGTCGAGAGGGCCTCACAGCCGTGACGGGCTCCCTCGGCAGCGGCCTGGCTCAGCCGCAGCGCGTAGCAGCGTCGGCAGCGAACGCCGGGGGCCTCGCGCACTCCCGCAACCGCTCGTTCCCACAGCTCGGGCTCGTAGCTGACCTCGACCGTCTGCAGGCCACGCGCATCGGCCCACTGCCGCAGCGTTTCGTAGCGCAGCTCATACTCATCGGCCGGCTGGATATTGGGGTTGGCGTAGATCACCACGACTTCGTGCTGCTCGGCAAGCGCATCGAGCGGCTCGATGAGGCAGGGCCCGCAGCAGGCATGCAGTGCGACTCTCACGGGATCCCTCCGTCGGAGTGGGCGCTCTCAGACAAAGTGTACCTCTCACTGTCTCGGTCACAGGTAGGCCCCGACCAGTGCCACGAGGCCGAAGAGGATGAATATCACGCCCGAGACCCGGGCGACCACCGTGCGCGGCAACCGTCGTCCCACCGCACTGCCGGCGAGTATGGCGATTCCGTTCACCAGCATCATGCCGATGACCGATCCGATCCACACGCCGAGAAATACGCTCGTTCCGCCGCCCGGCAGCACGAACTCCAGGCCCAGGGGAGCGAGGACCCGTGCAGCAGCTCCCGGGTCGGCGGCTACGGCCAGCGTAAGCACCTGTGTCTTGTCGCCGAGCTCCGCCACGAAGAATGCACCTGCGACCGCCACCACCGGGCCCCAACCGCGACGTACCTCGACGTCCTCGCCGTCATCCGTGCGAGAGGCGTCGCGAAGCAACCACGCGCCAAAACCGATGAACAGAGCGGCGGTGACGAAGGCAAGCACGCGCTCGGGGATGAGGTCGCCGACCACGCGTCCGGCCGTTGTCGCGATGAGCTGCAGACCCAGGACCGCGACGAACACGCCGAGAAGCACCTGGCGCGCAGGATAGCGCGAGGCCAGGACGAGCGAGAGCATCTGGGTCTTGTCGCCGAACTCCGCGATGGCAACGAGCACCGCCGCTATGGCGAGCACCTCTAGCACCGAACCTCCTGTCGCGCAATGCGAGGAGGCGGCCCCTGCGGAGCCGCCTCCCGTAAGCCATATCGACGCTTCAGAAGCTACGCCCCGCGGACGTTGCTGGCCTGCAGCTTGCCGTTCTGGCCCGTCGTCACCTCGAACACCACGGCCTGACCCTCCTCGAGGGTCTTGAAGCCCTCCATCTGGATCTCGCTGAAGTGGACGAACAGGTCGTCCCCGTCCTCACGAGAGATGAAGCCGTAGCCCTTGTCCGGGTTGAACCACTTGACGGTACCCTCTGCCATGCGAACTCATCCTCCCAGCCCATGATGGGTCACACCGTGCGACGCGCTTGCCGTCGAACGCCTACCGTGACTCCCCCACAGCGTGGAATGGTTCTCGGTGCCGGTGGTCTCTGACAAACAGTCGCTACCTATCGCGGCCCGGCCGGACCGCCGTCACAGATTCTATCCCTTACCTGCGAGAGGCGGCAACATCCTCTCTGACCTCGCGTCACGCTGACATGCGGCGCTGCCGTGCGACGACGAGCAGCAGTGCCGCCGCGGCGACGACCAGCGCACCCACCAGCCCCCACAACAGCGGGAACCCCGAGCCGTTCGAACCGCCCGCCCCCGGGGGGCCGAATGCGGCAGTTACCGTGAACGACTGGCCCTCGGAGAGCACTGCGGGACGCAGGGTGTAGAGCCGCTCCCCCGCATCGTTGGTGCGGGGCGACCCGACCGGCATGGGATCGATCTCGACCGAGCCTGCCGACGCCGGGATCCGTACCGAGAACACGACGTCGCCGGTTGGCACCGTCTGGACCCACTCGAACACACTCGTGGTCATCCCGTCGATCACGGACAGAGCGGGGCCGACGGCTTCGTACTGCACCGTGCGCGTGGACTCGGCGGTCATCTCGAGGGCCTGCCCGCCGGTCGCCTCGACGATCGTATGCTCCCGTTGCGGGTCCTCTCCGACGGGACCGCCAAGAATCTCCCCCGACCACACGACCTCAGATCCCGCAGGCAACGGAAGGCGGACCATGGCAGGCAGCGGCGTGCCCTCCGGGATGTGGCCTGTCACGATGAAGAGCGTGGAACCGAGTTCCCCGCCCGGCCACACCTGGACCTCGACCGGCGTTCCCGAGAGTGACACTGGCTGAGCTGCGACCACGGCAGGGATCAGGAATGCAAGGCCTGTCAGTACGAGGGCGAGCGCCGGGCAACGTGCCAGCAACCGGCGCCTCATCGGCCGGCCACATGAACAGCGGCAGCAACCGTGTTGGAAACGAGCATCGCCCGCGTCATCGGGCCCACACCTCCGGGCACCGGGGTGATCGCGGACGCCACCGGTTCGACCGACTCGAAGTCCACGTCGCCCACCAGTCCTCCCGCCTCACCGCGGTTGATGCCGACGTCGATGACGACAGCGCCCGGCTTGACGTACTCGGCGGTGATCATCTTCGGGCGACCAACGGCGGCGACCAGGACGTCCGCCTCCCGACACACGGCAGGCAGATCGCGGGTCCGGCTGTGGCACACGGTGACCGTGGCGTTCTCCTCCAGGAGCATCAGCGCCATCGGCTTGCCGACGATCGTCGAACGGCCGACGACGACGGCACGCGCGCCGTTCAGGTCGATGCCGTAGTGGCGCAGCATCCGCATGACTCCCCACGGCGTGCAAGCGCGGGGCCCCTCGATCCCGCGGACGAGCCTGCCGAGACTGGCGGGATGGAACCCGTCGACGTCCTTCTCGGGGCTGATGCGGGCGATCGCCTCCTCGGCGTCGAGGTGGTCCGGAAGCGGCATCTGAACGAGGATGCCGTGAACGCGGGGGTCGGCATTGCACTCGTCGATGATCGCGTTGAGTTCCTCCTGGGTGATATCGGCGGGACGACGGTGGTCGAAGGCAACAACGCCGGCCTCCTCGCAGTCCCGCTCCTTCATCGCGACGTACGTCGCCGAGGCCGGGTCGTCTCCCACGAGGACGACGGCCAGGCCGGGCGTGATGCCCTGCTCGGCGAGGCGTGAGACGTCCTCGGCGACCTCCGCTTTGACCGCGGCCGCAACCGCGTTTCCGTCGATAATGAGTGCCATGCGCCGTGTGGTCCTTTCGCCCGGGGACAAGCGTGTAGTGTACTACTCCTTGACGATCGCGAGCAGTCGCCGGAACTCGTCGGTGCCGGCACGCCCGACCGCTTCGTACATCACCGACTCACCGGTGGTGACGCTCACTCCGGCATGGCGGAGCCGGTCCAGTGCCACGTCATGATGGGTCGCCAGCCTCGAGCAGCAGCCATCGGCCACCACGTGGACGTCCCGACCCTCAGCAGCGAGCACGAGTGCCGTCTGGGCAACGCAGATGTGCGTCTCCATGCCGGCGAGCACGACCTGACTCCTCCCGGTCGCCTCCAGCGCCTCCATGAAGCCGGTCTCTGCTGCGCAGCAGAATGCTGTCTTGTCGACTCCGGCGATGCGTGCTCCGGCCTCCCCCAGCTCAACGAGGACCTCGTCCAGCTCAGGGACGGTCGGACCCAGGCCCTTCGGATACTGGCGGGTGACGATGATCGGCGCATCCAGCATGGTGGCGGTTCGCGCGAGCCGTTTCGCCACCCGGACCACATCGTCCTTGCGCTCCATCACGCCGGCGAGGCGCTCCTGGATGTCGATGATCACGAGCACGAAGGCTTCCCGGGCGACGAGGGGGCGTGACGGGTGCATGGGCTTCCTCCACTCAACGAGTTCTCCCGATTCTAGCGGGGCCGTGCCGACGGGTCGACACGACGGGTATACACAGTATGTCCGGTGGACCGGACGGCTCCCGACCAAGACGAAGCGGAGGTTCCCACGATGAGCGATGCACCCATTCTCGGCCCGATGAATCACGTCACCGACCTGGAGAGCGCAGGCGACTTCGAACGCAAGCACACCCCGTACATCAACGCGGAGCGCGACGGCGACAAGGTTCGCGTGACCCTCAAGGTCGGACACTACGTGTCCCATCCGAACCAGCCCGACCACTACATCCCGTGGATCATGCTCTACGCGGGTGACGCACCCATCGCGCGTTTCGACCTCGTTCCGGTCGCCAGCGATCCTGACGTGTGTGTCACCGTCGCCGTCGACGCCGGGACCACGCTACGCGCAGTCGAGTACTGCAACCTCCACGGATTGTGGGCCGCCGAAGTCGAGGTCTGAGACACGGATCGAGCGTGATGACCGGCCGGTGACTAGACGCGAGTAAGGTCGTCGAACCACACCGCGTCATCGTCGCGCTCGCACACCACGATACGGTCGTGATCCGCCGGGTCCTTCGCGCGATGGTACCTGAGGTAGATGTGGTCATCGTCCACACCCACCACCTCGATCTTCCCGGTCTCGTGAGACATGCAGTACCTGACCCGGCGCGCCAGCCCTGAAGCGCCCTCGCGCGCACGGGAGAACAACTCCCATGCGCGGACGATCGGGACGGAGAACGACTCGTTGCCTCTCGTGGGCCGGCATTGGAAGAGGTAGTACTGAGGACAGCCCACGCTGGCTGCGGTCTCGAAGAGCTCCCGGAGCACGTCGGCATCGTCGTTGACACCAGCGATGATCGGACACTGGTTAGCACAGATCACGCCGAGTCTCAGGGCCAGATCGACCGCCTCGATCGCCGGCTCGGTGAATTCGCGCGGGTGGTCGAAGTGGCACATAAGATAGACCCGGCCGCCGGGCCCGGACTGCTCGGCGAGCAGGTCCTGCAGGTCTGGATCGTCGAGCAGGCGGTACGGGTTGAACGCGGGCATCTTCGTGCCGATGCGCACGGTACGGACGTGAGGGATGTCGCGTATCGCACGGAGTAGGCCAGCAAGGCGCGGAGTCGACAGCAGCAGGGGGTCGCCGCCGGTCAGCAGGACGTCGGTGACCTCCGTGTGATCGGCGATGTAGGCGAGCGCCGGCCCGAAGTCACGTGCCACCTCGTCGGCGTCACGCATGAAGATACGTTTGCGGAAGCAGTACCTGCAGTAGCCGGCACAGGCCTCGACGCACAGCACCAGGGCGGTATCGGCGTACTTGTGCTGCAGTCCCGGGATCACCGTGTTGGATGCCTCGTTCGATGCGTCCAGCGCGCCGAACTCGGAGAGTTCCGCCTCGTCCGGGACGATCAGTGCACGGATCGGATCGTGAGGATCCGACCAGTCGATGAGTCCCAGGTAGTAATCACTCGCCTTGAAGTTGAAGTGCGCGGCGACACGCTCCAGGCGGGTGCGCTCATCGGCCGGGATGCCGTCAAGACGCGATACGTCACGGACGTAGCCCACGCGCCGTGTTTCGCATTCGCCGTCGGGAGATGCGTGTGGTCGACCATGGTATACGCTACCGCTCATGATCTCCTGTGGGTCGGATACGGTACTGCCGGACGGTCGGCGCAGTGCACGACCCGGCCATACTCATACTACCCGATTACGGCAGCCCTGATGCCCCCGGAGACCCGCCCGGTCACTCCGGAAGGCTCACCACCACCCGCTCGCCGACGACTTCGGTGTGGTAGACACGCAGTGTCCGCGGACCTCTGACTGCACTCGCGATGCTCAGGGCGGCTCCGCTGAGGTTGGTCCACCTGACTACAGAACCGTCTCGCAGGTCGAACTGCGAGTGGTGCAGCGGACACGTCACCACCGTACCCTCGAGGGTGCCCTTCGACAGATTGCCCTTCAGGTGCGGGCAGCGCTTGTCTGCAACGAAGTACTCCTCTCCGACGCGCGCCACGAGGAAGTCGTGCCCTCCGGACTTCACCGCCGTCATCTGGCCGTCCTGCAGATCGTCCGTCCCCAGCACATCGATCGAATCGCTCACAGCCGCCCCCTCAGACATCGTGCATGCGCCACCAGGCTCTCCGGTAGTTCATTCCCATCACACCGAGCCCGGGCACGTAGCCCTGATGCGGGCACCCGGCAGCAGTCGGTGGCTAGAACAGCCCATCCTGACCGGCAGACTCTGCCGCCGGAGGTGCCAGACCGAGGTGCTCGTAGGCGCGTGGTGTCGCCTGACGACCCTTCGGTGTCCGGGCGAGGAAGCCCAGTTGCAGCAGGTACGGCTCGTAGACGTCTTCCAGCGTGTCGGTCTCCTCGCCCACGGCCGCCCCGAGCGTGTTCAGGCCGACGGGACGGCCGGCGAACTTGTGGATGAGCGTGTCAAGGATGGCAAGGTCCATCTTGTCCAAACCGATGTGGTCGACCTCGAAGAACGCGAGCGCCTCGGCCGCTATGTCCTCGTTGACATGCCCCTCATGCTTGACCTGAGCGTAGTCTCGGACACGCTTGAGCAGACGGTTGGCCAGTCGTGGTGTGCCACGGGAACGGCGTGCGATCTCGGCGGCGCCTTCGCGGTCGATGGCAACCCCTAGGATCCCTGCCGAACGGTTGACGATCTGTGCAAGTTCGTCGCACGTGTAGTAGTCCAGCCGGAACGCCATCCCGAAGCGGTCCCGTAGCGGACCCGTGAGCAAGCCGGTGCGCGTGGTCGCGCCCACGAGCGTGAATCTGGGGAGGTCGAGTCGCAGACTGCGCGCCGCCGGCCCCTTCCCGATCACGATATCGAGCGCGAAGTCCTCCATCGCAGGATAGAGGACCTCCTCGACCGCACGGTTGAGCCGGTGGATCTCATCGATGAAGAGCACGTCGCGCTCCTCGAGGTTGGTCAGGATCGCGGCGAGATCTCCCGCCCGCTCGATGGCCGGCCCGCTGGTCGTCTTCAGCTGCACCCCGAGCTCGGCCGCGATAACCGCCGCGAGCGTGGTCTTGCCCAGCCCCGGCGGGCCCGAGAGCAGGATGTGGTCGAGCGCCTCGTCGCGGCCCCGTGCCGCATCGATGAGCACTCCGAGGTTCTCTTTGACGCGCTGCTGACCGAGGTACTCGTCGAGGCGTCGTGGACGCAAGGAGCGATCGATCTCCAGGTCGTCCTCGGTGTGCTCCGCACTGACCAGCCGCTCGGGCTCATCGGGCCAGGGCGCGTCGCTGTTCTCCCACACGGTGCTCATCGTCGGGCTCCGCCCAGACGCTTGAGCGCGTGCTTTACGAGGAGACCCGCGCTCGCATCGGCGGGCGCTCCCTTCAGCGCGGTGGCGGCCTCGGCAGCCGAGAAGCCCATGCCGAGAAGTGCGTCCCTGGCCTCGGCAACCACTCCCGTAGATGCGACGGCACGCCCGCCCACGCTTCCGGCACCGGTGAGCTTGTCCTTGAGCTCGAGGATGATGCGCTGAGCCGTCTTCGCCCCGATGCCCGGGATGCTGGAGACCACCGCCACATCCTCGCCGGTGATCGCCTCGGCAAGGACGGCCGGTTCGTAGGAAGAGAGTGCGGCAAGCGCGACCTTCGGACCCACGCCGCTCACCGTTATCAGCCGCTCGAAGAGGTCCTTCTCGGCGGCGGACTCAAAACCGAAGAGCGACAGTTCGTCCTCCCGTACGTGCAGGTGCGTGAAGACCGTGACGGTATCACCCGCGTGCGGAAGCGCAGCGAGCGAGCCGGTGGACATCGCAAGCCGCAAGCCGACGCCGCCGACCTCGAGCACGCAGTGCGCGGGCCCCTTGCCGGCGATCCTTCCGGTCACGAAGTCGATCACCGTCAGACCCTCCCGAGAGCAGCGCGGGCGTGGCGCGAGTGCGCGTGGCAGATCGCGGCGGCCAGTGCATCGGCAGCGTGGTCCGGAGACGGGTCGCGATCGAGCCCGAGGATCGTGCGCACCATGTACTGCACCTGACCCTTGTCGGCCGAGCCGCTGCCCACCACCGCCATCTTGATCTCGCCGGGTCCGTACTCGCCGAGCGGCAGACCACAGTCTGCGGCGGCCAGCACGGCAACTCCGCGCGCCTGACCGGTGGCGAACGCGGTCTTCGCATTCGTTCCGAAGTACACGCTCTCGACCGCACATGCGACGGGCTTGTAGCGTTCTACCACCGCCCGCAATTGGTCGTGGATGCACGACAGCCGCTCGGGCAGCGAGTCGGAGGAAGGAGTCGTGATGCAGCCATACGCGAGGCAGCGAAGACGCGAGCCGGACTGCTCGACCACACCCCAGCCTGTGTTGGCCAGACCGGGATCGATGCCGAGGATGATCACACCGCTCCCCTCGCCGCCGCCGAATCGAACATATGTTCAGGATAGCGATATGGCGGGTGCCGCGCAACGCGTCAGGGAGACCTCGCCTATCCCTCGAGTGCTGCTGCTATCTCATCAGTGAACGCCATGGTGTGGTAGACGTTCTGGATGTCGTCGTGCTCCTCGAGCTGGTCGACCAGACGCAGGACCTTCGCGGCGTCCCCGGCGCCTACCACGGTCTCGTTGACCGGTTCCATCACGAGTTCGGCACCCTTGACCGGCAGGTCTGCGTCCTCGAGAGCGACCTTGACCTGCATCACATCGGCCGGCGCCGTTGTGACGACCCACTCGTCCTCGCCCTGTTCGAGGTCCTCGCCGCCTGCATCGGCGACGAGAAGCATCAGCTCCTCCTCGTCGGGGGCGTTCCCGGCCTCGATGGTGATCTGCCCTTTGCGCTCGAACTGGAACGCAACCGATCCCGTTGCGCCGAGGTTGCCACCCGCGCGGGTGAAGGCGCTGCGCACGTCGGCAGCGGTCCGGTTACGGTTGTCGGTGAGCGCCTCGACGTAGATCGCTACGCCTGCGGGCCCATATCCCTCGTAGACGACATCCTCGAACGCCTCTGAGTCGCCAGCGCCGAACGCCTTGGCAATCGCCGTCTCGATCTTGTCCTTCGGCAGAGAGTAGCTCTTCGCCTTGGCGATGGCGGCCGCAAGCGAGGCGTTGTTCTCCGGGTTGGGATCTCCCCCCGTCTTGGCAGCCACCGTGATCACGCGGGAGAGCTTGCTGAAGAGAGCGGATCGCTTCTTGTCCTGCGCCGCTTTGCGGTGCTTGGTCGTCGCCCACTTGGAGTGGCCTGACATGCGCTCCCCTTCCCGGCGTCGCTAGGCGGCGACGACCTGCTCGATGAAGAAACGGTGGACCCGCGGATCCCCGGTGAGCTCCGGATGGAACGCAGTCGCCATGAGGTCACCCTGCCGTGCGGCGACGACCTTCCCGTCGTGATGCGCCAGGGTTTCGACGCCCGGCCCGGTCTCCTCGATCCATGGTGCCCTGATGAACACACCTCTGAACGGGCCGTCCTCGAGATGCGCGAAGTCCAAGTCGGCCTCGAACGAATCGACCTGCCGGCCGAACGCGTTGCGTTGGACCGCGATGTCCATGAGGCCAAGGCTCTCCTGGCCGGGAAGCGCGTCGATGATCTCGCGTGCGATCAGTATCGCTCCCGCACACGTTCCCCACACGGCCATGCCGGCCGAATCGTGATGCTGACGTATCGGGTCGTAGAAGCCGTAGGAGACCATCAGCTTCGCGATCGCGGTGGACTCCCCACCCGGGATCACGAGCCCGTTGAGCTGGGCTAGCTGTGACGGCATCCGGATCGCCGTCGCCTTCACGCCGAGCGATTCCAGAGTCACGATGTGCTCGCGGAACGCTCCCTGCAGAGCGAGCACGCCGATATGCACGCTACCAGCCCCGTTCCTGCATCCGCTCGGCCTCGGGGATCTCGGAGATGTTGATGCCGACCATCGCCTCGCCGAGGTTCTCGGAGACTCGCGCGATGACCGCGGGATCCTCGAAGTGTGTCGTCGCCTCGACGATCGCCCGCGCCCGCTTGTCGGGATCGCCGCTCTTGAAGATGCCGCTTCCGACGAATACGCCGTCGCACCCCAGCTGCATCATCAGAGCAGCGTCTGCGGGGGTCGCGATGCCGCCCGCCGAGAAGTTGACGACCGGGAGCTTGCCGTTGTCGTGAACCCACTTGACGAGCTCATAGGGCGCTCCCAGCTGCTTGGCCGCGTCGTAGACCTGATCGCCCCGAAGCCCCGCGACCCATGCGATGCCGTCGGTCATCGTGCGCATGTGCCTGACCGCCTCCACCACGTTGCCGGTACCCGGCTCGCCCTTGGTGCGGATCATCGCTGCGCCCTCGGCGATGCGCCGCAGCGCCTCGCCCAGATCGCGCGCGCCACACACGAACGGCACCGTGAAGTCGCGCTTGTTCACGTGGTACTGCTCGTCGGCCGGGGTCAGCACCTCGGACTCGTCGATGTAGTCAACGCCGAGACTCTGAATGATCTGGGCCTCGACGAAGTGTCCGATCCGGCACTTCGCCATCACCGGGATGGTGACAGCCTCCATGATCTCTACGATCTTGGTCGGATCGGCCATCCGGGCCACACCACCGGTGGCACGGATGTCGGCGGGAACACGCTCGAGCGCCATGACGGCCACAGCACCAGCATCCTCGGCGATCTTGGCCTGCTCGGCGTTGACCACGTCCATGATCACGCCGCCCTTGAGCATCTCGGCCAGACCGGTCTTGACCAGCAGCGTGCCGGTCTCCTTGGCTGCATCACTCACTGTCGGGGCTCCTTCGCATCAGATCGGACGGGTCCGGCACGGCGGACCCGGGGATGAACGGTCTTAGATTGTACTCGCGCGAGAGCACGCCGTACAAGCAGCGGCATGGTGCGGAATCACCCTCGCTTGGCGTTTACTGCATGGAGATGTTCACATCGAGCGGAACAACCTGGAACCAGGTGTTGCCCGGAGCCAGACGCACGATAACGCCCTGGTCGTCCTTGAAGACCGGAGGCGCGCTGCCGTCCGTCTCCCACTGGCCGTCGATGCGCACGCCATTTCGGAAGATCGACGCGCGGCCCTCTCCATTCATCGCGATCTCAAGAGTCGCCCCCCCGATGCCCGGAGGTCCGGTCCGGCTGGTCCTCGTCCAGAGCACCACCACGTTGCGCGCGGTGTACTGCTCGCCCGACTCGCGATCGGTGTGCGCCTGCCCGTTATTCGAGCGACGGTACGCGTCGATCTCGGCGTCGTACTCCCAGACCGAGCTGTTGGCATTGGAGAACGGGACCGAGATACGGGAGACGGCAGCGTCAGATTCGACAGAGGGCGAGAAGCCGAGCGGTCGCAACTCCTGGGTGGCCGGATAGCCACGAGACACACCGATCTCCCGGACACGCTGAAGGTCGAGATAGAGGTTGTGAGGCGCGCTCTTGAACGAGACCCTCCGGTAGGCGGCGCTGGCGCTCGAGTGATCGACGATCTCGATCCCCGCGGAGCGGATGGCGCTGAGGACGCCTGCGTTCGCTCCCGAGTGAGCGAAAAGCGCCTCGTACTGCGGAACGAGCTGGGTGTCCGACATCCGCGCGCTGCGAACCGGGCCCAGGTCGGCGGGGGTCCGTGAGTGAAAGAGCGCGTTAAAGCGGGTGATGCCGCCCTCGGTGAGCGACTCGTACACGATGTCGGCATGATCGAGTCCCGTTTGCGGACGTGCCGCCGGCGAGTTCTCGATCTTCACCGACACGATGCGCACGTCAGCCGGTGACTCGCCGGGCTCGACTTCGAGTCCCGTGAGCGGCCAGCGAACGGGCTCGGGCGGAGCAGGTACCGCGCGCTCCCGCTCGGCCACCGGCCATGCCGAGGTCACCTCCTGGGGTTCCTCGGGGGACTGCTGTCCCAGTTGCCAGAGGGCCACGCCGACCCCTACGAGCAGAAGGGCCACGACAGCGCCGGCCACGATGAGGATCGTCTTCTTGTGGTTCTCCCAGAACTCTTTCACGCTACCTCCTCGGCATCTCCCGCCGAAGCATACGGGCGAGCGGTCGAGCGGTCAACGAACGACTGTCCGCGTTGCGCACCGCCCCGCACGGGACTACAGTTGTGCCATGCCATGCTACCTGCTGCACATCGTCGAACAGCCCGACGCGTCGCCCTACGACGATCCCGACCTCAAGGACCTGGTCGGATCGTTGCCGAGGTTCTTCTGTGCGCAGTGCCAGCCACCGGCACCGCTCAAGCCGGGCGAGAGCGTCCGGTGTCTGAATCGTGAGGAGCCGTGCTGGAAGTCTCCGCAGGGCATCTGCGGAGACTGATCACGCCCGCTTCTCACCTGGCCCCGACGCAGCCCGGGCGCGCCAGAGAAGCCATGCTCCCGCCGCGAACACGGGCACGGTCAGCAGCTGGCCCATAGATAGCGGCCCCAGTACCGCTCCGAGATGCGCATCGGGCTCGCGCACGAACTCGACCAGGAAGCGCATGATGCCGTAGAGCATCAACAACCAACCTGTCACGTAGCCGTCAGGCCTCCTGCGCCGTGCGATCACGAGCATCACCACGAACAGGAGTACGCCTTCGAGGAGCGCCTCGTAGAGCTGGGACGGGTGACGCGGTAGCGGGCCGGCTCCGGGGAAGACCATCCCCCACGGCACTTCGGTCACACGGCCCCACAGCTCGCCGTTGATGAAGTTGGCGACCCGGCCGAAGAAGATACCGACCGGGGCACCGACCGCAACCAGGTCGGCGAGCCGGAGCATCGGCACGCTGATGCGACGGGACAACAGGTAGCCGGCGAACAGGATGCCGGCCAGCCCGCCGTGAAACGACATGCCTCCCTCGGCCACCCTGAAGAGCGAGAGCGGATCTGACACGAGCTCGGGAAGCGCGTAGAAGAGCATGTAGCCCACACGAGCCCCGATAACCAGGCCGAGCGACCCGTAGATGAACATGCTGAACAGATCGTCCTCGGACAGCCCGACCTCCCAGCGGCGGTTGAGCCGCGCGACGATGAGGATCGCGACGATGAAGCCGGCCACGTACGCCACGCCGTACCACCTCACGGCGAATGGGCCGACGGCAAAGATCACCGGGTCGATCTGCGGGTAAGTCAGCGCTGCCACCTCACATCGCCTCGAGACGCTTGATGCGCTCGTCGATGGGCGGGTGCGTGTTGAAAAGCGCGTTCAGCCCTCCGCCGTAGTCGCGCAAGGGGTTGTATATGTAGAGAGCCTCGGTGGCTTTGTTCGCCACTGTGAGCTTCTCGTGATCGCCCGCGATCTTGCGCAGGGCGCTCGCAAGTCCGGGCGGATAGCGGGTCAGCAGGGCACCGTTCGCATCGGCCAGGTACTCGCGCTTGCGGGAGATCGCCATCTGGATGAGTGCCGCGAAGAGCGGGGCAAGGACCGCAAGCGCTACACCGATAAGCATGAAGATCGCCTGAGCCTGTCCGCCGCCCTGGTTGCTGCTCCGACGACGCGCGCCACCCCAGAAGAACGAACGGATCATCCAGTCGGAGAGAAGCACCACCGTCCCCGCGAGGACCGCAGTCAGTGTCTGCACGAGCGTGTCGTAGTTCTTCACGTGAGCGAGCTCGTGCGCGACGACGCCCTCGAGTTCGAGACGGTCGAGCTTCTCCATGAGTCCGCGGGTCACCGCGATGGCGGCGTTGTCCGGGTTGCGACCGGTGGCGAACGCGTTGGGCGCCGGATCGTCGATGACGTAGGCCTTCGGGACCGGCAGCCCGGCGGCGATCGAGAGTCCTTCGATGACATTGACCAGGTAGGGCTCGCTGTCGCGATCGACCGGGCGGGCCTTGCTCATGGACAGCACGATCCGGTCCGAGTACCAGTACGACCCCCACGCCATGGCGAACGAGACGATGAGCGCGAGCACCAGACCGGCGGGCCCCCAGTCGGTCGCGTAGCCGAAGGCCCACCCGATGGCGAGCACGAGCAGCACGAAGATGCCTATCATCGCGACACTCTTGAACTTGTTGGTGGTGATCTGGTCGTACATACTGGCCGGCTCCCCGGAGTACGTGAACGGATCAGACGGCCGGGCGCACCCGGGGCACCCGCGCGAGCGGCTCTAGAACTCTACCTTGACCGCCTCGCGTGCCTCGACCTCGATCTCGAAGTAGTCCTGCTGAACGAAGCCGAGGATACCTGCGATCAGGTTGGCCGGGAACGACTGGATCGCCGTGTTGAAACTCATCACTGAGTCGTTGTAGAACTGCCGCGCGTAGGCGATCTTGCTCTCGGTGCCGGAGAGCTCCTCCTGCAGCATCATGAAGTTCTGGTTCGCCTTGAGGTCCGGGTACGCCTCTGCCACGGCGAACAGGCTCTTCAGGGTCGATGAAAGCATGTTCTCGGCCGCGCCCTGCTCCTTGACGGTGCCGGCGTTGATGGCCATGTTGCGCGCCTCGGTGACCTTCTGCAGCGTCTCGGCCTCGTGGGTCATGTAGCCTTTGACAGTCTCGACGAGGTTCGGGATCAGATCGTAGCGGCGTCGCAGCTGCACATCGATCTGGGACCACGCGTTCTGGACCCGGTTGCGCAGGACCACGAGCCGGTTGTAGAGCACGATGACCGCGAGGGCGACCACGAGCAGGATGGCGACCACCCCGCACAGCAGAAACCCAAGCCCGCCGGCGATCTCCATGTGGAACCTCCTCGTACTCAGTGTGTTCTCTGCGCTACACTCGCGCTCACGATGGTAACAGAAGGTACTCACCGATGATTCCCATCAGGGACGACAATCCCACGCGCCGCTTTCCTCTGGTGACGGCGGTGCTCTTGGTCATCAACGTCCTCGCGTTCGCCTACGAGGTGTCGCTGACCGATGCCGAGTTCGTGGCCTTCCTGAACACCTGGGCGGCGACTCCCGCCCGTATCGTCGCCGAGCCCTTCTCGCCCGGCGTGCTGGTCACGCTGATCACCGCGATGTTTCTCCATGGAGGATGGCTGCATCTCGGCGGGAACATGCTCTACCTGTGGATCTTCGGCAACAACGTCGAAGATACGCTGGGGCGCCTGAAGTTTCTCGCGTTCTACCTGGCCACGGGCGTGATCGCGACTCTCGCCCACATCGCAGTCAGCGGTCCGTCCGAGGTGCCGCTCGTCGGGGCCAGCGGAGCCATCGCGGGCATCCTGGCCGCGTATCTGTTGCTCTTCCCGAAGGCCCACGTGCTCGTGCTGATCCCGGTGTTCTTCATCATCGAACTCGCCCGGGTCCCGGCAGCGTTTGTGATCGGATTCTGGTTCGTCCTGCAGCTCGTACAGGGGATCGGATCGATCTCGCCGGCGGGAGCGGGGGGCGTGGCGTGGTGGGCACACATCGGAGGTTTCGCGGCCGGACTCGTCCTGACACTGCCGGTCTGGCTGGCCGGGCGCCGGTCTCAGAAACGCCGGAAGACGCCGTTTACCACCTGGCGGTAGAAGCTCTACGCCTCGGAGTCGATCTCGTGGAGCACGTCATCGACGCACTCGACACTGTCGAGCTGCCGCCGGAAGTACTCGCAGTACGCGTCCATGTTCTCCTGACCGTCCTCGCCAGGGGTATCGATGCCCTCGACTTCGACGGTAAGCGCCACCATGCCGGCGAGCGGCGCCGAGTAACCGCCCGTCTCCTCGGCGAGAGACTCGATGGCGGAGAGCAGGAACGCCGGGATCCTGACGCTGACACCGATCTCGGTGCCGCAACTCGGGCAGGTGAAAACGATGTCCGCCTGCTCGGGCTCGCGCAGGACGACCGTGTCGATGTCTTCGAGGGAGACCTCCACCGGACCGTCTACCGGACAATCGATGACGAACTGCATCGTGCTCTCGCCTCCTCGGGGAGGTCCTGCGCTCCTACCATTGTAGCGCGCCAGCGGCCTGTGTGAACCGCGGTCTGTCTGCGTCACGGACTCGCAAGAACCACGCCACATCTGCGCGGCGTGGTGCTACCATCTCCACCGTGTCTGTTCCCGCGCCCACACCCTCTCAGCCCACGCAGCGCTCCCGCTTCATGCGCGGAGTCCGTCTCGGCCTCCCTATCTTTCTGGGATACGTGCCCGTGGGTGCTGCCTTTGGCGTGATCGCCACGACGATCGGGTTCTCCGCACTGCAGGCGGTCGTCTGCTCGGCGACCGCGCTCGCCGGTGCCGGTCAGTTCATCGCACTCAACCTGATGAAGGAGGGTGCCGGACTGATCGCGGTGGTTGCAGCGACAACCGTCATCAACCTGCGCTACGTCCTGTTCGGCGCCACACTCTCGCCCCACCTCAAGGGGATGCCGCTTAGGAGCCAGGCGCTGCTCGCCTTCACCCTGACCGACGAGACGTTCGCCGTGAACGTAAGCGACCGACGCACGGGCGCGTCCTCGGGAGCGTCGATGGCCGGGGTCGGCGCGGTCGCGTGGACCGGCTGGGTTGCGGGGACTGCTGCCGGAGCTCTGGCCGCATCACTCATCGGAGACCCGTCGCGCTGGGGTGTCGACTTCGCGATGCCGGCCATGTTCACCGCGTTGCTCGTGGCGCTCGCCGAGGACCGCAAACAGATGGTCGTCGCCGCCTGTGCGGCACTGCTCGCGGTCGGGCTGCCCGCACTCGCGTCGGCCGGAATCGCGATCCCGTCCAGTTGGCTGATCGTGATCGCCTCGATGGGTGCCGCAACCCTCGGTGCGCTGGTGCTCCGATGAGCAGCACCTACATCTGGGCGGTCATCGCGTTGATGGCCGTGGCGAACTACGCGGTGCGATTCCCGCCCATCGCGATCGTCTCCCGGCTCCGCCTCCCCGAGCCGGTCGTCAGGTGGCTTTCCTACGTCCCGGCGGCGGTGATGGGATCGCTCGTCGCCGGGGAGGTCTTGAGGCCCGGCGGGGAGTACCTGCTCACGCTGCGCAACCCGTATCTGCTCGCGGCGGTTCCGACAGCGTTTATCTACCACAAGACGCGGAGCTTCCTCGGAGCAACCGTCGCCGGTATGCTCATCTTCGTCGGCATCCGGGCTCTGTTGGGCTGACCTGGATTCCTGGTGAGGGCACGGCCCATCGGGTAGACTGACTGCCCGGGCACCCGTTCGAAGCGTCTGCCTTCGGACGCCCGCCGCCGGATAACCCGCACGAGCGAGAGGACCCCACGTGGCCCGCTTCAGGCCCTTCAAGGCGTACACGTACGCGCGCACCACCACTGACATCTCGGACCTCACGGCTCCCCCCTACGACGTCATCTCAGAGAAGCAGCGCAGTGCGTTGCTGTCGCGAAGCCCCAGCAACGTCGTTGCTCTCGAGCTGCCCGAGGGTTCCCTCGATCCCGCCGCCGAGGGGAACCGGTACGCGACGGGACGATACCGCTGGCGGGAGTGGCGGGACTCGGGCGTGCTCGTTCGCGACCGGGTGCCCACGGTCTACGTGCTCGAGCAGCGATACGTGCTCGACGGACGCGAGGTGCGGCGTCGTGCCTTCATCGGCGAGGTGGAGCTGCGGGCCTTCTCGGAGGGCGTAGTCCTGCCTCACGAGCGCACCCTGCCCAAGGCCCTCGGCGACCGCTTCAATCTCACCAAGGCGTGCGCTGCCAACTTCAGCCAGGTCTTCGGGTTGTACAGCGATCCGGAGCGGGTCACCGACCGCTACTTCGAGCAGGCCATGTCGGGTCGGATCGTCATGACCGCGACCGATGACGACGGCGTGGTGAGCGACGTCTGGGCACTGACCGACCCGGAGGCGCTGGCCGGCCTTGCCGCTGCCCTCGACGCCAAGCAAGTCTTCATCGCCGACGGGCATCACCGCTACACGACCGCGCTGGCCTACCGCGACGAGCGGCGGGCGGCGGCGGCAAGCACCGGGGTCACTCCGACCGATCCAGCCTATGACTTCGTGATGATGGCGCTCGTGAACATGGATGACCCGGGGCTCGTGGTCCTGCCGACCCACCGCATCGCGGATGCACCCCGTGACTTCGACGCGAGCCGCTTCCGCGCATCACTCGCCGAGACATTCGAACTCGCCGACATCCCCGCGGGCAGCACTCCTGAGGATGCGCTCGGCTCTCTCGAGACGCCCGGGTTCGTCGTGGCTCTGCGCGGAGGCGGGAGCCCCTTCCTGGCCTCGATCAGGCCGGACGCCGATCTCGACGAGCTCATACCGCTCGAGCACTCGCACGCCTGGAAGGAGCTCGACGTCGCCGTTTTGCAGGAGCTGGTTCTCGACCGGCTGCTCGACATCAGCACCGACCGTCCGCATACGCTCGAGCGGCTCTCCTTCGTCAAGGACACACGCGAGGCGATCGCGGCGGTGGCCGAGCGCGATGCCGCCTTCATCCTGCGCTCCACCCGCATGGACCAGATGCGTGCCGTCGCCCTCGCCGGCGAGACGATGCCGCAGAAGTCGACGTACTTCTACCCGAAACTGCTCTCGGGACTGGTGCTGCGCGCGATGGACTAGGCGCGTCTCGCGCCCACACCCTGCACGTCGATGCCGATGCGTCGCGGGCAGACCGTGCCCAGCCGGCAGGAGTCGCAGAGCGGACGCCTCGGCCGACACGTCTCGCGCCCGATGAGCCATGCTGCGAGATCCGACGTTCCGGGTGCTTCCGGGCAGATACGCGCTGCGGCCCTCTCGATCTCCTCGAGCGTGTCGCGGGCAACGAGTCCGCTGCGCAGGAACACCCGGCGCACCTGGACGTCGTAGGCGACCTGCCCGCACTCCTGCCCTCGCAGCTGCACGCCGTAGTGGCGCGTGAGGATCTCGACGGCCATCACCGCCTTCTTGCGACCGATCCCGTCGAAGGCCGCCAGGCGCCCCGTAACGTCGAGGACGTGCGCGTCAGCCGGCCAGATCCTCGTCGCATCGCCACCGTACTCGTCGATAAGCCGGCGTGCTGCCGAGGATATCCACGCCGGCAACGTGTTCTTGAAGCGGTGCAGCATCGGCGGCTGCTGGACAGCTGCCGCCACCGAGTCTCGCTCGGCCGCGAGCCGCTCGAGTTCGAGGTGCCCGAGCCTCTGCAGGAGCAGCCACGGCCCAGCCCATGCCCGCTCGGCGGGGATCCCCTGCGTGAAGAGCACGCCGATGAGGAACGCCTCTGGCACTGATGCGAGCAGCTCGTCGGCGTCCGCGTCACCCGTGAAAGATGAGCCCACCTGTGCGGCTCCCGAAGCCTGCAGCTCCCGCCCGTAGCGAACGAGCTGCTCGCCCACCGCGGCGCGGACGGCCGCGCTCGAACGACGTCGCGCTACCGGAGGCACCGCAGCTTACCGGCCGAGCGAGCCGCGCTTGATGGTGTGGATGAGGACCTCTCGCTCCTCGGGCGTGTACGCCTCGCCGACCTCACGAAGCGCCGTGATCCGTGCCCCGAGTAGCACGCCGCCCGCGATACGGTGGACGATGCAGAGCAGCCACCCCACGGCGACCGCGAAGAACACATCTCTCACGAGGGCCCACAGGAGGACGTCGTCGGTATCGCGGGTGCATCTGAACGGACACATGAAGGTCCTCCTTGCCGGGCGGTCGCAGAGCGGGGTGCCGGAACTACGCAGCGAGGCACGCGGGTGCGGATATCAGAGTCGCGGGCCCTTCGTGAGGAAGAGGGCGCAGTGAAGACAGGAGTCCTTGACCGCCTTCTCTCGATCGGGCTCGATCGCAAACACGAGCGCCGGGTCGGTGGTCAGATCGTTCTGCGGGAGCCGGCAGAAGCCCCAGGCACACTTGGTGGGACACCGATCGTGCAGCGTGGTGGCGTGCAGACACTCGGCCTGCATCTCCTCGTCACAGCCGCGCATCTCCCAGCAGCGTGCCATTGCGTCCGCCTCCCGTAAGCCAGCCGTATCAGCGCATCATACACCGGCCCCGCGGGCAGTGTCAGGCAGGGATGAGCCCTCTGTAGTCGTAGTCATCAGTGAAAAACATGCGAGCACATCGCGAATCCACTATCCTGATGCGTTATGGAAGCCCCCAGCGAGATGCCTGGGGCCCGCCGTCCATCGCAGACCATGCCGATCGCCGGTGCGGTCGCACGACCTTCGGGAGCACCGTGACTCACAGCACCGCACCGGTTCGCGCAGAGTACGACAGTGTCGTCGTCGGGGCCGGGCCCGCCGGCCTGATGGCGGCCATGAAGGCGGCCGAGCGGGGCACGGTGCTCGTGCTCGATGCCTCATCCATGCCGAGAGACAAGAGCTGCGGCGGCATGCTCAACGAGTACGCGCAGGAGTTCCTCGCCGAGATCGCACCGGTTCCGGAGTCCATGGTGCGCCCGCCCGCCTACATCAACTTCCGCTACGTCGACTGGGACCGGGGCATCCGCAAGCCGACGTCACTGCGCTTCCTCAACGTCGACCGTCGCGAGTTCGACGACTGGCTCGTCTCGCTGCTGCCCGAAAACGTCGACGTCGTCGGGTCGAGTCCCGTCAGGGGCTTTACGCAGGACGACGCCGGCGTTTCCGTGACCGTACGGGTGGGGGGCGAGGACCGCACCGTACGCTGCAACAATCTCGTGGGAGCGGACGGCGCGCGTTCGGCGGTTCGGCGCACCCTCGGTGAGGGCAGCGTCTCCACCTACGTCACGCTGCAGGACTTCTGCAAGCTTGAGGGTGAACTCGAGCCTTACTTCGATTGCATCTACATGCGCGACATCGGGGACAGCTACGCTTACTCCTACATCGTCCCAAAGGGCGAGTGGGGCCTGGTCGGGTCTGTGTACTACCCCAAGACCAAGCGCCCGCACGAGAAGCAGGACCAGACGATGGAGATCCTGCGCGCGTCCCTCCCCCAGCTCGGCGAGACGGTCAAGCGGGAGGCATCCGTTGCACTTCACGTGCGCTCGGCCGGCGACGTCGTACCCGGCCGTGGACGGGTGTTGCTCGTCGGAGAGGCCGGCGGCTTCATGTCGCCGACCTCCGGAGAGGGCATCTCCTACGCGATGAACTCCGGGGCGGCGGCAGGCGCCGCCATCGCAGCCTCGACGCCCGACGACGCGCTCGCAGCGTACTCGGCGGGCATCGACCACATCGCGAAGAACATCCGCCGCAAGCTGCGCTGGCTCCCGTTCATGGAGTCGGCGTGGGGTAAGTACCTGGCCGGCTTCGTGCCCACGCCCATCGTCAGCAAGGTGACCGAGGGACTCTAGCCACACCTAGCGCTGGTCGAAGTTCTCGAACATCCTGCTCGAGGCGACGTCCGTCTGCCCCTGGTACTTGCTGCCCAGGCCCGGCGTGCCGTACGGCCGCTCGACCGGCGTGGTCATCCGGGAGAACGAGATCTGTCCGATGGGCATCCCCGGCATGAGCACGATGGGCAGATTGGCCACGTTGGAGAGTTCGAGGGTCAGCCGCCCGTCCCAACCCGGATCGACGTAGCCCGCCGTCGAGTGGATGAGCAGACCGAGCCTGCCGAGTGAGGACTTGCCCTCAAGCCGCGCGACGAGATCGTCGGCGAGCACGACCCGCTCGACCGTCGTACCCAACACGAACTCCCCCGGATGCAGCACGAAGGGCTCCTCGGCGGTGGCCGTGACCAGTTCCATCAGGCCCGCCTGCTCGCGGGAGGGATCGATGTAGGGATAGCGCGAGTTGCGGAAGACCTGGAAGCTCGAGCCGAGGTGGAGGTCCACACTTGAGGGCTGGATGTCGTCCGGATCGCACGGCTCGATGCGGATCCGGCCCGCGACCATCTGCTCCTTGATCGTGCGATCTGACAGAACCACGCTTGCTGCCTCCTCTATCCTGAAGCGGCCGCACCCCTGAAGAGATGCGGCCGCCGTGTGCCAGCCTCTGAGAACCCCCCTACGCGCACTTCGAGAAACCGCACGCCCGGCAGACCGCGCAGCCGCTCTCGTGCTCCAGCGAGCCGCCGCACTCCGGGCACGCGCCCGAGAGGTAGTCCAGCGCGTCGGTACTCTTGACTATACCGCTGGGAGCCTCGCCGGTATGCACGTAGGCGAGCGCGTGCTCCATCACGATCCCGACGGCGTCGGCGCAGGAGAGCACCTTGCCACCCTCGGCCCACGACGGGCTGGGGCAGCGGATTCCGCGCAGGTGCTTGGTGATTGCCTCCGGATCGACGCCGGCGCGCAGCGACACCGAGATCATGCGGGAGAGCCCCTCGGACTGCGAGGATGCGCACCCTCCCGATTTGCCCATCTGGGTGAAGACCTCGCACAGCCCCTCCTCGTCCCAGTTCACAGTGACGTAGAGGTTGCCGCAACCGGTCAGTATCTTCTCCGTGCGTCCCTGGGTGACCATCGGACGAGGCCGGGGCTCGATCTCGCCATGGCGGACCACGGCCTCGGCAGCGCCGCTCTTGCCGGTCTTGCCCGTCGTGAGGACCTGGTTGTCCTTGGAGCCGTCGCGGTAGATCGTCACGCCCTTGACGCCGAGTTCGTACGCGAGGTCGTAGACGTTTCGCACATCGTCGGCGGTTGCGTCGTTCTCGAAGTTGACCGTCTTGGAGACGGCGTTGTCGGTGTGGGTCTGGAACGCGGCCTGCATCTTGATGTGCCACACGGGCTCGATGTCGTGAGCGGTGACGAAGGCACGCTGAACGTCGTCGGGCACCTCATCGATACCGTGAACACTTCCGTGATCGGCGATGAGCGCCATCAGCTCCTGGCTGTAGAAGCCACGCTTGACGGCGACCTCCTCGAACATCGGGTTCACCTCGATGAGGCGGTCGTTGTCCATGACCGTGCGGACATAGGAGACCGCGAAGAGCGGCTCGACACCCGACGAGCAGTTGGCGATGATCGAGAGCGTACCCGTGGGCGCGATGGTGGTCACCGTGGCGTTGCGGATAGGCCCGCCCTCGGCCGTGTCGTAGACCGAGCCTTCGAAGTTCGGGAACGCACCGCGCTCCTCGGCAAGCTTGCGCGAAGCAGCTTTGGCCTCCGCATCGATGTAGCCCATGACCTTCTCGCCGAGCGCCACCGCGTCCTCCGAGTCGTACGCGATGTCCATCTTGATGAGCATGTCCGCCCATCCCATGACGCCCAGACCGATCTTGCGGTTACCGCGCGCGAGCGTGTCGATCTCGGGCAGCGGGTACTGGTTGACCTCGATGACGTCGTCGAGGAAGCGCACGCCGCGGTGAACCACGTCGCCAAGGCGGTCCCAGGCTACCGTCGGACCCGCATCGCCCATCGTCACGAAGCGGGAGAGGTTGACCGAACCGAGGTTACAGGCCTCGTAGGGCAGGAGCGGCTGCTCGCCGCAGGGGTTGGTCGACTCGATCTCACCGAGGTGCGGCGTCGGGTTGTCGCGGTTGATGCGGTCGATGAAGATGATGCCCGGGTCGCCGGTCGCCCAAGCCATCTGGACGATCTGCTCGTAGACCTCGCGCGCGTCGAGCTCACCGGCCGGCTCCCCATCGCGCGGGTTACGCAGCTGGTAGGAGGTCCCGGCCTTGACGGCCTCCATGAACTCCTCGGTCAGCGCGACCGAGATGTTGAAGTTGGCGAAGTCCCCGTCCTCCTTGCACGCGATGAAGTCCAGGATGTCCGGGTGATCGATGCGCAGCACGCCCATGTTCGCGCCACGGCGCGTGCCCCCCTGCTTGACCGCCTCGGTGGCCTGATTGAAGACGCGCATGAAGGAGACCGGGCCACTGGACACGCCCTGGGTCGAGCGGACCTGATCGCCCGCGGGGCGCAGGCGCGAGAACGAGAAGCCGGTGCCACCACCGGACTTGTGGATGATCGCCGTGTCGCGGACGGCGCCGAAGATGGACTCCATCGAGTCCGCGACCGGGAGCACGAAACACGCCGAGAGCTGCTGTAGCTCCCTGCCGGCGTTCATCAGCGTCGGAGAGTTCGGAAGGAACTCAAGCGAGGTCATCAGGTCGTAGAAGTCGCGAGCCACCTCTGCCACGGCCGCGTCGTCCGCGCCCCACACTCGCTCTGCGGATGCGATGTTCTCCGCCACGCGGACAAACATGTCACTCGGGTTCTCGATCGCGTTGCCCTCGTCGTCCTTGAGCAGGTAGCGCTTTTGAAGGACCTTGACCGAGTTGGGTGTGAGTATCTCGTCGACCGCGCGCGAATACGTGGTCGCCCGTGCTGAATCCGGCATCGTGCTTCCCCTCTCATGCTTCCTCGACACAACGTCCCCGCACATCCTTGGGCGGGGACATCCACAACATCTAGTGCTCCCCGAGTGTACGCGCCCCTATATAGTGCGTCAACGGCGAACAGATGAACGGCACCCTGTACCTGCCGAGCGGCACTCTGGCGCTGCGGGCGTCAAGCCCCGGTGGGCGGGCGGGAGCGCTGAGAGGCTTCTCGCGGCTCGCGCCACCTCTCCGCCGAAGCTCCGTCTTGACCGGAGCACGACACGGGGAGCACCATTGTGGGGTAGTTCTCGCAAAGGTAGGGGCGTTCGTCACACCGTCGGGGGGCGGTCCTCCAGGGCGCGCCTCTCGTCTGCAGCCTCATCGCCGCATCGTCGCCGCCACGCTTCTGCCGGGCAGATGGTGTCCCGGCCTTCTCGTGCGCGACCAGACCGGGCGAGTCGAGGAGGCGATGCACATGCCGAGGAAGCTCCTATCGTTCAGTGCGGTCGTGGTGGTGTTCGCCCTGCTGATTGCAGGTGCTGGCGTCGCGACCGCAGGCACATCCAACCAGAAGGTCGCCGGCAGCACCATAGCGGTCGACGCCGATGCCTACTACAAGATGCTCACCGGCGACGACGCTGAGGCCAAGATCGCGGGCGACGCTGCCGAGGCCGGCGGAGAGACCGCGCTCGCGGGTGCAGGGCCGGCGGACGTCGGCGACGTCCGGACTCTGTACGGCGACGGCTTCCGCGAGTTCACCCTGCGGGCGTTCGGCGAGTATGCCGAGATCTGGGTTGCCAACGACCTCTCCTACCCGGAAGGGGATCCGCGGCCCACGCCGGTCGTCACCGATGAGCAGGTCGACTACCTGCTCGACGAGTACAACGAGAACATCTACCCGAAGATGAGCCAGTACTTCGGGTACACGAACGACCGGGACGGCACCGGTGGCGTGTTCGGCGAGCCTGAGTGGGCCGACCGTGTCGACTACGACGCCTACGCGACCGACAACCCGCAGCGCATGATGATCCTGGTCTTCAACATCATCGACGAGGCCTTCGAGGACCCGGACTTCCCCTGGTACGTCGCGGGATACTTCTGGCCCGAGATGAACGACGTCTACGTGAACCGCAATATCATCCACATCGACTCCCACGACTGGGCGAACCGGGTAGGCCCCGACGTCCGTCGACCGCACCTCTACGAGCAGGTGTTCACCCACGAGTTCGAGCACGCCATCCATTACGACCACGATCCCGACGAGCCGTCCTGGGTCGACGAGGGGCTTGCCGACCTCGCCCCCTACATCGTGGGCTACGGTCACGGAGAGGGACACATCTCGGAGTACCTGCTCCACCACCGCCTGCCGCTTACCGTCTGGGGCGGGGAGCTCGCCGACTACGGCAAGAGCTACCTCTTCCAGCTCTATCTCATGGAGAACTTCGGGGGGCACGATTTCGTCAAGCGCCTCGTCAACGACCCGGCCAACGGGATCGAGGGCATCGAGAACCAGGTGGCCACTGGAGGGTACGGCGCCTCCTTCGACGAGATCTACCGGGACTGGACCATCGCCAACTACCTCGATGACTCGGACCGCGCGGGCCTGTCCGGTGCACGACTCGGCTACGAGTCGCTGACGATCCCCTCGGCAGACACCGAGGGGATGTCGATCCAGTGGTCCGTGAAGAACTGGTACGGCGCCAGCCACAAGGGGGCCGTTCCGATCGACCGCTACTGGGGCGGCTACAAGTCAGGAACGGTCGAGTGGCCGGTCGGCCAGCTCATGCCCTACGCACCGCTCTACCAGACCTACGGAGGCATGTCTCCCCTGCTCGTGTCGGACTTCCGCGGAGCCGCATCATCCGGAGTCGCGGCCTACAGCGGCAGCTATCAGCTCTGGGGTGGACGCGGTGACCTGATCACCACGACCGCGACCACGGCGATGCCGCTCTCGTTGGGTCCGGATGCCACCCTCACATTCCAGACCTACTTCGAGATCGAGGAGGCCTGGGACTTCGGGTTCGTGCAGGTCACGAGCGATGGCGGCACGACGTGGACAAGCCTGGAGAACGATCACACGACATACGCCGTCGACCCGAGCGCGATCGGGGGGGTCCTCGAGAACCTACCCGGCTTCTCCGGAGCGAGCGACGGGTGGCAGACCGAGACGTTCGACCTCTCGGCATATGCCGGCCAGGAGGTTCTCATCCGCTTCCTCTACATCACCGACTGGGCGTACAACGAGACCGGTTTCTACGTCGACGATGTCGCCGTGAGTGATGCGGGCGGAACGATACTCCTCGACGATCTCGAGGCGGGCCCGGACAACTGGCACCTCGACGGGTGGCTCCACACCACCGGTCTTGCCGAGAACGACTGGACGCTAACGTTCATCAACCCGCGATTCGCGCTCGGCAAGTACGCCGGCTACGATCTGTCCGATAGCATGCCCTTCGCCGACGGCATCTACCAGCGCGACTACACGACCCTGGATACCTCCCGGCTCAATCGCGGCGAGGTCACGGTGATCCTGAGCAACCGCCTGCCCGAGCAGACGTCCTTCCCCGCCGACTGGCGGCTGTTCGTCAGTAAGGGTTCGACGAAGAAGTGATTCACGGGACCGCGCATGTAGTCCGGCGCGCTTCGCGCAAGCGCAGGCGCGCCGGACATACAACAAGGGGCCGGCATCCGCCGGCCCCTTGTACTAGGTGCAATCTGCTTCGACGCCCGGCCTAAACAGCCTCTACGCGCACGACCTCCGGCACGTCTTCCTTGACGACCCGCTCGACCCCGTTGGCCAGGGTGAGCTGGGACATCGGGCAGCCCCGGCACGCGCCGACGAGCCTGACCTTGACCACGCCGTCCTCTGTGACCTCGACGAGCTCGACGTCGCCGCCGTCGGCCTGCAGGGCCGGGCGGATCCGCTCCAATGACTGCTCTACGCGCTCCTTCATGCGGAGTCCTTCCTGGTTGCGTTCCCGGCCGATATGGGCCGGCTCGTGTACGTCACGGGATTCTAGCATAATCCTGACCAACTCGCTCAAGTATGAGAACGATCAACCGACCGGAGTTCTCCCGCACATGCGAGAGAGCCGCCGGATGTGTTCAGCGACGTCCTACTCTCCCACGGCCTACGCCGCAGTACCATCGGCGCTGGAGGGCTTAACTGCCGAGTTCGGAATGGGATCGGGTGTACCCCCTCCGCCATAGTCACTGAACACATCCGACGGCTCTCGCCATCGGCATATGTCACGTATGCCGTTTTCAATGCGCTCAAACAGGGCGCGGTTTCCCGCACCCTGAGAGCTGCATAGCGCTTGAAGATCACTCGAATGAGATCAAGACCTCGGCCTATTAGTACTGCTCGGCTGAACACATTGCTGCGCTTACACCTGCAGCCTATCAACCTCGTAGTCTACGAGGGGCCTTACCTGGTTAACCCAGTGAGAGACCTCATCTTGAGATTGGCTTCCCGCTTAGATGCTTTCAGCGGTTATCCAAACCGAACGTAGCTAACCAGCGGTGCCACTGGCGTGACAACTGGTACACCAGAGGTTCGTCCATCCCGGTCCTCTCGTACTAGGGACAGCTTCTCTCAAGTCTCTTACGCCCACGGTGGATAGGGACCGAACTGTCTCACGACGTTCTAAACCCAGCTCGCGTACCGCTTTAAATGGCGAACAGCCATACCCTTGGGACCTGCTACAGCCCCAGGATGCGATGAGCCGACATCGAGGTGCCAAACCCTCCCGTCGATGTGGACTCTTGGGGAGGATCAGCCTGTTATCCCCGGAGTACCTTTTATCCGTTGAGCGACGGCCATTCCACTCTGAGCCGCCGGATCACTAGAGCCTAGTTTCCTATCTGCTCGACTTGTAGGTCTCGCAGTCAAGCCCGCTTATGCTCTTGCACTCTACGATCGATTGCCAACCGATCTGAGCGGACCTTACGCGCGCCTCCGTTACTTTTTAGGAGGCGACCGCCCCAGTCAAACTACCCACCTGGCACGGTCCCCCACCCGGATTCACGGAGTGGGGTTAGATCACCAATCTGTCGAGGGTGGTATTCCAAGGTTGGCTCCACCGAAGCTGGCGCCCCGGCTTCAAAGCCTCCCACCTATCCTCTACACGACAAACCAGTGACCAATGCCAAGCTGTAGTAAAGGTTCACGGGGTCTTTCCGTCCTACCGCGGGTAATTCGCATCTTCACGAATAATACAATTTCACCGAGTCTACGGTTGAGACAGCGCCCAAGTCGTTACGCCATTCGTGCAGGTCGGAACTTACCCGACAAGGAATTTCGCTACCTTAGGACCGTTATAGTTACGGCCGCCGTTTACTGGGGCTTAGGTTCACAGCTTCGCCCGAAGGCTAACCGCTCCCCGTAACCTTCCAGCACCGGGCAGGCGTCAGACCCTATACGTCGTCTTACGACTTAGCAGAGTCCTGTGTTTTTAGTAAACAGTCGCTTGGGCCGTTTCACTGCGACCCCAGTCAGCTCACATCGCGAAGATGATCACCGGCCGGGGTGCTCCTTCTCCCGAAGTTACGGAGCCATTATGCCGAGTTCCTTAACCGTAGTTCTCTCGATCGCCTTGGTATTCTCTACCTGCCTACCTGTGTCGGTTTGGGGTACGGGCACCGACAGCACTCCCTAGAGGTTTTTCTTGAAAGCATGGGATCACCAACTTCGCCTCATTCGGCTCGTCATCAGCTCTCAGGCATCGTGTGGGACGGATTTGCCTATCCCACGCCCTACAGCCTTTCCCCGGGACAACCAACGCCCGGTATGGCTACCCTTCTCCGTCACCCCATCGGTATTAACGCACTGCCAGTGGTACAGGAATGTCTACCTGTTGTGCATCGACTACGCCTTGCGGCCTCGCCTTAGCTCCCGACTGACCCTGGGAGGATTAGCCTTGCCCAGGAACCCTTAGGCTTACGGCGGAAGTGTTTCTCGCACTTCTCTCGTTACTCATGCCAGCATTCGCTCTTCTGCACAGTCCACCGACGGTCACCCGCCGACTTCGACCCGTACAGAATGCTCCCCTACCACTCCACTTAGTGAAGTCCGCTGCTTCGGTACCATGCTTGAGCCCCGTGAATTGTCGGCGCATGTCCACTTGACCAGTGAGCTATTACGCACTCTTTAAATGAATGGCTGCTTCTAAGCCAACATCCTGGTTGTCTGAGCAAACGCACATCCTTTGCCACTTAGCATGGATTTAGGGACCTTAGCAGGCGGTCTGGGCTGTTTCCCTTTCGACTACACAGCTTAGCCCACATAGTCTGACTCCCGGATTCTGGAGTATTGGCATTCGGAGTTTGGTTGATTTTGGTAAGCGGTGAAGCCCCCTAGACCATCCAGTGCTCTACCACCAATACTGAACATCCGAGGCTAGCCCTAAAGCTATTTCGGGGAGAACGAGATATCTCCAGGTTTGATTAGCCTTTCACTCCGACCCACAGGTCATCCCCTCCGTTTTCAACCGAAGTGGGTTCGGGCCTCCACGAGGTCTTACCCCCGCTTCACCCTGCCCATGGGTAGATCACCTGGCTTCGCGTCTACGACGTGTGACTGATCGCCCGTTTAAAGACTCGCTTTCGCTGCGGCTCGCTTTTAGCTTAACCTTGCCACACACCGTAACTCGCTGGCTCATTCTACAAAAGGCACGCCATCACCCTGCCGTTTCCGAAGAAACGGCTTTCCAGGCTCTGACTGCTTGTAGGCACACGGTTTCAGGTACTATTTCACTCCCCTCTCGGGGTGCTTTTCACCTTTCCCTCACGGTACTGGTTCACTATCGGTCGCTGGAGAGTATTTAGCCTTGGAGGGTGGTCCCCCCAGATTCCTACCGGATTTCACGTGTCCGGCAGTACTCGGGTGGTCGTCACGGAGTCGACATGATTTCGCGTAAGGGGCTTTTACCCTCTCTGGCCAGCGGTTCCACGCTGTTCTGCTACCACGTCGATTTGTAACTCCGCCCCAGGTCTGTGGCCCAGAGATGACGACTCCCACAACACCACATGCAGCAACGCCCACAGGCTATACGCATACATGGGTTTAGGCTGTTTCCCGTTCGCTCGCCACTACTAGGGAAATCTCGGTTGATTTCTCTTCCTCGGGGTACTTAGATGTTTCAGTTCCCCCGGTTGCCTCCCTCCTGCCTATGTGTTCAGCAGGCGGTAACTGGGCATGACCCCAGTTGGGTTTCCCCATTCGGAAATCCTCGGATTGACGGTAGTGTGCACCTACCCGAGGCTTATCGCAGCTTGCCACGTCCTTC
>JAHYJI010000009.1:0-5000 GCA_019429145.1 Coriobacteriia bacterium | reverse complement strand
GCGTCGGCCTCAACCTGAACACCGTCGATACGGACCCCGCCGCCCGCGATCATGCGGCGGCCCTCACCGTTGGACGGCACGAGCCCGGCGTCCTTGAGCAGCGCCGGCAGGAAGACCTCGTCGGGCAGGTCTGCCACGTACTCCTCTATGTCCTCGGGGATGTCGCGGTCCTTGAAGACCCGGTCGAACGCGCGTTCCGCCTCCACAGCGGTCTCGGCTGAGTGGTACAGCGCAACGATCTCACGCGCGAGCCTGCGCTTGGCGAGGTTGGGATGGAGGACCCCGGCGGCTATCTGTTCTGCGACATCGTCGACCTCCTCCACTGACAGCGCCGTACAGAGCCGGTAGTACTTGACCATGAGCTCGTCGGGGATCGACATGATCTTGCCGAACATGTCGTCCGGGGCGTCGGTGAGGCCCACGTAGTTGCCGTAGGACTTGCTCATCTTCTGCACGCCGTCGGTGCCCTCGAGGAGCGGCAGCGTCAGGCAGACCTGCGGCTCCATCCCCTCCTTCTCCATCAGTTCGCGCCCCGCAAGCAGATTGAAGAGCTGGTCGGTGCCCCCGAGCTCGACGTCTGACTCGATCGCGACGGAGTCGTATGCCTGCGCCATGGGATAGAGCAGCTCGTGCAGCGAGATGCCCACGCCCTCGCGGTAGCGCTTCTGGAAGTCGTCCCGCTCGAGGATGCGCGCCACGGTAAAACGGCCCGCAAGCCGGATCACATCGGCGAAGCCAAGCTCACCGAGCCACTCGGAGTTTCGCCGCAGGGTCGTCCGTGAAGGGTCGAGGATCTTGAACGCCTGCTCTATATATGTCTGGGCGTTCAGGTCGATCTCGGCAGCCGTGAGGGCGGGACGGGTCGAGTTGCGCCCCGACGGGTCGCCGATGAGAGCTGTGAAGTCGCCGATGATGAGTACGACCTCGTGACCGAGGTCCTGGAACTGCCTGAGCTTGCGCAGCGGCACCGCGTGGCCGAGATGCAGGTCCGGTGCGGTGGGGTCGACGCCGAGTTTCGCGATGAGAGGTCGTCCCTGAGCGAGCTTGGAGCGCATCGCCTCCTCGGGCACGATGTCGGCCACGCCGCTCTTGATCACATGGAGTTGCTCGTCTGCGGAAAGCACGGTCTGGTGGACTCCTTCGTCTCGAGTGGGTCCGGGCCCGACACTGCCCGTGGTTACGCTTCGGTGACTCGTAAGTGCCGGCCTGGCGTTTGCGTGTCATACTCTAGCACGATGCCTGCTCCCGAAACCCCCGTTTTGCGTCCCGACAGACGCGTGTAGCAGCACGAGTCAGCCCCCTTCGAACTGGTGACATGAGTACGCACAACGACGACGACAAACACCGCAGCAGCCGCGACCGCAGCGATCGACCGAAGCCCCGGCCACGAGCCCGGAAGCGGACGACTGAAGCGCGTTCGCGTAACGCTGCAAACCCACGCACGAAGCCGCCTGCGCGCACCGGCTCATCGTCGGCGTCGTCCGCGCGCTCTCAGGCCCCGCGCTCAGGCTCCCCCGGACAGCGTGGCGGGGCGTCCTCACGTCCGCCGTCGAAGCGCACCGGTACCCGGGGGCCGGCACGCAAGCGCTCCGCCGACACCACCCGCCGCCGCCCCTCGGCCACTCGCCCGGCCACCCGCCGCCGCCGGGCACTGAAGCTCGCTGGCATCACCGCGCTCCTGCTGGCCCTCGGGCTCGTTCTGGCCGGCGGTCTCGTCTACGCCTCGATCCTGCGCGACCTGCCCGACCCGGAGGGCAAGGCGCAGGGGCGCGATCAGACCTCCGTGGTCTACGACCGCAACGGCGAGGAGCTCGCCAAGCTCTTCGCCGACCAGAACCGGACCGACCGCCCGCTTGCGGAGATGCCCGAAGCGCTGCGCAACGGCGTTATCGCCACGGAGGACTCCCGTTTCTTCGAGCACAGCGGCGTCGATCCCATCGGCATCGCACGGGCGCTGTGGACCGATATCCGGACGCGCTCGGTGGCCCAAGGTGGCTCGACGATCACGCAGCAGTACGTCAAGAACGCCTTCATCACGCCCGAGCAGACTCTCAGGCGCAAGATCTCCGAGGCCATACTCGCCTACCGGATCGAGAAGAAGTACAGCAAGGAGCGCGTCCTCGAGCTCTACCTGAACACGATCTACTTCGGCCACGGCGCATACGGCGTGGAGGCTGCTTCACAGGCGTACTTCGGTAAGAGCGTGACCGAGCTCGACCTTGCCGAGTGCGCGATGATCGCCGGAGTGATCAAGTCACCGGGCCGCTACTCCCCCTACCTCGATCCCGAGGAGGCGGCGAACCGGCGCGCGACGGTGCTCCGGCAGATGACCGACCAGGAGATGATCGCCGAGGCCGAGCGCGCCGAGGCTGCCGAAGCCGACTTCTCGCTCGCGGGCCTCGGCAACGGGGATACGATCGCGCCGTACTTCATGGAGTACATCAAGGCGCAGCTCATCGATGAGTTCGGTGCCGAAGCGGTGTTCAGGGGCGGCATCAGCGTCACCACCACGCTGGACCTGAAGATGCAGCGTGCTGCCGAGGCTGCCGTGGCCGAGGCGCTCGACCGGGAGGACGACCCCTCGGCCGCACTGGTCGCGCTGGACCCGCAGACCGGTGAGGTACTCGCGATGGTCGGTGGACGCGACTTCGCCGAGCAGCAGTTCAACGTGGCGGTGCAGGGACAGGGACGCCAGCCGGGCTCGGCATTCAAGCCTTTCGTGCTCGTCACCGCGCTGCAGCAAGGCGTGACACCCGAGGACACGTTCGAGGCCGGTGCTTCCGAGTTCAATCTGCCTAACGGCCAGACGTGGAAAGTGACCGGCGCGAGCGGCAACCGCACAGGACCGATGCGGCTGCGGGAGGCGATGGAGAAGTCGGTGAACTCCGTCTTCGCGCGGCTGATTCTCGACGTCGGTCCGTCGGACGTGGTCGACACCGCCCACGAGATGGGGATCACCAACGACATCATGCCGGTGCCCGCGATCGCACTCGGTGGTCACGAGCAGGGCGTCACCCCGCTCGACATGGCATCGGCATACGGCACGCTTGCTGCCGGAGGCACCCATGCCGAGCCCTTCAGCATCACCTCGGTCACGAGCGCCGACGGCGAGACCCTGCTGGACAACGCGCCTCAGGTCAGCGAGGCGCTCGACCCGGCCGTCGCGTACCTCACGACGGACATACTGCGTGGGGTCATCTCGCGGGGCACCGGCGGGGCCGGCGGGATCGGTCGACCCGCTGCGGGCAAGACCGGCACGACGCAGAAGTACCGGGACGCCTGGTTCGTCGGGTACACGCCCGACCTCGTCGCAGCCGTATGGGTCGGCTACCCGGAAGCTCAGCAGGAGATGACCGACGTCCACGGCCGCCGCGTCACCGGCGGCTCCTTCCCTGCCGAGATCTGGGCGGCATTCATGAAGGGCGCGCTCGAGGGCAGGGAGTCCGTCGACTTCCAGCGACCGGGCGGTCTGACCAACGAATCCGTGTGCCGCGAGTCGGGCGAGCTGAGCACCGAGTGGTGCGAGGACGTCTTCACCGGGCTCTTCCTCTCCAGTGTCAAGCCCGGGTCGTGCTCGATCCACACCGGTCCCGAGACCGTGGTGCTTCCCGAACTCATCGGTCTGACCAAGGAACGGGCGATCGCCGAACTCACCAGCCTCGGGCTCGAGGTTCGGGTCACCGAGGAGGAGGTCCGCGGTGTCTCGGCCGGCATCGTGGCCCGGCACGACCCCGTCACGGACACCGAGGTCGAGGTGGGGTCCACGGTCAGTATCGTCGTCTCGACCGGTGCACGGACGCCTCCTCCCCCGACCGCATCGTTCACGATATCGCCCGACGAGCCACTCATCGACCAGCCGGTCTCCTTCGACGCCTCGGCATCGAGCAGCGAGGGCGATATCGTGCTCTACCTCTGGGAGTTCGGGGACGAGACCGAGGGCGAGGGCGTCGAGGCGACTCACACCTTCGCCCAGCCGGGCATCTACGGCGTTGTGCTCTGGGTCACGGACTCGAACGACCAGACATCGTCGGTGACCAGGCAGATCGTCGTCCGGTAACACGCTGCCGAGCTTCTGGCGAGAGCAGCTCTACCGCACCCCCCGGAAGAAGTGACCCGCGGTTGCCGGGTCGAGCAGGGCTTCAGCGCGTGGTGGATGGCCGGCTACCGCCGACTCGAGGGCGTCGCGGACCTGGCTCGTGAGGCGCTGGGCGACCTGCAGGTGCTCGACGGTGAAGTCGAGCCTGACGGCTGCCACCCCCGCGGAGAGTATCTCCGGCAGTGCGCGCGTCAGGTCGAGCGGCACCGCGTTGAAGATATGAGACCGGCCCTCGGCGTCACTGATCACCGGGAAGCCGTAGCCCTTCCGGTCGCGCAGCGCGTACCAGCGTTCGCGCCGTGTGCACGTCCCGCACCGCTGCGAGCACGTACCGGACGACGTCAGTACGCAGTGCTCGGTGACCATCACTTCCTGCCTGCCGAGGACGGCGATCCCGACGGGGACGTCGGAGTCTGATGCGATGGACGCGGCGTCGCGGCCGGAGACCTCCGGCGAGAGCCACACGCCCCCGGCCCCCGCTTCCGCGAGCACGGCAACAGTGCTGGCGTTGACGGCATTCAGGCCCCAGTGCGCCCACACCTCGGCACCCGCCTCCGCGGACGGCCGGACCAGTCCGAGGTTGCCGATGACGAGCGAGCGGTCCGGCCGCGCCTCGGAGAGCGCACAGTCGACCTCACGGTCTTTGAGCACGCGCGCAAGCTCCACCACGACACCTGACGGGACCTCGGCGTCGGCGTCGAGCGCCCATGCGGGCACGATCGCCCGGTGGGCGCCTGCGGCCAGACACGCCCGTGCAGTCGCGAGGCGAGTGGTCCACACCACCAGGTCCGGCATGTCCGTGCAGTTCGCTGCAGCACGGCGGGGCGCCGGTGGACGGGGGTGCGAGGCGACGCGGCCTTGGTAGGGGGCGAGCATCGCGCCCTCGAGTTCTGCGACCGCTTCC
>JAHYJI010000114.1 GCA_019429145.1 Coriobacteriia bacterium | reverse complement strand
CGCCGAGCCGATCGCCTCAGCTGCACGCGCAACGGCGCGACAGTGAGCGACCCATGGAGCATCGCCTGCATGACTGGCGAGAACCTCTGCGGCTTGTGCGCGATCGTTCACCGAGGTTGTTCCCAACGTCCGGCAGTTGAGCGGCGAACGAAGTGAGTCCGCTCGAACTGCTTGTTGGAAAGCCCCCGCTGACTCAGTCCGCTCTCGCCGCAACCGCCGCCAGCAGCTCCAACGGCTGGAACACGGGCATCGTTGCTTTCACGAAGCCCGTTGCGTCGCGCGTGACGATCGCATTGCAGCCGGCCGAGTGCGCCGCCTCGTGGACGACAGCATCTTCATAATCTGTGAAGCCGTTGGCATCGAGTGCTCGCTGCAGCACGTCGCGATCCACCGCGGCGACTTCGAAGACACCGAGCAGTGTCCGGAGATGCTCGTGGACAGCCCTCTGTCCTAGGGCCTTGGCGCCGACATAGTGCAAGGTGGTCGCGGCCGTCGCGCAGATGAAGCCCTCGATCCGACGGTTGTCTACCAGTGCCACCAACTTCTCGGCGACCTCGACGTGAGGCTCCCGCTCCAAGAGTACGTCGAGCAGTATGTTGGCGTCGAAAAGCACTCTCACCGATACTTCTCCTCCAGGTAGCGGCGATAGTCTTCCTCAGTGGCTGTTGAGCCCTTGAAAGCTCCCCTCAGAGACCGGACGCGCGGCGAGATCTCTGTACCGGGGATGTCCTCGTCCGCATCAATCGCCGAGAAGAAGTCCGCAACGAGCTGTGAGACCGACTTCCCCGAACGATCTGAATAGCGCTTAGCCTTGCTGATGAGCCGGTCATCCAACCTCAGCGTGAGCTTCGTGTTCACGGCAACGCCTCCCAGACGTATTGCAGAGGTACGTATTATACGTCACTCAGCTAGATAAGGCAACGAACGTGCCGGGCGAACGTCGAGACAACTGCAGTCTGTGTAAGCCGACAACCCGCTCATCGCACATCGATCGGACTGCGCACGCCACGGCCTCCCCGGTTGAGCACGTGCGTGTAGATCATCGTCGTGCTGACGTCCTTGTGGCCGAGCAGCTCCTGGATCGTGCGAATGTCGTACCCTGCCTCGAGCAGGTGGGTGGCGAACGAATGGCGCAGCGTGTGGCAGCCGACGTGCTTCGTCACCCCGGCTCGCCTGACCGCATCTTTGAACGACCGCTGCATCAGCGTGGAATGCACGTGGTGTCTGCCCTGCGCCCTGGTGCGTGGGTCGGTCCACCTGCGCTCCTGCGGGAAGACCCATTGCCAGCGCCAGTCAGCGGCCGCCGCCGGGTACTTGCGGTCCAGAGCGTCAGGCAGCACCACGCGACCCCACCCCTCGGCCAGGTCGGCACGGTGCACGCCACGCGACCTGCGAAGTTGGTCCTTGAGGGCTCCGCGCAGCGAGTCCGGCAGCATCGTCACGCGGTCCTTTGCACCCTTGCCGTTGCGAACCATGATCTCACCGCGCGAGAAGTCGACGTCGTGAACGCGCAAGCGCAGACACTCCGAAAGGCGCAACCCGGCCCCGTACATGAGCGCCGCCATCAGCCAGCGGTCGCCCTCGAGTTCAGCCAGGACGTCTTGTACCTCTGCCCGCGTCATGACCACCGGCACGCGCTGCGGTTTGCGGGCCCGGATCAGGCCACCGAGGTCGCCAACCTCCCGTCCGAGTACGTGGCGGTAGAGGAAGAGCAGCGCCGACAGCGCCTGCGTCTGAGTCGATGCGCTGACGTGTTGCTCGACCGCAAGGTGCGTGAGGAACTCGTTGATCTCCCGCTCGCCCATCTCGGACGGGTGCCGCACGTCATGGAAGCGGATGTAACGGCGCACCCACAGGCAGTACGCCTGTTCGGTGCGCTTGCTGTAGTGACGTGCGTGCAGCGCCTCGCGCACCTCGTCCATCAGTCGTGGAGGTCGAACTCGGTCCATCGACTCCCGTCCAATCCGCGCCCGCCTGCCGCATCCACCCGTGGCGAATGCCCGTGAAGCATGAACCGCCCGGCTTACCAGGCTCCAACCGTCATCGTTCCTTGTGCGACTCGCTTGGTGCATTCGGGAATGTAGGAACAGGAGCACAACGCTATGCGAGGAGGCAGCCATGAGCGCTGGCGGAACCGGGCGCTGGGATGACGATCGGCTCGAAAGGGACGAGGGCGTCCTCATCCGAGACGACTCGACCGCAGCCGAAGGCTGCGACGACGAGACGGACCGCTGCGCTCCGGACGAGATCGTCGAAGACCCGATCGAGGACCGCCACGTGCCCGGGACCCCCGACGATCTGCCCTACGACTACGGTGTCGAGATCCCGCCTCCCGCGGATCAGGCTCTGGACACCATCGACCATGCCGGCACGCACGGCGGCTGGGGTGTCGGCGAGACGGGCCCCGCAGACGAGGGCGACGAGCCCCAGCTCGGCCGGCCGGAGGAGAGGGAACTCTGGCGCAGGCAGAAGCCCCTCATCGAGGCGGCCGAACGCGAGGAGCAGCACTACCGGGGCCTCGCACCCGAGCATGCCGAGGCGATTCATGAAGCACTTGCCGAGGACGCCGAGGAGCCTCTGTCCGAGGCGCCTGACGGAACGAGTGCGACCGGCTCGGCATCAAGACCCGAATAAGTTGACGCTCGCCCACAGCGCGCCGGGCGGCAAGATCCGTCTCGAGTTCCGCGACCGCGCTTACGGGCGCGACTCCCAGCGACGCACGATGGTCTGCTCGCGGCTGGGCCCCACGGCGATCATCGAGACCGGCACCTCGGCCAGGTCCTCGATGAAGCCGATGTAGTCGCGCGCCTCGGCGGGCAGCTCCTCGAAGCGCCGGCACCCGGTGATGTCGGCCTTCCAGCCGGGAAGCTCCTCGTAGATCGGCTTGGCGTGGTGAAAGACCGTCTGATGGCTCGGCAGGTTGTTGTAACGGTGGCCCTCGTACTCGTAGGCCACACACACCTTGATGGTAGCGAGCTCGGAGAGCACGTCGAGCTTGGTGATGATGAGATCGGTCAGCCCGCTCACCTGCACCGTGTAGCGCACGATCACAGCGTCGTACCAGCCGGCACGCCGCTCGCGGCCGGTGGTGGTGCCGTACTCGTGCCCAACACGGATAAGGTGCTCACCGACCTCGTCATCGAGTTCGGTCGGGAACGGGCCCGAGCCCACTCGCGTGATGTAGGCCTTGGCTATGCCGAGCACGCGGTCGATGCGCCTCGGACCCACGCCTACGCCCGTGCATGCACCACCGGCGATCGGGCTCGACGAGGTCACGAACGGATACGTGCCGTGGTCGAGATCGAGCAGCGTTCCCTGAGCGCCCTCGAAGAGTACCCACTGGTCGGCGTCGAGCGCCTTGTTCACCACGAGCGAGGTGTCCGCGATATGGTGGGCGAGCCGCTCGGCGTACGCGAGGTACTCCTCCGCGATCTCGTCGACGGTGTAGGTAGGCAGCCCGTAGATCTTCTCGAGCACGTCGTTCTTCTCGTGCAGCGCCGCTTCGAGCTTCTTGCGGAAGATGTGCTCGTCGGTCAGGTCCTGCACGCGCAAGCCCATGCGCGAGGCCTTGTCCATGTACGCAGGCCCGATGCCTCTGCGCGTAGTGCCGATCTCGAGCTTGCCGAGGCGGCGCTCACTCGCACCATCCAGGTCACGGTGGTACGGCATGATGAGGTGCGCATTACTGCTGATCAGAAGTCGACGGGCGGAAAGCCCGTCCGCCTCAAGGCCGTCCATCTCATCGAGCAGTACCTTGGGATCGATGACACATCCGTTGCCGATGACAGGCGTGATGTGCGGGTACATGATGCCGCTCGGGATCAGATGCAACTTGAGCGTGCGGCCAGCGTGAATGACGGTATGGCCCGCGTTGTTGCCGCCCTGGAAGCGAACGACGTAGTCGAAGTCGTCCGCGATCAGATCGGTGATCTTGCCTTTGCCCTCGTCGCCCCACTGGGCGCCGACCAGTACGATGCCAGCCACGTACGTCCCCGCTCTATCGGTGATGCGCGTCCGCGACCCTGGACGCAAGAGTGCCCTATCGGCGATATGCCCGAACGAGTATGCCCGAGAAGGGCGAAATACGCTAGTCGGAGAGGGGGTCGTCAGGCTCTACCGACACCGGCGCGGCACCGTCCATCGCTGCCCGAAACACCTCTTCGGCCTCGGCACGGCACGCCGGACACCCCTTGAGCGGATCAGCGATATCGAGGACGTGGCGATCACACCAGCACTGCACGTGCACGGTTCGAGCGAGGCCGAAGGGCAGCGCGCGAATCTTCACGCGCACGCCCAGGTCGGGGCTTCCTGCCCGGTGCAGGATCTCGGGCACGGGACAGCGCTCGCAGTCGGAAGCGCCCCACGCAAGGCTCCCGGGAGCAGTGATCGCCCTGCACTCACGGTGCTCGGCGCCCCGGTGCAGGTCCTCGTAGTAGAATCCGCATTCGCTTCCCGCGGGCGTACGCACTCCGGGCTCCCTCCCTACGCGAAGAGCAGCGGTATGCGGCTGTCCTTGAGGAGCGAGCGCGCGACGCTGCCGAGCACGAGTCTGCCGAGCACCCCGTGTCGTCGTGGTGCCAGCGCGATCAGCGTAGCACCCGAGGTGTGCGCTTCGGCGATGATCGCTTCAGCAGGGTCGCGACCTTCCACTATCACGACCTCGCTGTCGTGCAGCGGAGTGCGCATGATCTCGGCCTCTACGAATCCCCTCGCCTCCTGGATACTCTCGCCCGGAGCCGCCACGTGCACGACCTGCGCTCTCTCCCGACCCGGCAACCTGCCGACTGCCAGCGCAAGCCCTTGTAGTCTCTCGTCCAGATCAGCAGCCACGAGCGGGCGGGCGAAGGGCGATCCCTTTCCGAGACGACACCACGCTGCGTCCCGCTCCTCGACCCGCTCGACGAGCACCGGAACCTCCCCCGCCTGAGCGATGCGCTCGGTGGTGCTGCCGAGGAAACGTCCGGGGGCTCCACCTTTGCCCCGGTCGGTGACCACGATGATCTCGGCGCGGATCTCGGCCGCCACGGCCTGAACCACCTCCGCCGCACGTCCTTCCTCGACACGGTAGTCCGTCCGGAACCCTGCGTTCTTCAGAGCGTCTGCCTCCTCGGCCAGGCGTTTCCGGGCCCACTCGACGGCCTCCTTGATCGGACCACCGGCCATGAACTCCTCGAACTCGAGTACGTGGACGAGCGTCACGCCGTCGAAGAGGTCCGGATTACAGCCGAGCAGGGCCTCGATCGAAAGCAGCCCTGCTTCTGAAAGGTCTGTTGCCACGAGCACCCGCATGACCGGTCACCTCCGTGTGGCGCGTCGCGCCCTGGGTCGCTACTGCCTCTACAGGTAGAACCTACCCATCGGCGGCCGGGCGGCCCGGTTGGACGGCCGGGCGAGACGTCACAGGAGAGCCGCACTCGGCCGGTAGTGATATCATGACGCCGCCC
>JAHYJI010000113.1 GCA_019429145.1 Coriobacteriia bacterium | reverse complement strand
CGTCGCCTGCACGAGCTTGAGCGCCACGCCGGCGCCCGAGAGGTCGCGGGACGGGCATCCCGGGTCGAGTTTGGGGTCGGCGACGGGGACGCCCTGCGGGACGGCGTCGCCGGGCTCGTGGTGGTCGGTGATGACGACGTCGATACCGTCCGCCTTGAGGTCGGCCACCTCGGGACCTCCCGAAATGCCGCAGTCCACGGTGACGACGAGATCGGGAGCCATCCCGCGCAGCCGCTCCACCGACGCAGGGGTCAGACCGTAGCCCTCGCGGAAGCGGTGCGGCACCGTGGCCGTCACCCGCCCCTCGAGAAGCCGGATCCCGGTCGCCGCGAGAGCCGCCGAGGAGATGCCGTCGAGGTCGAAGTCACCGAACACCACGATCTGCTCGCCCGAACCGATCGCATCAGCAAGCCGTCTCGCGGCGTCCGACATCCCCGGGATGACGTCCGGAGAGAGCCAGTCCCGCGCGAGATCCGGTTCGAGGAAGCGTCTCGCGTCGTCGGCAGTGGTGATACCCCGACCCAGTAGGATGCGCGCGACGACAGGTGACACCCCGACCTCTGCCACCAGGCGGTCGAGGGCGGCGGCGTCCACCGGAACCGGCCGCCAGGCACGCGCCCGGCAACTCCATCCCCTGTCCTGTTCTGCCATCATCTCCGCATCCTAGCAGGGAGGGCCGACACGCACGTGTCGGCCCTCCGGGTCTGACTTGAAGGTGTGGGCGACGCTACGCGGCCCCGAACTTCTTCGCAAGAGCCCTGAACTTGGGCTCCCGCTCCTTCCATGCGGTGTAGAGCGGCGTCGCTACTCCGATCGAGGAGTACGCGCCGAGCACGATGCCTACCACGAGCGCGAACGCGAAGTCCCCGAGCGTCTCTCCGCCGAAGAACAGCAGCATCAGCGGGGGCATGATCGACGTGATCGACGTGTTGATCGAACGGGCGATGACCTGGTTGAGCGAGTGGTTCGCCATCACCGTGAACGTGCTACGGGTCAGTCCCATGCTGTTCTCTCGGATGCGGTGGAACACCACGATGGTGTCGTAGAGCGAGTAGCCCATGATGGTCAGCAGCGCCGCAATGGTGTTCGGGGTCACCTCACGTCCGACGAGCGCGTAGATGCCGAGTACGATCAGCACGTCGTGTACGAGCGTGAAGACCGCGACGACGGACATCTTGTACTCGTAGCGCACCGATATGTAGAGCAGGATCGCTATCACGGCAGCAGCGAGCGCGAGCAGCGCCGCCCTCGTGATGTTGCGGCCCCAGCCCGGGCCGATCGTGGCGACATCGCCCACATCGGTAGAGAGTCCGAGCGAGCCGAACACCTCGCGGAAGATGTCGTTGGCGACGTCGGCATCGGACTCGGTACTACGGACGATGTAGCCCCCACCCTCGGTGGACTGTACGACCAGACCGGGGGCACCGGCGTCAGCGAACGCTCCTCGCACCTCGTCGATAGAGACACCTTCTGCCTGGCTGATGTTGATGACCGTCCCACCCTGGAACTCGATGCCGAAGGTCAGGCCTCTTGCGACGAGCGAGCCGATGGCTACGACGACCAGGGTGATCGAGAGGATCAGGAAGAGGCGGTGATTGCCGAGGAAGTCGATCTCGCGCCTAAACATCGGCCTCACCCCCCTTCACCCCGAAGAGCCACGGGACCTTGGGGATCACCGTCTCGGCAAGCGTGATGATCACCGAGCGCGACCAGAAGACCATGTTGAGGATGTCGATCGCCAGGCCGATCATGAGCGTCAGCGCGAATCCTCGCACAGGACCGATGGCAAAGGTGTAGAGCATCAGCGCCGAGACGAAGGTCACCAGGTCGGCATCGAGACTCGTACCGATCGCGTGCCGCGTACCGTGACGCGCCGCCGAACGGTAGGTCTTGCCGCCCCGTACCTCCTCCTTGAAACGTTCGATCATGAGGATCTCGGAGTCAGCCGCGAGACCGATCGTGAGCACGATGCCCGCGATGCCGGGAAGGCTCAGCGCGAACCACCCGAAGTTCGAGAGCAGCGAGAGCACGCCAAGGAAGAGCGAGCCGAAGATGGAGAGCGCAAACCAACTGGCAACACCGAATCCCCGGTAGTATGCGGCAAGGTAGAGCGCCACCAGTCCGAGGCCGGCAAGTGCGGCGAAGACGCCCTTGCGCAGCGAATCCTGACCCAGCGTGGGGCCAACCAACCGGGACTCGGAGAACTCGAGCGAGACGGGCAGGGCACCGGTCTCGAGCACGGTCTTCAAGCGCCGCGCCTCTTCCGGTGTGAAGTTGCCGGAGATCGTCGTCTGGCCACCGGTGATGCGGTCGCGTACCACGGGAGCTGACTCGATGTTCCCGTCGAGCACGATGGCGATCTGCTGGCCGATGCGGGCTCCGGTGATCTCGGACCACGCTGCCGCGCCCTCGGAATCGAACGTCACGTTGACCTCGATCTCGTTGGTCTGCGGGTTCGTGCCGATGGACGCAGCCGTGATCACGTCGCCGGTGAGGAGGACCTCGCCGAGTACGACCTCGCCCGTGGTGGGGTCCGAGCTGACCACGTCGCGTATCTCGAGCTGACCTGTCGAGCCGAGCGCGTCGAGCGCTTCCTGCGCGTTCGCGATGCCGGGAAGCTGAACCAGGATCGAGTCGGAGCCCTGACGCTGGATGGTGACCTCGGAGGCGCCGAGGCGGTCGACGCGGTTGCGCACGATCAGCTCGGCACGATCCATCACGTCATCGGTCACCGGCGTCTCCGGCGTCTCGACAGCGGTAAGGATCACGGAGAGGCCGCCCTGGATATCGAGGCCCTGGGTGATCTTCTCGCCGAGCGGCCAGAACTGCCACCATGCGAGCGCAGCGAGGACCAGCACCACGGCCATCGAGAGCAGATTGCGTTGCCTTGGGTCCATACTCTTGCCTTCCTGGGGTCAGCGGCGCACGGAATCGGAGCGACTCGACACGGTGTACCACTCACGGGGCATGCGCGTCGAGGGGGTAACCCTACTGAATTCGGTAACCACGAACGGTATCCGCCTACTGCTCGGGCGGTGCCGGAAGATCCTCGTCTACACTTTCGGGGCCCGCCTCGGCCGTGTCCGTGCGGGCGATGGCGGTCTTCTCGTAGCGAAGCTCGACACCGTCGGCCACGCGCAGTGTGACCGCGCTACCCTCCATGCCGACGATGGTTCCGTGCAGCCCGCCGATGGTGATGACCTTGTCGCCGACGGCAAGCGACGCCATCAGTGCCTTCATCTGCTTGGTGCGCTGCATCTGCGGCCTGATGATCAGCAGGTAGAAGGCGACGACCAACACGCCGAGGTAGAGCAGTCCTGCGGATTCCCCCATGGGTACCCTCCGTCGCACGTCGTGACGTACAGATCAGAGCGGCTCTCGATCGCGCCGCAACGACGTACCATGATAACACCCACGGCACGCCATCAGTAATCGTCAGCACCCGGTCCGCTCATCCACTCGGCCAGGAACGCTCCGTAGCGGCCTTCCTCGATGGCTGTCCGCGCTTCGGACATCAGGTCGAGCAGGAAGGCGAGGTTGTGGATGGAGATGAGTATCGAACCCAGCATCTCCTTCATCACGACCAGATGGCGCAGGTAGGCCCGCGTGTAGCCGGTGCACGTGGGACACGAGCACGACGGGTCGAGCGGCGTGAAGTCGCGCGCGTACCGGGCGTTCTTCAGGTTCATCCGCCCGTTGGACGAGAGCGCCGTGCCCGTACGGGCCGTGCGCGTGGGCAGCACGCAGTCGAACATGTCGACCCCGAGTCCGATGGCGCGAAGCATCGAGGTAGGCGTACCGACGCCCATCAGGTAGCGCGGACGCTCCCGGGGTAGCGCTGCACACACCGGTTCGAGACTTTCGAGCATCGCGTCGTGCGGCTCCCCCACCGAGTAGCCGCCGATGCCGTAACCGGGAAACCCGATCTCGGCCGTGCGCTCGACACTTTCCGCTCGCAGGTCCGGATAGAGCCCGCCTTGCACGATGCCGAAGAGGGCCTGGTCCTCCCGATGGTGAGCCGTCTTGCACCGCGCTGCCCACGACGCGCTGCGCCTGACCGCCTCGGCGACCTCGTGTTCCGATGCGGGGTACGGCGGACAGACATCGAGCACCATGGCGATGTCGGCGCCGAGCGCCTGCTGGACTGCCATGTTGTCCTCGGGAGTCCAGGAGTGCCAGACGCCGTCGACGATGCTGCGGAATCTCACCCCGTCGTCGTCGAGCGAGAGGGTGTCTGCGAGCGAGAAGATCTGGAACCCGCCCGAGTCGGTCAGGATCGCCCCGTCCCAGTTCATGAAGGCGTGCAGCCCGCCGGCCTCGGCGATAAGATCGTGTCCGGGCCGCAGAAAGAGATGGTACGTGTTGGCGAGGACTACCTGCGCCCCGATGTCGAGGAGCTGAGGCGCCGTCACCCCCTTGACCGTCGCGCGGGTCCCCACCGGCATGAACACCGGTGTCTCAACGGGTCCGTGGGGAGTATGGAGGGTGCCGCGCCGCGCCGAGGTTGCGGGGTCGGTCGCGGTGATGGAGTAGTCGAAGAATCGCATGCGTGCGATTCTAGCAGGAGGTCGGCTGCGCTATGCTGCACTGAGACGAACTCCTCACGGCTGACGCCCGTCTTATGGAGCAAGAGATGACCATGCCCGCACGCTCGGACGACTCCGCGCTCGTCGCAGCGGCACGCAACGGCGACACCGCCGCGTTCGAGGCACTCGTCAGGGCTCACTCGGGACCGGTCTACGCCCATGCACTGCGCTTCTTCGGCGATCCGCAAGCTGCCGAGGACGCGGCCCAGGAGGTCTTCATCAAGGTGTACCGCTCCATTGCAACGTTCGACGGGACGGCAGCGTTCTCGACGTGGCTCTACCGGGTCACGCGCAACGTCTGCCTCGACATGCTGAGGAGCGGCCGGCGCACGCCGGTCCCGGTCGACCTCGTGGACGTATCGCTCACCGCCCCCGACGACCCCGCCGCCGAGGCGATCACGACGACCACCGTCGAGCACGCGATGCGGGCGCTCCCACAGGAGGACCGCGACGCCCTGAGCGCCATCGGGCTGTTCGGCATGAGCTACGCCGAGGCGGCAGGGGTGCTCGGCGTGCCCGAGGGAACCATCAAGTCCCGCGTGTTTAGGGCTCGCAAGGCGCTCGTGAGCGCACTGCGCACGGGAGGAGGTGACCGGCGATGATGGAGTGCACCGAAGCACAGCAGGTGATCGCGGCGGCCTTCGACCGTGAGCATGCCGATGCACCCTCGCTCGAACTCGCCAAGGAACACTGCCGGACCTGCGCTGAGTGTGCGGTCTTCGTCACCACGCTCGCAGCGATGAACCGGCTACCCGCACCGGAAATGCCCGAGGCCGTCCTCGAGCGGATACTTGCCACGGTGAGCGACGAATACGCGACGCAGGCCGAGGAGCCGCTCGCGGTGATGCAGGAGGTGCAGGAGGTTCGCGAGGTAG
>JAHYJI010000112.1 GCA_019429145.1 Coriobacteriia bacterium | reverse complement strand
CGACAGCCCGCGGAGAGCCCTTCGCGCCCGCCGGCCCCGCCCTTCGCGCCCCCTCCGCGCCCCCTTCGCGCCCCTGCCCCGCCTCCACCTGCGTTCATCCAGTTTCTGTATACCGATTGGCGGGGACGCGGCGCAGAGTGCATCGCCCTCGCATAGTGACCCGCAATTGCGGTAAACTCACCCCTCATAGTGTTTCGATCAACGTGGGTAAAGGGGGTAGGCGTATGTGGAGCAAACGGACTCACAAGCTCCTGGCGCTCGGACTCGCCGTCGCACTGGTGGCCTCGCTCGGGCTGACCGGCTGCGGCTCGGATGATGCCGAGGAGCCGGACGACGGGGATGTCATCGCGACCGATACGGTCAAGATCGGCGTCCACACGTCGCTGACGGGTGGGCTTGCCGACTACGGTTTCGCCGCCGCAGAGGCGCTCAAGATCGCAGCCGAGGACTTCTCCGGCTTCGAGATCGACGGCGTGGTCTACGACATCGAGCTCGTCATCAAGGACGACAAGGGCGAGCCGGCAGAGGCGCCGGTCGTCGCCCAGCAGCTCATCGACGAGGGCGTTGTGGCGGTCATCGGTACGCTGACCTCCGGCGCGGCCAACGCGGCCCTGCCGATCTACCAGGCCGCCGGGATCCCGATGATCTCCGGTTCGGCCACCGCTCCCGATCTGACCGAGCAGGGCTTCGAGAACTTCTTCCGCACCTGCCTGCGTGACGACGTGCAGGGCGCGGCCCTCGGCGAGTGGGCTCTCGAGCTCGGTGCGGAGAAGGTCGTCGTCATGGACGCACGCGATGACTACTCCGTCGCGCTCGCCAACGAGGTCGCGGCCGCGGTCGAGGCCGGAAACGGCGAGGTCCTGCGGCAGGAAGGCCAGGAGGGCGACGTCGACTTCTCGGCACAGGTCAACAACATCAGCGCGTTCGGCCCGGATGCGGTCATCTTCACCGGGTACCACCGTGAGGCGGGCCTGCTCTTCAAGCAGCTCGTCGAGGCGGGCGTCGAGGCCCAGTTCATGGGCGGCGACGGTATCAAGTCCGACCTGATCGGCGAGGGTGCCGGTGGCGCCGAGAACGTCGAGGGCGCGCTGTGCACGTTCGGCGGATTCGCCCAGGAAGGTATGCCCGGCTACGAGGCGTTCGCGGCCGCATTCAGGGATGCGACCGGCCAGGACGCCGGCCCGTACTCCGAGAACAACTACGACGCACTCGGTGCGGTCGTTGCCGCGATGGAGCTGAAGGGCTCGACCACCCCGGCCGACATCATCGCCGGCCTCGGTGAGGTCGAGTTCCAGGGCATCATGGGTACGCTGGCGTTCGACGAGATCGGTGACGTGTCGGTGCCCGGTGGCGGCGGGTCGGATCTGATCCCGCGCTTCGAGTACACCGGCGGCACGTGGGTGTTCATGCAGTAGTTCTGCTCGCTACGATCGATGCGGGGGCCGGGCGCGTGCCCGGCCCCCGTCGTAGCGCGTGCTCTCTGATAGAGTAGGCGGCAGTATCGCCCCGGCGTGCAGCGCGGCGAGGCGGTCCACACGGGGACGGGATGGGGGCTGAATGACCCTCGAGCACATATTCGGTCTGACGGTCTCGGGCCTGACGGTCGGCATGATCTACGCGCTCATCGCGCTCGGCTACACGATGGTCTACGGCGTGCTGCAGCTCATCAACTTCGCTCACGGCGAGGTCTTCACCATCGGTGGCTACCTGGCAACGAGCACGCTCATCTGGATCGGCGTTGACGCGACCACCCCGCTCTCCCTCAAGATCGCCTACTTCGGCCTTGCGCTGCTCCTCTCCATCGTGTTCACGGCCCTGCTGGGCTTCCTCATCGAGCGCGTGGCCTACCGGCCGCTGCGCCAGCGCTCCCGCATCATCGCGCTGCTCTCGGCGATCGGTGTCTCGATCTTCCTGCAGAACGGCATCGTGATCGTGTTCGGTCCGCGGCCCATCATCATGCCCACCGCGGTGGTTCCCACCGGCTTCATCGAGGTCTTCGGGGCGCGCATCCGCGTGCTGCAGATCGCGATCATCCTCGTTTCGCTCGTGCTCATGGCCGCGCTCACCTGGATCGTGAAGGGCACCCGCATGGGCAAGGCGATGCGTGCCACCTCGCAGGACCGCGAGGCCGCCGAGATGATGGGCATCGAGACCAATCTCACGATCTCGTTCACCTTCGTCATCGGCTCCGCGCTCGCCGCCATCGGCGGGTTCCTGGTGGCGATGTACTATGGCTCGCTGCAGTTCAACACCGGGTTCCTCTACGGACTCAAAGCGTTCACCGCCGCGGTCCTCGGCGGCATCGGCAACATCCCCGGTGCGGTCGTCGGCTCGCTCGTCCTGGGCCTGGCCGAGAACTGGGGCGTGGGGCTGACCCTGGGCATCCTGGCCTGGCTCTTCGTGGCCGGGCTTGTGCTCGGCCTCTACTTTCAGTTCGTGCGTGCGCCGCAGTCCCGCATCGACCACATCGCCGAGGAGTTCCGCACGCCCGCCTACGAGCGCGCGGTGCGTGACGTCTACCGCTTCGCGCCGGTGGTCGCGGTCAAGACCCTGCTTGCCGAGCGCACCGATGCCCTGCTGTACGTCTCGGCCCAGCACGCGGTCCGGCTGACCGCGGCCAACGTCATCCTGGCGGGACTTGCGGTCCTCTTCTTCATCAACGGCGACGCCCAGTTCGCCTCGAAGTGGCAGCACGTCATCTCGTTCGCGGTGCTCATGGCCATCCTGATGTTCAGGCCCTCGGGTATCCTCGGCGAGAACATCCAGGAGAAGGTGTAGCCATGGCCAACCCCTTCTCCCGCGTCTCGAACGCACTCGGCACGCTGCCGCGCTGGGTCTACGTGGGCCTCGCCCTCGCATTTGCCATCGTCTTTCCGATGCTCGAGTACTTCGGGCTGATGGAGACGCTCTGGCTGCGCCTCGGCACCCGAACGCTCGTCTACGTGCTGCTCGCGGTCGGACTCAACCTGGTGCTGGGCGAGACGGGCCTGCTTCACCTCGGCTACGTCGCGTTCTTCGCGGTGGGCGCGTACTCGACGGCGATCCTCTCCTCGCCCCGCTTCGACCTGCAGTGGAACTTCTGGGCGATCCTGCTCGTCGCGACGGGGATGGCGATGCTCTTCGGGTTTGTCGTTGGCGTGCCGTCGCTGCGACTTCGCGGCGACTACCTTGCCATCGTCACGCTGGCGTTCGGCGAGATCATGCGGATGACGCTCAACAACTGGGAAGTGCTCACCAACGGCCCCGGCGGCATCCCGGGCATCTACCCGCCCAACATCTTCGGGTGGGTGGTCGATCAGCCGGTCGAGTTCTACTACCTGCTGCTCGTCTTCGTCGTGATCATCGTGGCGCTGGTGAGCAACCTGAAGAACTCGCGGATCGGACGCGCCTGGAACGCCCTGCGCGAGGACGAGATCGCTGCGCACCACTCCGGAGTGCGGCCGACGCAGGCCAAGATGCTCGCGGTCATCATGAGCTCGGGGATCGCCGGGCTGGCGGGCGCGATCTTCGCCTACTACCAGCAGTTCATCAACCCGACGTACTTCCTGTTCATGCAGTCGGTCATCGTGGTCTGCATGGTCGTGCTCGGCGGGATGGGTTCGATCCCCGGAGCCATCCTCGGCGCGGTGGCCCTGGACGCCACACCGGAGATCATCCGGCAGACCTTCACCACCTGGCTGCCGCGCGCGGTCGGCAGCGATTTCCTGCCCGGCGTGCAGGCCGCCTTGCAGACCGAGTTCGACCGCTACCGCATGCTGATCTTCGGTCTGGTGATCGTGCTGATGGTGATCTTCCGGCCCGAAGGGCTGCTCCCCAACAAGTTGTGGCGCCGGGAGGTCCGTGAGGAAGACCCGCGCGAGCTCGAGCACACCCGCCAGCACCTCTTCGATTTCGAAGAGGGCAAACAGGACCTGGAGGTGTAGCCGATGTCAGAGGTCGTACTCGACGTCCGCTCCACCACCAAGAGCTTCGGCGGCCTGAAGGCGGTCAACAATCTCTCCTTCGAGGTGCGCGAGGGCGAGATCGTCTCGCTCATCGGACCCAACGGGAGCGGCAAGACCACTACGTTCAACGTGATCACCGGCCTGTACGAGCCCGACTCGGGCGACATCCTGCTCAAGGGCGAGTCGATCGCCGGGCTCACACCGGCGCGAATCTACGAGCGCGGCGTGGCGCGGACCTTCCAGATGCTGCGGCTCTTCCCGGCGATGAGCGTGCTGGAGAACGTGCTCGTGGGCATGCACGGGCGTACGCGTGCCGGCGTGCTCGACTGCATGCTGCGCACGCCGAGGATGCGCCGCGAGGAGGAGGCCTCGGTCGCTCGCGCGAAGGAGATCCTCGAGTTCTTCCCGGGCCGCTTTCCCGAGGTGCGTCACCCGCAACCGGCATCATCGCTCTCCTACGCGAACCGGCGTCGCCTCGAGATCGCCCGGGCGCTTGCCGGCGAGCCGTCGCTGCTGCTGCTCGACGAGCCGGTCGCCGGCATGAACCCGGCCGAGTCGCTCGAGGTGATGCGGCAGATCCGGGACCTGCGTGACAGGGGCTACACCATCCTGATGATCGAGCACGATATGAAGGTCATCATGGGCGCATCGGACCGCGTCATCGCGATGGACCACGGCATCAAGATCGCCGAGGGCGCGCCCGCCGATGTGGCCAACGACCCGGCCGTTGTGGAGGCTTATCTTGGCAGGCGAGGCGCAGACACCGCTTCTTGAGTTCCGGGGCGTGAACACCCACTACGGGCGCATCCCCGTCCTCAAGGACGTCAACTACCGGGTCGGACCGGGCGAGATCGTCTGCCTGCTGGGCGGCAACGCCTCGGGCAAGTCGACCACGATGAAGACGATCCTCGGCATCGTCAAGCCGACGAGCGGTGAGGTGCTCTTCGACGGGCAGGTCATCAACAACGTTCGCACCGCCGAGCGGATCAAGCGCGGCATCGCCACCGTGCCGGAGAACCGTCGCCTCTTCCCGCACCTGACGGTGCTCGAGAACCTCGAGATGGGGGCGTACACGCGGCGGGATACCGAGGGAATCGCGGCCGATCTGGAGCGCGTGTACGAGATCTACCCGCGCGTCTACGAGCGCCGCGCGCAGCGTGCCGGGACGCTCTCCGGCGGCGAGCAGCAGATGGTGGCGTTCGGTCGCGCGCTGATGAGCCGCCCGCGCCTGATCATCATGGACGAGCCCTCGATGGGGCTCGCACCCGCGCTCGTGGACCAGTCGTTCGACACCATCGCCGAGATCAACAAGCAGGGTGTGGCGGTGTTTGTGGTCGAGCAGAACGCGACCGCGGCGCTTTCCATCGCCGACCGCGGCTACGTGCTCCAGAACGGGCGCGTTGTCATGGACGGCACGGCGCGCGACCTGTTGGAGAACGAGGAGCTCAAACGCGCGTATCTCGGGGGGTAGCCGGTCGAGGGCGGGCGGGGGCGAACCGAGCGCGGCCCCGAGGGCTTTCCGCGTTGCCTCGAGTTAGTGAGAACGATCGTTCCCACTAACTCG
>JAHYJI010000111.1 GCA_019429145.1 Coriobacteriia bacterium | reverse complement strand
GGGATACCGAGCTCGTCGAAGAAGACCTGCGACATCCCGTGGTCGAAGTGCTGGCCGGAGTGGACGAGGACCTCCTCGTGCTCGGCGCGAAGCGCACGGCAGACCGGTGCGGCTTTGATGAACTGGGGGCGGGCCCCGATGATAGAGACGATGCGCACGTGGCTGGCTCCTTCCCGGCACATCCGGGCGGCGGACGGTCTCGACTCGCCCAGAAGTGTAGCGCACGCACGGTTGCGCAGTGTCAGAGCGTGAGTATACACTCTATGGTACTACTACTCATCACTACCGATTGGCACTACCGATGGCGAAGGTCAACATCTCACTTCCCGACGGTCTGCTCGAGCAGATCGACACGCTCGCCGCCCAGCTCGAGCGCTCCCGCAGCGGGCTCGTGCAGGAGGCCGCCGCGGAGTACGTGACCCGGGTGCTCGAGGAGCGCCGTAAGGCCGAGCGCGCCGAGAGGATCGACCGGGCGATCGCGCGCGCACGCGCGTTTGCAGAGACGGTCGAACCCTTCGACTCCACAGCCGCTATCCGCGCGGACCGGGATCGCGACGGCCGCAAGGCGGGAGATCCGTGAGGCCGCTCCTTGTGATCGACGCTTCGGTCGCGGTGAAGTGGTTCAAGCCGTCCGGCGAGCAGCACCTCGAGCAGGCTCTCGAACTGCTTACCGCGCATCGAGACGGGGCCGTGGCGTTGGCCGCACCCGCCCACCTTCGCCTCGAAGTGATCAACGCCCTGTGGTCGAAGAGCATCGATGCGGGAAGACTCGGCGACGTCGCACGAGACCTCGACGATCTTGACGTGCTGTGGTTCGAGATCGACGGCGACCTCACCGAGCACGCCGCACGCATCGCCGCAAAGACAAGGCTCACCGTCTACGATGCGGCGTACGTCGCGCTCGCCCTGCGCCTCGACGCTCCCCTCGTGACGTGTGACGCGAAGATCATCGCCGCCGATGCGTGCTCGACACGGCCCCTCGGCCAAGCGATGCGCTAGAATCGCACGTGTCCTTCGTACCGCCAGACTCTGCGTGAGGAGTGCGCATGCCTGATCCCGTTCGCGTCGGTGTGGTCGGCTACGGCTACTGGGGCCCGAACCTCGTCCGCAACCTCGACCGGCTGCCCGGAGCCGATCTTGTCGCAGTGTGCGATGCATCCCCTGCCAACCTCGAACGGCTGCAGGCCGCCCACCCGGACGTGCTCGAGATCTCCGACCTCGACGAGATGCTTGCCTCCTGCGAGCTCGACGCCGTGGTGGTAGCCACGCCGGCTCCGACTCACGCCGCTGTGGCCACGCGCGTGCTCGAGGCCGGGCTGCACTGCTACGTGGAGAAGCCGCTCACGCTCTCCTCCGCCGATGCCGAAGCCCTGGTGGCGCTCGCCGCGTCGCGCGACCGGGTGCTCATGACCGGACATCTCATGGTCTACCACGCCGCCGTCGAGTGGATCCGCGACTATCTGGCCTCGGGCGAACTCGGCGAGGTCCTCTACGTCTACTCCCAGCGCCTCAACCTCGGCAAGGTGCGCGCCGACGAGAACTCGTTCTGGTCGCTCGCCCCCCACGACGTCTCGGTGGTTCTCGACCTGCTCGGCGAGGTGCCTTCCTCGGTCTCGGCATCCGGTGCCGCCTACCTGCGCGAGGGTGTCGAGGACGTGGTCTTTGCCACGCTCCACTTCCCGAGCGGCAAGATGGCCAACATCCACGTGAGCTGGCTCGACCCGCACAAGGTGCGCCGCCTCACGGTCGTGGGCACCAAGAAGATGCTCGTGTTCGACGACATGGAGGCCACCGAGAAGATCTGGATCTACGACAAGGGCGTCGCTCCCACCGACGCGCTCGCGTATGGGGAGGACCTCACGCTGCGCTTCGGCGACATCACCGCGCCCTACGTGAAGATGAGCGAGCCGCTCGCCGCCGAGATGACCCACTTCCTCGAGTGCTGCGCCACCGGTAACCAGCCGAGGAGCAGCGGTGTCGACGGTCTGCGGGTCGTCCAGGTACTCGAGGCTGCCGATGCGTCGATCGCCGCCGCGGGCGCACCGGTCGAGATCGTGTTGGAAGCGTAGGCGGGACGCCCGACGCGCCGCCCCCACCGCAAAGGAAGGAATCCCCGTGCCTATCCCCTTGCTCGACTTGAAGGCCCAGTACCTCGAGCTGAAGGACGATCTCGACTCCGCCATCGGTGAGGTCATGTCGTCCGCCGGGTTCATCGGCGGCCCGCGCGTACGCGAACTCGAAGCTGCTATCGCCGAGTACTGCGGCACCGCACACGCGGTGGCCTGCGCCAATGGCACCGAGGCGCTCTTCCTCATCATGCACGCGCTCGGCATCCGAGCTGGCGACGAGGTCATCACCACGCCGTTCACCTTCATCGCCACTGCCGAGGCCATCGCGCACGTGGGGGCGACGCCGGTGTTCGTCGACATCGAGCCCGACACCTACAACATCGACGTCTCGAAGATCGAGGCCGCGATCACGGAGCGCACGAAGGCGATCATGCCGGTGCACATCTTCGGCCAGTGCGCGGACATGGCTCCGCTGCTCGAGATCGCCGAGCGGCACGGGCTGCGCGTGATCGAGGACGCCTGCCAGGCGATCGGCGCCACCTACAAGGGCAAGCGCGCCGGCTCGCTCGCCGATGTGGCGGCGTTCTCCTTCTTCCCGAGCAAGAACCTCGGGTGCGCCGGCGATGGCGGCATCATCACCACCGACGATACCGACATCGCGACCGCCTGCCGCAAGATGGCCAACCACGGCACCACCGTGAAGTACTACCACGACACTATCGGCGTGAACTCGCGCCTCGACGCGCTGCAGGCGGCCATCCTGCTCGTGAAGCTGCCGCACCTTGACCGCTGGAACGCCGAGCGCCGTGCAGCCGCGGCCGTCTACGACGAGCTGCTTGCCGACCTCCCCCTCGGCCGGGTCACCACGCGCGAGTACGGCGAGAACGTCTACCACCTCTACATCGTGGCCTCGCCAGAGCGCGATCGGCTGATGGATGTGCTCAAGGCCGCCGGCATCGGGACGGCCGCCTACTACCCGGTGCCGCTGCACCGCCAGGAGGCGTTCGCGCACCTCGGGTACGGCGAGGGGTCGCTCCCGGTGGCCGAGGCGGCGTGCCCGCAGACGTTCGCGCTGCCCGCCTACCCGGGCATCACGCGCGAGCAGCAGGAAGAGGTCGCCGCTGTGCTCCGGGAGGCGCTGGGCGGGTAGCGGGGCGGGCCGGTATCCGGAAACCCGGCCGCGATCTGTCGTCACCTGCGTGCGCGCCACACAGCCCCTGTTAATCGACGCCGGCGCCCGACATGCCGTTGAGAATCGCGGCGATCTGATCCCTTAGCCGGGGGATGTCGCGTGCGACCGTCGCCCATATCAACTCAAGGTTCACGTCGAAGTAGCCGTGCACGAGCCGGTTGCGCGTATGCGCTGCTGCGATCCAGTCAACCTCCGGGTGCGCCTGCTTGACCTCGTCGTCTACGCGGGCTGCTGCCTCACCGATGACTTCGAGGTGGTGGACGACCCACACCTGGAGCATCTCGTCGCCAACGAACCGCTCCCGGCCCTCGTCCGTATGCTCGAGGATCCTGTCGGCCGCATGTAGCATGTCGCTCAGCCTCAGTGCCCGATCGCGAGCGGCACTCATAGAGGGACCGCTTCCCGCAAGACCCGCTGGCGTATGCGCGGCTTCAAGCCGTCCGACACCGCGACATCGACTTCCACGCCCAGCAGGGCTTCCACCTCACCGGCAAAGCCGCCGAGGTCGTAAAGGGACGCTGACGGCTGCAGGTCCACCAGCAGATCGATGTCGCTGTCCTCGCGGGCATCTCCTCGGGCGACCGAGCCGATGATCCTTACGTTGTCGACACGACGGCGATCGGCGATTCTCAGGATTTCGCTGCGATTCGTCGACAGCTGAAGGCGACGCCGCTCGGCGGGGGTAACGTCGGGCGTCGACACCCCGGGGCCGCACATCCGGGTCGCGTACGCAGCAGGAGTCTCGGCGCCAACCGGGATCGCGGCTGAGCTGCCTGCATCGGTGGCGCGCTCGATCAACTCGTCCACAGCCTCAGCAGGCACGCGCGTGATGCGCTCGGAGAGCCGCACCGCAGGGAGGCGGCCCTGCTCGATCCACAGGTAGACGGTCCGCGAGGAGACCGCCAGGCGCTCGGCCACTTCGCGCGGTGTCAGCAGCAGACCGCTCATCTCATCGCCTCCCGGGTCTCCCTTTGACCCGATCATATCATGCTGTTGCGCTTGATGCGCTAGATACATCTTCTTGCACAGAAACTCGTTTGGCTTTTCGCCCCCTACCCCTCGCACCCGTTCGGCGGGGTGATGCCGCCTGCAAGCGCCTCGACGATGCGCTCCGACACGCGCTCGTCCCAGCGCACGGGGCGCGCCCAGTCGCGCGGGCCGTCGAGCGCACCCGCAAGCGCCGCGAGGATCGCGTCGTACTCGGCAGGCACGAGCGTGTTCGCCCCGACCTCCACGGTGATGCCGCGCTCGGTGTTGCGCCGCACGGTCACGCACGGCGTGCCGAGCATGCACGCCTCCTCCTGGATGCCGCCCGAGTCGGTGACGATGGCCGCGGCATCGCCCTGCAGCGAGAGCATGTCGAGATAGCCCACGGGATCGGCGAGCCGGATGTTGGGGGTCTCCACTCCCACTCCGTGCTCGGCCAGCAGCGGCCGGGTGCGCGGGTGAACCGGGAAGAGCACGGGCAGCGGGGCATGCGCGAACGCGCTCGCGACTGCGGCGAGCCGCTCGGGATGGTCGGTGTTCTCGGGACGGTGAACCGTGGCGAGCACGTAGCCGCCGGGCTCGAGCCCGTAGCGCCGGCACGCCCCGCGCTCGCGCGCGTCGGGCGCGTGCACGAGCACCGACTCGGCCATGATGTTGCCGACAAAGTGTATGCGCTCGGCATCCACGTTCTCGCGAAGCAGGTTCTCCCCCGCCTCGGGCGTGGGCGTCAGATGCATCGCGGAGAGCTGGTCGGCCACGAGCCGGTTGACCTCCTCGGGCATCGACATGTCCCACGAGCGCAGCCCCGCCTCGAGGTGGATGACCGGAATGTGGAGCTTGGCAGCGGCAAGCGCACCGGCGAGCGTGGAGTTCACATCGCCTACCACGATCAGCGCGTCAGGGTGCTCCTCGGCGAGCAGCTCCTCGAGGCGCATCATCGCAACCCCCGTCTGCACAGCGTGCGTCCCCGACCCGACGTCGAGATACCAGCGCGGCTCGGGGATGGCGAGGTCGGAGAAGAAGACGTCGGACATGATCGCGTCGTAGTGCTGCCCGGTGTGGACGAGATCGGCCTCGTGCCCGGCGTCGCGGAGCGCGGGTATGAGCGGACCGACCTTGATGAAGTTGGGGCGGGCACCGACGACGGTGATCAGGCGCATGCGGGCTCCTCGGGAGTGGCGGGGTGCGTGTGGGTAGATGATAGCGCGAGTGCCGCGCCGTTTCTCACGCGTGTGCGCGTTGCAGTAGAATCGCAGGGCCGACGCCTACCGAAGGAGACACACGATGAGCACTTCGGGCACGCACATCCCGG
>JAHYJI010000110.1 GCA_019429145.1 Coriobacteriia bacterium | reverse complement strand
GGTGGTTTCGCTCGAGCGTGACCACGGTCGCATCCGGGAAGCGCTCCTCGAAGTCGAGGATGTTGCGAACGGTCGCCGCGCGAAACGAGTAGATCGCCTGGGCATCGTCGCCGACGACGGTCACTCCCTGTCCGTCGGGACGCAGTGCCGAGATGATTTCGGCTTGCAGCACGTTGGTGTCCTGGTACTCGTCGACGAGTACGTGGTCGAAGCGTTCGCGTACGCGCTCACCTGCAGGCGAGGTCAGGAGGGCGTGCCAGAAGAGCAGCAGATCATCGTAGTCGAGCACGTGCTGCTCTTCCTTGCGGTCGGTGTAGGCGTCGAAGAGCCGGGAGAGATCGTCGGCGCACTCACTGCACCACGGGAAGCGCGTGGCGAGCGCCTCGGCCAGCGTCTCCCGGGCGTTCACGCACCGGCTGTAGATGTCCAGGCACGTCGACTTCTGGGGGAAGCGGCGTCCTGCGCCGCCGAGTTCGAGATCGGTGCGGCACACGTGCATGAGGTCCTCGGCATCCGCCCGGTCCAGGATCGTGAATGACGCAGCCAGTCCGAGGTCGCGGGCGTGGACGCGCAACAGGTGAGATGAGACCGAGTGGAACGTCCCGCCCACCACCCGTGAGGTGGCGTTGCCGGAGGCGCCGGGCATCGATCCTGCCAGGGTCGAGACGCGCGAGATCATCTCAGCCGCGGCCCGGCGGGTGAAGGTCAGGAGCATGATGCGCGCAGGATCGGCGCCGCGTTCGACGAGATGGGCGACCCGGTGCGCGAGCGTGAGCGTCTTGCCCGTCCCGGCTCCCGCGACGATGAGCAGCGGGCCGTCGCCGTGCGTCACGGCGGCACGTTGCCGCTCGTCGAGGTGCGCGAGTGTGTCCTGATCCGTCGGCGGCGAGGAAGTGACGTGGTCCATGAGGGGCTCCTCGGCAGGGTGTGGAACCGAGTTTAGCAGCGAAGACCGGTATGTGTCGAACATATGTTCGTATGATTGTCCCGCCGCGTTCCGGGGGAACCATACGGGTATGGGCCGATGAGGGGTGGGCGCCATCGTGGAACAGCGGGAGCCGAGCAGCCGACAGATACTCGTCGTCTACCTGGCCTCCGGAGGGTTGTTCACGCTGGCGGCTTCGCTCATCTGGGGAGTCAACACGCTCTTCCTGCTCGACGCGGGACTCGACATCTTTCAGGTGATGCTCGTCAACGCCGCGTTCAGCGCCGGGCAGGTTATCTTCGAGGTCCCCACCGGCGTTATCGCCGACACGATCGGCCGTAAGGCATCGTACCTCCTGGGCATCGGGACGCTGCTGCTCGGGACGCTGCTCTACGTCGCCTCAGCCGAGTACGCGTGGGGTGTCTGGGCCTTCGTCGGCGTCTCCGTACTGCTCGGCTTCGGCTTCACGTGCCAGACCGGAGCCGTTGACGCGTGGATGGTCGATGCGCTCAACTTCCTCGAATACGAGGGGCTGCGCGAGCAGGTCTTCGCCCGGGCGGGAATGGTCTCCGGAGGAGCTATGCTCGTCGGAACGCTCGCGGGCGGGTTCCTCGGACAGCTCAACCTCTCGGTGCCCTACCTGGTGCGCTCCGGAATCCTCGCGCTGGCGTTCGTGTTCGTGCTTGCGGGTATGCGGGAGGTCGGCTTCACGCCGCGCCCGCTCAGGTGGCGAAGCTTCGGTGCCGAGACACGGACGATCTTCAACGCGGGGATCCAGTACGGGTGGCGGCACCGGGTCGTGCGCCCGATGCTCTACATCTCGGCCCTGCAGGGCGTGTTCATCCTCTACTTCTTCTACTCGATGGCACCCTTCGCGCTCGACCTGCTCGGCCGGCCCGACCTCGTGTGGGTCGCCGGCGTGCTGGCCGCGCTCTTCGGACTCGCGGGGATCATCGGCAACTTGCTGGTGGGTCCGGTGATGCGCTCGCGCAACGGACGGAGGCGCCCGTCCAACGTGCTTGCGGTGATCACGGCGTTGATCGCTGCCGCCGCCGCGGTGATCGGCATCATCGGGCTGGTGACGCCCGACGGGGGCAGTCTCGTTTCGTTCGTGCTGGTGGCAGCCATCGCAGGTGTGTTCTGGGGCGGGATGATGGGGGTGGCCGGGCCCATCGCCCAGGCGTACTTGAACGAACACATCCCCTCGGCTCAGCGTGCGACGGTACTCTCGGTTGCGTCGTTCTTCTCGGAAGCCGGAGGGATGGCCGGACAGCCGGGGCTGGGCTGGCTTGCGAGAGCGACGTCGATCCCCGTTGGTTACCTTGTGGGCGCGGTCTTCGTGGGCATCTCGGCACCGCTCTACCGCGTGGCGGGCCGTGCCGAGGAGGAGGCCGGCGAGGTGGTCGTGGCCGAGGACATCGCGCCGCCGGAGTGATGGTGCCCGGGGCGGGGATCGAACCCGCACGATGTTTCCATCACCGGTTTTTGAGACCGGCGCGTCTGCCTGTTCCGCCACCCGGGCCGGGGTACGTCGCCCGCCGATTGTACCGGAGCACCCCTGCACTCGCCAGCGGCCGGCGGCGACATCCGCGCGGCTCGCAGGGCTTGTCAGGGGGCGTGACGAGGCCTCTCTAGGGCTATACTCTCCCTATGTCCGGACTCCTCGACACCATCTCCGCACACGACCCGGTTCTCGGGCGTCACCTTCTCAACGTCGCCCAGAACCTGCAGCTCGTCTCAGACCTCGGCTACGGCGACGTGGCGCTTGCGGTGCCGGGTGCCGACGGAGCACTCGCGGTCGCCGCCGATGCGCGTCCCGTGACCGCGGTCGCGGCGCTCGCCGGCTCGCGCGTGGGAGCCAGCCTCTCGGCGGAGCGGGACAGCGAGGCCTACGAGGCCGCCCGCCTCGGCCGTCTTGTCCAGGGCACCAGGCGCCGGATCACGCGCGGGATCTCCTACACCTCGGCCGCGTATCCCGTCGGCCCTGCGGGTGATCCGGCTGCGGTGATCGTCCGAAACGTGGCGCTCCAGGTGCTCGATGCGCCCGGTGCGATGGAGACGCAGTTCATGCAGGCGGCCGAGGACCTGCTCAAGGTGTTGTGCGTCGCTCCGCTCACCACCGCCGGGGGAGACACCTTTTCCACCGTGCGCGTCGCCGGCGACGGCGTGCTGCGCCTCGACACCGATGGCCGGGTCGCATACGCGAGCCCCAACGCCGTCAATATCATGCGCCTGGCGGGCTTCGAGGGCGCAGTGCCCGGTACGGTCGGGACGCGTCTGCCCGGCGGCCCTGCCGCGCTCGCGCCCGTCATGCAGGGGCGCTCGGGCACTGCGGCGGGCACGGAAACCGAGGTCGGAGAGCGGGTGCTCGACTACCGTGCGATCCGTCTCGAGCACGGCGTGCTCGTCCTCGTCCAGGACCGCACCGAGGCGTACCGTCGCGAGCAGGAGATCAAGGTCAAGGAGGCGACGATCCGCGAGGTCCACCACCGGGTGAAGAACAACCTGCAGACCATCGCGAGCCTCCTGCGCATCCAAGCGCGTCGCGCCGAGACCGACGAGGCCAGGCGCGAGTTGGCGGAGGCCGTCGAGCGGGTCTCGTCGATGGCGGTGGTCCACGACATGCTCGCGTCTTCGACCGAGGAGCGCATCGACTTCACCGAGGCTGCGCGTACCGTCGTAGACCAGGTCCGGCGGGGGCTGGCCGGGGAGAGCAAAGCTGTCTCGGTGAGCGTCAACGGGTCGACGGGCCTGGTGCCCTCCTACGTCGCGACCTCGCTCGCACTCATCGTCGCCGAACTCGTCCACAACGCCATCGAGCACGGGTTCGCCGACCGTGACGGCGGTCAGGTCGAGGTAGCGATGCGGCGTCTCATCGGCGAGCTCGTGCTCACCGTGCGCGACGACGGCACCGGTCTTCCTGAAGGATTCGACCCGCACTCGGCCACCAATCTTGGCCTTGCGATCGTGCGTACGGTGGTCGAGGACAACCTTCACGGCACCATCGCGTTCAGCGGCGGACGCGGCACCACGGTCACTGTCCGGTTCCCGCTCGCAGACGAGTCGACACGGGGGGAGGAGTGAGGCCCGTGCGCGTACTCATCGCCGAGGACGAGGCGCTCATCCGCATGGACCTTCGCGAGATGCTCGAGGAGGACGGCCACGAGGTCGTGGGAGAGGCGGGTGACGGCCAGACCGCTGTCGAGATGGCCCGGGACCTCGCGCCCGACATCGTCTTCATGGACATCGAGATGCCGGTGATGAACGGCCTGGATGCCGCGTGCATCCTCGGAGCCGAGCAGGTGGCTCCCGTGGTGATGGTCACCGCCTTTTCGCAGGCCAGCTACGTGGACCGGGCGTGCGACGCGGGGGCCATGGGCTACCTGGTCAAGCCGTTCTCGAAAGCTGATATCGTCCCCGCAATGCAGATCGCGTCCTCGCGTTTTGCCGAGTCCCGCCAACTTGCGGAGGAGGTCGACGACCTCAAGGAGCGCCTCGCGACCCGCACGCTCGTCGACCGGGCCAAGGGCGCACTCATGGGGCGGGGCATGACCGAACCCGAGGCGTTCCGGCGTCTCCAGAAGATGGCGATGGACAAACGGCTGACATTGAAGCAGGTCGCCGAGGCGGTCCTGCTCGCAGAGGAGGCCGCCGAGCGGTAAAGTAATCATTTGGGCCGGAACCGGTCCGGAGACGCGGAAAGGGGGTGCGCCGATGCATGTCGAGACGCCTACGATGGAGGAGCTTCGCGAACAGGTGCGCTCCCTCGTCGACGAGCACGACTGGCTCGCCGTCCGCCGCCTTCTCGCGGAGATGTCCGTCCCTGAGGTCGCCGACCTGCTCGAGGGCGTCGAGATGCCCGAGCGCCTGCTCGTCTTCCGCCTTCTGCCCCGTGACTTCTCCGACGACGTCTTCTCTTACCTCGACGGGCCCGAGCAGGACGTTATCCTCGGCGGGCTGACCGACCGTGAAACGCGGCGGCTTCTGGCGTCGATGGCGCCTGACGACCGTACCGAACTCTTCGAGGAGCTACCCGGAGAGATCACCCAGAAACTGCTGAACCTGCTCGACGCAGGCGACCTTGCCGAGGTGCGCCAGCTGCTCGGATACCCCGAGGAGAGCGTCGGACGCCTCGCGACCACCGACTACGTCGCCATCCGCCCACAGTGGACTGTCGCGCACGCGCTCGAGCACATCCGCCAGCGGGGACGCGACTCCGAGACCATCGACGTCGTCTACGTCACCGATCGCACCTGGCACCTCGAGGGCGTGTGCGAGCTGAGGCGGCTGATCCTCGCCGAACCGGATCATCTGGTGAGCGACGTCATGGAACCGGTGCACACCCGGGTGACCGCGTTTGACGACCAGGAAGAGGCGGTCCGCGAGATGCAGCGTCACGACACCGTGGCGCTGCCGGTCGTGGACTCGGCAGGCGTGCTCATCGGCATCGTGACCGCGGACGACGTGTTCGACGTCCTCGAAGAAGAGGTCACCGAGGACATCCACCGCACGGCATCCGTCCAGCCGCTGCGCCAGAGCTACCGCCGCCTGAGCGTGTTCGACCTGTACGGCAAGCGCATCGGCTGGCTCGCGATACTCCTCGTGGTGAACCTGGTCTCCTCGCAGGTCATCTCCGCCTACGAGGA
>JAHYJI010000109.1 GCA_019429145.1 Coriobacteriia bacterium | reverse complement strand
GGTGCTGAACACCGCTCTGATGACGGCGCTGTCCCGTCGCACACCTGAACAGGCCCTGGCCGACACCGAGTGGCGCGGTCGACTCGTGGAGTCGGCTGTCGGCGCATACCTGCTGAGCCGTTCTGCGACGGAGGACTTCGCTGTCAACTACTGGCGCGAGGGGGGCAATGAGGTCGACTTCGTCGTCGAGGCTCACGGGGGAGTGTTCGCAATCGAAGTGAAGAGCGGGCTTGCGTCAAGGCACCACTCCGGGACGGCTGCCTTCCTGAGGCGGTATCCGTCGGCGCGACCCGTCCTCGTCGGGGGGGACGGCATAGGAATCGAGGACTTCCTCACGGGAAGGGGAGGGCTCTAGACGGATGCGCCACGCCTGTCGGGGTGGCCCCCCGACGAGACTCGGCGTGACACGCGCGGCCTCGGACGCCGCATTGGTCACTCGCCGAGTTGTGTGAGCAGCGTGCGTGCGCGCTGGGCGAAAAGAGGTGCCGAGCGGCCGACAGCCTTCAGGACGTCATTGACCGACATCGCTGGGTTGCTCGTGTCATCGGAGAACTGCCGGAGCATCCGCACGACGGTCGGGGCGCTGCTCTCCAGGAGCCGACAGAGAAGATCATCCGGCGCGATCACCTCGATGCCGTAGGGTTCGCAGGCGTCAGCGGGGAAGTGCCTGAGGATCGCCAGCCTCATCTCGTCGAGGATGCGCATGCTCCAGACGATCTGGAGTAGATCCAACTCCGCGAGCCTGAGCAGGGAATCCCTGAGTGCCACCGGGTAGAGCACGCAGGCATCGAGAACCACGCGAAGCGCCACGGGTCAGAAGTCCAGGCGGCATCTTGCGCGTCGCGCGTGAGGCGTCTTAGCGTCTCGCGTCGGCCGCTGTCGCGGCGTCGCCTGTAGGCCAGGATATCGTCGAGACGGATCCGCCGATGCGATCCGACCTTGTGAAACGGAATCTCACCCGCATCGAGGGGCCGCTTCGCTGCCTCGGAATCTGCGGAGTCCGGGAGAATCGACTCACCCGAATCCTGTCGCGATAATATGACAATAATGATATATTGTGACTATGAAATTCTCCGAACTCCTCGAGATTGTGGGCAGCAGGCCGGTGTTCACGTCGGCCCTGCTGCGCGTAGGTGATGTCGATCCGGTCGCGATCGCCAGCCAGCTCTCGCGCTGGGTAGCCAGTGGCAGGCTTGTGAGTCTGCGGCGGGGCGTATACGCCGTCGCCAAGCCATACCGAGCTCGGGAACCGCATGCGTTCGAGGTAGCGAATACGCTCGTGCGACCCTCCTACGTCAGTCTGGAGTCGGCGCTCGCGTTCCACGGTCTCATTCCGGAGGCGGTGTATGTGACGACGAGCGTGACAACGGCTCGGACGTCTCGCTTCGACACGCCGCTCGGCAGCTTCGATTACCGGCACATCTCTCCCGCGCTGATGTGGGGATACACCGAAGAACGTCTCGCTGCTCACGCTTCGCACACCGCATTGGTTGCGCGGCCGGAAAAGGCGCTGCTCGACCTCGTGCACCTGCGACCGGGCGCGGATTCCGACGCCTTCCTGCGACAGCTGCGACTCGATCGGCTGGAGTCGGTCGACGCGGCCCTGCTCGTGGAGTACGCGGAGCGCTCCGGCAAACCCAAGCTGCTGAGGGCAGCGCGTCGCGTCGCACGGATGGTTGATGAGCGCTCCGACGAGTGGAGGGAACTGTGAAGCAGCGCGCGCTCGATGTCGTTGCCGGTCGTCCGGAGGCGGCAAGTGGAGTCAACCTGCTGCGAGAGTACGTTCAGTCACGGATTCTCGGTCAGATGCAGGAGTCAGGCGCCTTCGTGCCACTCGCCTTCATGGGAGGCACGGCGCTGCGCTTCCTCTATCGCATCCCGCGGTTCTCCGAGGACTTGGACTTCACTCTCGAGCGCGGTTCGGAGGAGTTCGAGCTGCAGGGCATGATCCGACGCATTCAGCGGGGCCTGACGCGAGAGGGCTACTCAGTGCGCGTGCGGCTGAACGATGCGACTACGGTTGCCAGGGCGATGATCGGGTTCGCAGGCCTGCTGGCCGAGGCGGATCTCTCGCCCCACGCGGGCGAGGTCCTGTGGGTGAAGCTGGAGGTGGACACAGCGCCACCGGCTGGAGCTGGGCTTTCGGTCACCACGATCGACCGCTTCGGCCCCCTGCGCATCCAGCACCACGATCTTCCCTCACTCTTTGCTGGCAAGCTCGCTGCGGTCCTGGCACGGGAGTACTCGAAGGGAAGAGACTACTACGACCTCATGTGGTATCTCTCGCAGACACCGCCGGTCGAGCCCAATCCGGGCCTTCTGCATGCTGCTCTGCAGCAGACGGCGCCGGGTCTGGTTGACGCGGCTGCAGACGATTGGCGCGCGGTGCTCGAGACGAAGCTCGCGCGTGTCGACTGGGCCGAGGTCCGTCGCGACATCGCGCCATTCCTCGAACAGTCGCGTGATCTCGAGTTGCTCGAGCCGGGCACGTTCAAGCAGCTGCTGGGGTAAGTAGGCACACCCGCTACCTCATCGCGTCCAACCGCTGCTGCAGCTTCTTGCGAACGTCCCGGGTGAGGTACCGCGCTGCCCTGATCTCTCCCGAGTCCAGGCCGAGGAGTTTCACCTGCTCCGCACCCTTGTCGGTGCACAGGATGAGACCCACCGGGGCCGAGTCGCCCGGGTGGCGCCGGGTTAACGTCGAGCCAGCGCAGGTAGAGCAGCATCTGTCCGTAGTCGCCTGGATCGAGCGGACGGGTCTTGAGTTCGACAGCGACGTAACAGCGCTCTGTGATGTGGTAGAGGAGCAGGTCGAGACGGAAGTCGCGACCGTCGACCGTCAGCCGGGTAGGCCGAGGAAGTCGAGCACGTACGAATCTCGGAAGAGGAGGCTCGGGCTCGTGTCGTCAGGCGCCTGCGATTCCGGGCCGGCAGCAATGATCTGGTCGGCGGATTCATCACCGGTGATGGTGCGCAGGTAGAGCTGACTTGTGATGCGTTCGCGCAAAGTGCGCACGCTCCAGCGTCCACCCGCTGCGTGGGCCGCGTAGAACTCACGCTCATCCGGGTCGTTAAGGAGCAGGAGCTCGGCGATGTGGCTCCAGCCCAATTTTGCCGACAGTGTCGGCAAAATCTCTGGATCCGGGCAAAGACCAGCGAACTTCACCATTCGGAAGAGGTCCTGCCAGCTGTAGCCACGTCCATACTGTCGAGTCAGCCGAGTGGCGAGGCGCTTGATGATGTCCTGACCGTACGCGGCGCACTCTCCGCCCGCGAATCTGCTATAGTTTACAACATGGAAATAACCTTTAGGGGGTTATTATCATGGCACGCACTATAACGGAGCTTGGTCCGCGCCAAGCTGAGTTCCTGACGATGATGGCAGGAGCGGGGCGGGATATCTTCACGGTCCAGGATGCCTCTGGTTTCTGGGGCTCCGAGCAGCACATGCGCAACGAGCTGGCCCAACTTGAGTCCAAGGGGTGGCTCGAACGCCTGGAACAGGGACGCTACCTTGTCATCCCGCTCGAGGCAGGAGTCGACAGGAGGTGGAGTGAGGATCCGCTCAAGATCGGTACGTTCTTGGCGCCTGAGGGTGCCGCAGCGTACTGGACGGCTCTGCGCCACTGGGGCTGGACGACTCAACTACCGTGTGTGCAGTCCTTCATCACTCCAGTTCGGAGATTCAACCGAGAGATAACCGTGCTCGGAGTGCGCTATCGCTTCGTGACGGTCAAGCGAGAGCGTATCTTTGGGATAAGCGAAGAGTGGCAGGACGGGTTCGCAGTGCGGGTGACCGACCGCGAGAGGACCATAGTCGATGTGCTCGATCGTACGGACCTCTCAGGTGGAGTGGGCGAAGTCTCTGCGGCCCTGCAAGCCGCCTGGAGCACTCTGGACCTGGCGGTACTGTTCGAATATGTCCGTCGCTTTGGAAGCGGGACCGTGCCGAAGAGACTCGGCTACCTTCTAGAGCAGTTGCGGCTGCCCGTGGAGCCTGACCTGATCGACGAGCTCAGGAGCCTGATCGGGAGCGGAATCACGCAACTGGAACGGGGGGGACCTAAGGCCGGGCGCATGACGAGGCGCTGGAACCTCCAGGTCAACGCAGGCGGAGCAGCCCTGGGGCCCCACAGTGATTCCTGATGCGGCAGTGAAGAGGATTGCGCGACGTCTCGGCGTCGACCCCATGGTCGTGGATCTCGATCACGCACTCGGGGTCGTGCTGTGGGCGCTTTCGGACGTGACCCTGACGCTACGCGCTGTAGGGGGACAGCGCCTGTACGCCATCTGTCGAGACATCTACGACGTGGCGCAACTCGTTGCACGCGGGGCAGACATGTCGGCCGCACTGGCTATCCTGCCCGACAAGGCTGCGGTACCAGGCCGCCCTGATCCCCCGATCACGGCTCGCGGATATCGAGGTCCCGGCAGATCTTCCGTGCGAGGAACTCGTTGATCTCGCGGTGCCGGGGCACAGCGGTCGCCTTGCCCGCGGTGCGGTTCACGTACACGGAGTGGTTGCCACCCTCGCGAAGGAGTTCGCAACCATGAGACTTCAGGTGCCGGAGCAGGTCCGACCGCTTCACGCGGTGATGCTGAGGGGCTCGCGTATGACTTTGCGATCTCCGAGGCGCTCTTCGGCGAGAGTCCGATTTGCTTGGAGGACGAGCTCCACGGCCTCAACGAGGCTGGTGCGTGCCTCCTCTAGGGTTGGTGCCTGCGTGTTGGCCCCGGGGAGTTCCTCGACGTAGCCGATATAGCCCTCGGGTACCTTCTCGAACACCGCTGTGAACTGAAGCTTCATGTGCATGACCTCCAAAGGCAAATCTAGCATGCGCGGCTTCCCGATGCCTAACCGGAGTCCAGCCATCACTCCGCATCGGGTGGGCTCCTGGAGTGCGCCCGTCAGCACTGTCTCATCCGGTGAGCCCTCGTCCGTCTTGTTGCAGCCGCTACCTCACACCGTCCAACCGTGCCTGCAGCTCCTTGCGAACGTCCCGGGTGAGATACCGGGCCGCCCTGATCTCGCCCGAATCCAGGCCGAGGAGCTTCACCTGCTCTGCCCCCTTGTCCGTGCACAGAATGAGCCCCACCGGAGCCGAGTCGCCCGGGTGGCGCTGGTGGGCATCGAGCCAGCGCAGGTAGAGCAGCATCTGCCCGTAGTCGCCCGTCGACCGTCATGCGCTTCTGGCGCTCGACGAAGGCGAAGCCCACTCCGAGTTCGAGCAGGAATCGCTGAATCTCGTCGAGGATTGCTGTCTCGAGCTGGGACTCCGTGTGTTTGCTGGGCAGGCCGAGGAAGTCGAGCACGTACGGATCTCGGAAAAGGATGTTCGGCCGATGTTGTCGGGTGCCTGCGATTCCGCGTCGGCAGCGATGATCTGGTCGCCGGGGTCCTCACCGGCGATGGTGCGCAGGTAGAGCTGACTTGCGATGCGCTCGCGCAAGGTGCGCACGCTACAGCGTTCACCCGCTGCGTGGGCCGCGTAGAACTCAGGCTCATCCGGGTCGTTCAGGAGCAGGAGCTCGGCGATGTGGCTCCAGCCCAATTTTCTCGACACTGTCGAGAAAATCTCGACATCAGGGTAGAGCTCAGCGAACTTCATCATGCGGAACAGATTCTGCC
>JAHYJI010000108.1 GCA_019429145.1 Coriobacteriia bacterium | reverse complement strand
CCACACCGCAAGCGACAGCACGGGGCCGCACGCGGCAAGCGTGAGACCGGTCAACAGCAGCACCGGATAGGCCGGATGATCGACCGGTACTGAAGCGTCCCCCGGGCCGGTCAGGACCACGATCGTTGCAGCAGCCATCCCCGCCCACACCATCAGGTAGAGCACGAACGGCCAGCCCGGCAGGTAGCTCTTCGGACGACAGGGAGCCGGCTCGGCAGCGACCGGTTCGGGTTCAGCGCTCGGAGTCGCCGGACCGCCGACAACGGCTACCTCGTCCTGTCCGGAGCCCACCTGCGTCACCTCCCTGTCTTCTCTCCAGGCGAGTCTACGCGAGGGCGTGCGCCTGCGTCGACAGGTTCGTCCTCGAACGCGTCGCGCCCCCGCGCCCACGACGACACCGCCCCCACCAGAGCGAAGGCCGAACCCGTGAGCAGGGCCGGGCGCATGGCGGCGACGAACAGTTCGGCCTGCTCGCGTGTCAGGGCTCCCGAGATCGCCATGATGTCCTCGCCGCGCAGGTTGACCGAGACGATCGCCGCGGTGACACCGATGCCGATCGCCATGCCGAGATTGCGCGCCTGACCGACGAGCGCCGATCCCACACCGGCACGGCCCGGCGGCACCGCACGCAGGATCGCTGCGGTGTTCGGTGCCTGGAAGATAGAGATGCCGGTCCCGACACTGAAGAGCGTCAGTGCGACGAACACCGGCGGCGTGTCGACGCGGAGCTGGGTTGCCCCGGCCAGCGACAGCGCCAGCCAGGCAAGCCCCGAGGTGGACAGAGCCCGGCTTCCCCACCGGTCCGAGAGCCTCCCGGCAAGAGGAGAGAAGATGGCCATGCTGATGGGAGTCGCCGTCAGGATCAGCCCGGCCAGCTGGGCATCGATCCCGCGTACCCTCAGCAGGTAGAAGGGCATGGTGAACGTCACTGCGAAGAGGCTGGCGTAGCTGCACGCTGCGGCGATCACCCCAGCGGAGAGGCCTCGCTCGGCGAAGATCGAGAGGTCGAGCATCGGGTGTGCCTGCGCACGCTCCACCGAGACGAACGCGAAGCCTGCAGCTATGGCCACACCGAGTGCACCCAGTACGTTCGGGGAGGTGAGGCCCGAGCGGTCGACCTCGGACAGGGCGAGGAGCAGCGAGGTCAGGGTGACCGCGGCGAGCACGGCGCCGGCCAGATCGAACGGCTCCGACTGAGTGCAGTCTTCGGGGAGCAGCCGGCGGGCGAGAAGCGCCATGGTGAGCGCCAGCGGGATGTTGATGAGGAAGACGGACTGCCAGCCGAAGGAGCCTACGAGCAGGCCACCGACCGCCGGTCCGAGTGTGAGGCCTGCAGAGACCGAGAGGCTGATCCACCCCAGGGCCCACCCCCTGCGTCGCGGGGCAAAGGTGCGCGTGACGAGCGCCGGCCCCGCCGCGAACATCGCAGCTGCTCCGACGGCCTGGAACACCCGCGCAGCGATGAGCCAGCCGATCGCGGGGGCCAGAGCGCACGCCGCCGAGCCCGCCCCGAAGACGAGAAAGCCGGTGACGTAGATGCGGCGTAGCCCGAGGATGTCGCTCAGGCGCCCCATCGTGAGCACGAGGGACGCGGTCGTGAGCACGTAGGCGGTGACGACCCAGCCGGCCGCGGCGATCCGGGCGCCGAAGTCCGCGGCGATGGCCGGGAGCGCTATGTTGACGATGCTCGAGTCGAGCGGGGCGATGAACGTCCCCGCCACGAGCGTGAGAAGGACGATGCGTTCGTCGACCGAGTGCTCGACGCACGTCGGTGCGGACGACTCGTTCCGGTCCCTCGCCATTCCGCCTCTTCCACCCGCTCCGGCTGTGATTCTTTCGTGCAGTTTCCCACACCCGCACGGCGTGTCGCATGTCGGGAATACAATGTGCACTGCACTACTCCGGTAGCACGCACAACCACGCGCCCCGAGCGGGCCCGATCACCGAGGTGGACCATGAGCACCGAGAGCCCTGACAACACAACGCCGAACCCCTCGCCCGAGCCGGAGATCCCGGCCGTTCCGGCCGCCCCGGCAGCACCCGTACCCCCGGCGGAACCGGTTCCCGCCCCACCCCTTCCCCAGACCGCCCCGCCGGTGGAAACGCCCGGGGGCACAGGCGACCGGCGAGCCGGAGTCTCGACGGTTGCCGTCATCGCGATCGCGATCGTCGTCGCACTCATCGTCGGCGGCCTGGCCGGCGGCGTCGGCGGCTTTGCCGGCGGCTGGCTCGCGTCCCACGCCCGCGGCGGGTCCTCGTCCTCGGGTACGGGCACGCTGCAGGTCCTGCCTCCCGAGACCGACGAGCCCGTCGTCGCCGCTGCCGCCGCTGCACTTCCCAGCGTCGTCAACATCGACGTGTCGGCGTCGCAAGTCTCCCCGGAGGACTCGAACGCTCTTCCGGAGAGCCATCCCGGCGTTCCGCTGCGCGGTAACGGCTCGGGTGTGGCCTTCCGTTCTTCCGAGGACGGAGGGACCTACGTCCTGACCAACGCGCACGTCGTTGAGAACGCCGAGAACATCTTCGTCACCGGCACCGACCGCGAGCGCCGGCGCGGCGAGCTCATCGGCGCGGATGCCGAGACGGACATCGCCGTCGTGAAGATCGCCGCTTCGCTGCCCCTGATAGAGATTGGGGACTCCGACGAGATCGAGGTCGGCCAGTCGGCAACGGCGATCGGCTCCCCCTTCGGACTCTCGCACTCCGTCACCTCGGGCGTCATCTCGGCGATCGGCCGCTCGCTCCCGGGCGGGACCGGCAGCCAGCGCAACGTCTACCCGCTCGTCGACGTCATCCAGACAGACGCGGCCATCAACCCCGGTAACTCCGGCGGCGCACTGGTCGACAGGGTCGGTCAGCTGATCGGGGTCAACACCGCGATCTACTCCGACACCGGGGCCAGCGGCGGTATCGGTTTCGCCGTCCCCGTCAACACGGCGATCCGCGTCGCCGACCAGCTCATCGAGTCCGGGACCGCCCAGCACCCGTTCCTCGGGATCGTCGGACAGGACGTCACGCCTGAGTTCGCCGCCGCTGAAGGCCTCGATGTCGACGAGGGCGCCTACGTCGTCGAGCCGATCGAGGGCACCAAGGCAGAGGCGGCGGGCATCGTGACGGGTGACGTCATCGTCTCGCTCAACGAGGTGCCCATACGCTCCATGGACGACCTGCTCCTCCAGGTCCGGCGCCACCGGATCGGCGAGGTCGTCACCCTGGAGATCTGGCGGGGAGGCGCGCTGATCGAGGTGGAGATGGAGGTCGGCATCAAGCCTGCCGACCTCGAGGTCCCCCGGCCCGAGGCCATGCCCGACCTGGACTAGCAGCGTAGTCTCAGACGGCACCGAGGGCCCCGTCCATGACGGGGCCCTCGTCTTGTCCGAACGCTGTAGGCCGCGCCAGCGGCACCCGGCTCCTGCTACGCCCGCCGGCTGCGGATCGCGAAGTACGCGACGATCGCGACGATGGCTGCCAGACCAGCGATCAGCATGATGAGAAGCATGGTGTTGGCGCCCGGATCGGGCGCGACGCGCTGAGCAGCCGCTGCCTCCTCCTGCGAGGTGTAGACCGCCTTGGTCACCGAGGCCATGGTCGTGGTGGGAATGTCGACCCCGACTGCCTCGGCGATCTCCTCGGTGCAGGACCGGTAGTAGAGGGTGGCGCTGATGGTGAGCGGGCCCTTCTCGGGCATCACGGCGTCCCAGACCTCCTCGACGTGCCCGCGAGGCGGGATCCGATCGTCGCTCTCGACCGCGACCGCGTTCCAGACGTCGGCGGGCGAGTTGCCGTCACCATCGCTGAACACCGTGTGAAACTCACGCGTGCCGATGACTGACTCGGTGCCGTCGGGGGCAGTCGCGACGACCTCGAGCCACATGCGCCGGAAGTCGGTGAGCCCGGTCGGCAGGTAGTGGCCGGCACCAATGTTGGTCACGCGGACAACGACCGGGACGTCGGACCCCTCCTCGACGATCTCGGGTGCCGTAAGCCGTATCTCGGCGGCGGCCTTCAGCCGCTCCTCGGCAAGCGCCGCGTCGCCGAGTCCGACGTTGCCGCCGGCGAAGGTCATCGTGTAGATGTGGGGGCGCTCCGGCCCGCCGGCGGCCGCAGTACCCGGATTGGGTTTTGTCACACCCGGGCCCGGCGTCATGTGGCAGTCCTGGCACACGATGCCTTCCTCGGCATACGGGCCCTCGGCCCACTCGGTATAGGTACTCTCCAGATCGAGCCCGTTGCCCGGGTGGAACACGTTGTGGCACGAGCCGCAGAACTCGGCACTAGTGTGAAAGGCCGAGAACGCGGTCTCGTGGAAGGGCGAGACAGCGTCGTCGAACTGCGCGCGCATGGTCCCGTCGGGGTTCACCACGATCGACGTGTTCCCTATCCGTCCCTCCTGGCGGCCGGTGATCTGGTGACAGAGCGAGCACGTCACGCCCTCTCCGCCTTGCGGAGAGAACTCCCGGGACGGGAACTCCCCGGCCATCATCGCGACTGCACCGTGACACGTCTCACAGAAAGGGCCGATCGCCCCGTCAGTCTCCTCGTTCGCCTTCTCCAGCTTGTAGAGGTAGAGGGGGTCGTGAAGCGCTTTGGCGTGCATCGACTGCTCCCACTGGGCCACCAATCCGCCGTGGCACCCGCACGAGGTCGAGGGCAGGAACAGGTCGGCGGGGTACTCGGGCAGTGCGACAGCCGCCACCGCACCCGTTACGATAAGTGCGACCGCGAGTGCGACCGCGCGCCTGAGGACACGCTGCATGGTTGAGACTCCCTTCAGCGGCGAATACAACCGGTATACCGTGAGGTAATAGTATCCCCATTCGCACGCGGGAGTGCGACCTGCTCGCTCTGGTGTGTCACCGACGCCGGTTTGGGCAAGTATCTTCGTACGGCATCGTTTGTAAAGGGGCCGCGGCCCCTGAAAGGAGCACGCAATGGTTGAGAGGTTCCGCTGCAAGTCGTGTGGGTACTACCATGTTGGCCCGGCTCCCGATAGCTGCCCCGTATGCGGTGCGTCCGGGCAGATGTTCGTCGCCTACGAGGGACCCGGCGATCTCGCGGGCACCAAGACGCTCGAGAACCTGAAGGCCGCATTTGCGGGAGAATCGCAGGCCAACCGCATGTACACCCTGTTCTCGCGTATCGCCGAGCTCGAAGGCCACGATGAGGCAAAGGCCGCCTTCGACCGGGCCCTCGAAGAGGAGACCGCACACGCGCTCGGGCACCTGGCCTACATGAGCGGCTTCGGTGTGACGAAGGACAACCTTGCCAAGGCGATCGCCGGTGAGGACTACGAGTACGAGAGCATGTACCCGGAGTTCGCCGAGACGGCCGAGGCCGAGGGCTTCAGCGACATCGCGTTCTACTTCCGCTCGGTGGGCCGGTTCGAGAAGGAGCACCGCGAGGAGTACAAGGACGCCGCCGAGGGCGTGGGCGAGTAGTGTGACGACAGGGCCCGTGCCCGGCATCGGTGTGCTGGGCCTCGAGCGGGCCGGGCTCGAGCGGTGGCTTGCCGATGAGGGCCAGCCGCGTTTTCGTGGTAGCCAGCTCGTTCGCTGGCTCTACCAGCGTGGCGCTGATTCCTACGAGGACATGACCGACCTGCCGGCCGGTCTGCGGGAGACCCTCGCAGACCGGCTGCCGCTTCTCCGGCCACGCCTGGAAGCTC
>JAHYJI010000008.1 GCA_019429145.1 Coriobacteriia bacterium | reverse complement strand
ACGGCCGAGCATCCGCTTGGCCTCGATGCCGACGGCCAGGACCCGCTTCGTGTCCTTTTCGACGGCGACCACCGACGGCTCGATCAGCACGATGCCACGGCCGCGCACGGAGACGAGCGTGTTGGCGGTACCGAGGTCGACGGCCATGTCGCCGCCCCACGAGTTGAAGAACATATCTACAAGCGACACGGTCGCTGCAGCTCCTTTCACGGTGGCGGCGACGCCGCCGCGGAGCGCCCGCATGCACTCCCGCATGTCGAGCGACCGCACAACGAAATGGTCCGCGGGAGCATCCGTTCCCGAGAACCGCAGGTCTGAGACCCGGACAAGTGTAGCACAGCGGTTCTGCCTGACCGTCTACGATACGGCAACGCCCGTGAGGCTCCACGCAACTCACATCAGGTTCAGTTCCCGGAGGCTCGAGTGCTCGCCTCCGTCACCGATGATGACGTGGTCGATGAGTTCGATGCCCAGCACGTCGCCCGCCTTGACCAGCCGGCGCGTCAGCTGGATGTCGGCGCCCGACGGGGTCGGGTCTCCGCTCGGATGATTGTGTACCACCACAACGGACGCTGCCGAGAGCCGCACGGCTTCCTTGAACAACTCGCGCGGGTGAACGATCGAGGCGTTGAGGCTTCCCACCGAGACCTCCACGACGCGCATGACGTGATTCTTGGTGTTGAGCGCGAGCGCCCAGAAGTGCTCCTTGTCGGCACCGCGCATCTGGGGCCAGCACAGCGCGACCACATCCTCCGGCGTGGAGACGGTCTTCTTCGAGCCGGTGCGCCAGACGGCCGCCCTCCGGCTTATCTCCAGACACGCCAGGACACGTGAGGCCGCGGCAGGACCGACGCCCGGAAGCACAACAAGGTCCTCCGCACACACGCGCCACAGCGCATCGGGTACGGGGTGTCGCTCGAGCAGGACCCGGGCCCGGTCGTCGCCCTCCTCTCCGATCAGCACAGAGAGCAACGCCGCATCCGAGAGCGACTCGACGCGACCGGACAGTACGATCTCGCGGGGCGTAGCCCCGTTCTCCATCAGGCGAGGCGCCATGGCGCCCACCTCCCTATCTTCCGGCAGCCGACAGCGACAGGTCGGGGATGCGGGAGAGAAGGAGACGGACGGTGGAACCGACAGCGAGTCCGAGAGGGACACTCAGGCCGAGAGAGACCGGGAGAAGCGCGAGCGGAACGCTCGAGGAGACGAGGAGTGAAGCGACGAGCAACTGGCCCGTGACGTGAGCCGCCGAACCCACCACCGACCAGCCGACCACGGAGAAGGCGGGACCGGCGGATGCCAGCAGCACCATCGCTGCCAGAGCAGCACACGCGCCGGCGAGAGAGAGCAGGAATGCCGGGCCGCCGGCCGTGCCGGTGGCCAGTGCCACAATCAGCACACGGCCGAGTGAGACGACCGCTGCCACACGGGGACCGTGCATAGCCAGTGCCAGAACGACCGCGATGTTTGCGAGTCCGAGTCTCAAGCCCGGGACCGGCAGAGGTGGCAGGATCACGCTCTCCAGGTACCCCAGCAGCGCGGCAAGGGCAAGGAGAAGCGCACCCGCAGCCAGGCGGTGCGCGGAGTTCTGTCTAACGGGAGACGGCATCGAGTCCCTCTCCCCCGCTCGCGCGCGTCGCACTGACACCGTTAGGGGCACACACGATGGGTCGCCCGGGTGCCGCAGCGCCCATCCGCACGCAGAGATGGTCCGGACAGTCGGCAGCAGCGGCGATGACCTCGCCCCCGGCAACCTCGAACACCACACGCCCGACATGACCCTCGACGACGTAGGTTCCGGGAGAGGCCAGTTCGACCGTAGTGCTTCCCGCCGGGCTGCTCAGGATGGCAGCGTCACCCGCGGGAGCCAGCATCGCCGCGGCGCCCGGCACAGAGAGAAGCGCAAGTGCGACGACGGCCACAACAACCAGCGTGTCGCCCCTCGTCATGTTTGCTCATCTCCTGCGGAAGGCCCCGCGACGAGCGGCGCGAACCCGTCGGCCTTCGGCCCGCGACCGTCGAGAGAACGTGCAGGCGCGATCGCCTGACGGCCGGTGAGATCGATGCACTCCTGCGGACAGACATCGACGCACATGCCGCACTCGGTGCATTTGTCGAAGTCGACGACCGCCAGCAGGTCGACCACGTGGATCGCATCGGCAGGGCACGCCTTCTCACACTTCTTGCATGCGATGCAGCACATGGAGCAGTAGTCCTTGCGTGCGCGGGGCTTGTCATGCGAGTTGCAGCGCACGGCGATGGCCGCATCCTCGGGAACCATGGCGAGCAGACCTGCTGCCCCGCGGGGGCACTCGCGGACGCAGACCTCGCAGCCCGTGCACCGGTCCAGGTCGATAACGGGAAGGTCGCGGCTGTCCATCGTGATCGCACCGAAGGGGCACGCCCGCGCGCAGTCTCCGTAGCCGAAACAGCCTGCCGGGCATGTGAGGTCGCCACCAGCCAAACGAGCGACGGAGTTGCACTCCAGCACGCCGCTGTACTCGAAGGAGCGAGAGGCGGCGCGCCCCCCGCCGCAGTGGCGCAACGACACGATCGATGCTACGGCGCACTTCTCCACGCCAAGGGCGTCGGCGACCCCGTCCGCAACCGCCTGACCGCCTGCGGTGCACGCGGTGACGGGAATCGTGCCCTCGACCAGGGCCTCGGCGGCAGCGAAGCATGAAGGGTTGCCGCAGGCACCGCAGTTGGCTCCGGGCAACACGCTCAAGACCCGCTCCACCTTCGGGTCGACCTCCACGCTGAACTTGCGGGAAGCCGCGGTGAGCATCGCGGCAGCCGCGAGGCCGATCACGCTCAACGCAGCGACGGCCTTTATGACGAGCAACGGGTCCACACGCTCACCTTTCTCACAAACCGAACAATCCGGCGAGGCCCACGTAGCCAAAGGACAGAAGGCCCGCGGTGATGAATGCCATAGGCGTCCCGCGCATCACGTCAGGCACGGGAGCGACCTCGAGTCGTTCGCGCAGCGCGGCGAAGGTCAGAAGCGCGATACCGAAGCCGAGAGACACCCCGACCGTGTAGACGAGGGCCTCGCCGAAGGTGAACCCGTACTCGACCCCCATCTTGAAGAAGCCGGGGCGGACCGACTCGGTCGCCGTCGCCAGCACGGCACAGTTGGTGGTGATCAGCGGCAGGAAGATGCCGAGCGAGCGGTAGAGGGACGGGCTCGCCTTGCGCAGGTACATCTCTACGAACTGCACGAGCGCGGCGATCACGAGGATGAACGCCGGGATGTAGAGGAAGTCGCCTACCCCGAGCGGAGCGAGCAGCACGTTCCAGAACACCCAGGTGGCAGTGGTCGCGAGCGTCATCACGAACACCACGGCGCCCGCCATACCCAGGCTCGTATCGAGCGAGTTCGAGACACCGAAGAACGGGCACAGCCCGATGAATCGGGTCAGGAGGATGTTGTTGACGAGCGCACCGCCGACGAGCAGCAAGGCGAAGTGCTGGAGGATCTCCATGCCTACCTCACCCCCTCTTCGATCGTGCAGTGTGCGTCGGTCTGCACCACGCGCCCCGAGGTGCGGGTGTTGTACCACTTCGCAAGCGCGACGATGAACCCGAACACGAGAAACGCACCCGGGAACAACAGAAGGACTCCCGGCGGCCGGTACCACCCGGGAAGCGCGATGAGACGCGCGCCCAGGAAGACGATCTCACCACTCCCGAAGAGTTCGCGTATGGCGGCGAGCAACACGATCACGATGCTGAAGCCCAGTCCCATACCGAGGCCGTCAGCGATCGCCAGTCTGACCGGCTGGTGGTAGGAGAACGCCTCGGCCCGCCCGAGGATCATGCAGTTCACGACTATCAGCGGGATCCACACGCCGAGGAAGGTGTAGATGTCCGGCAGGAACGCCTTCATGGTGAGATCCACCACGGTGACGAACGATGCGATTATGACGATGAACACCGGGATGCGGACCTGCTCGGGAACGAGCGAGCGGATCGACGAGACGATGATGCTCGACATCCCCAGCACGAAGATGACGGCCAGCCCCATGAACAGCGCGCCCTCGAGCTTGGTGGAGACGGCGAGTGTCGCGCACAGGCCGATCATCAACACGGTCAGAGGGTTGTCGATGGAGATGCCGCGCTTGAAGACCTCGATCCACTCCCTCATTGCGCACCTCCCTCTTCAGCCGAGAGCACCTCGGCGTAGACACGGCCGGCGGCCGTCACGCCGTTGCGAACGGCGGCAGAGGAGCGCGTCGCGCCGGCGATCGCGTCGAACTCGCGTGCCGAAGCGTCGATGTCGGCTCCCTGCCACCCCACGAACTGCTCGATCCAGCCCTCCTGGGTCACGATCTTGGTCCCCAGACCAGGTGTCTCGCTCATAGTGATGATACTGACACCGAGTACTGACCCATCTCTATCCAATCCCACAACCATACTTACCGGACCCGAGTAACCACGCGGCGCGACCCGCACGCCCCATCCGGAGAGCGCTCCCGCCGCGTCGTAGGCCCGGTAGACTCCCTGCAGCGTGACGCTGCCCGCTGCTTCCGTGGCCGATGCCACGAGCTCCTCGGCCGACTCGATGCTTCCGGTGCCCGGGAGTACCGCATCGAGCGCGGCACGCTCGGCGGCCCGCTCCTGCTCGATGATGCGCTCGCGGGTCAGCTCGTAGGTAACGGTCAACGCGCTCGCCGCCACCAGGCACGTGGCGAGCACGGCCCCGATCATGTTGAGTGGTGTCGATGCTGCCCGCTTAGCCACGGCGCTTCACCCACCCGAACGTCCTCGGCGCGAACCCGCGGTCGATCAGGGGCACGAGCCCGTTCATGAAGAGGATCGCGAAGGTAGTGGCCTCTGGCATCGGTCCGAAGAACCGCACGACCACGTTGAACAGGCCGCAGCCGCACCCGAACACCAGGCGCCCGGTGCGTGTCATCGGAGAGGTGACGTAGTCGGTAGCCATGAAGAAGGCTCCGAGAAGCACCCCGCCGGCAAGGACGTTGAAGAGCGGATCGGAGCCGAACGCCCACGACATCAGAGCGACCGTGGCGATGTATCCCGCAGGGATCCGCCAGTCGATGATTCGCTTCGCGATCAGAAGGAGTCCACCCGCGATGAGCAAGAGCCCCGAGACCTCGCCGAACGACCCTTCCAGGTTGCGCAGGAGAAGCGGCTCGTAGTAGCGGGTCAGATCGATTCCGTATCCGCCGTCGGCAGCACGGTCGGCAGCCGCGATGGCCAGGCGGGTCGCCCCGTTGATCGCATCCAGGGTGCCGGTTGCGGGAACGTCGATCGCAGAGTACCAGCCGCCGGGGAACGGGCGCACGTCCGCCAGCACGCCCATCCACGAGACGGAGAGAAACGCCCTGCCGACCAGCGCGGGATTGAAGAGGTTCCAGCCAAGACCGCCGAAGAGCATCTTCGCCAGGCCGATGGCGACGATGCCGCCGGCAAGGCCCATCCACCACGGCGTGCGGGGAGGCAGCGCCAGCGCGAGCAGGAGGCCGGTGACGAGCGCGCTGCCGTCCCACAGGGTCTGCGTGCGTTTGGCGAGCCTGTTCCAGAGCCACTCCGTGCCTACCGAACCGCCGATGCACGACGCAAGGAGCACGACGGCGACCATGCCCATGTTCCAGACGCCCCACAGGGTCGCGGGGGCAAGTGCGGCGACCACCCACAGCATGATGTGAGTCACGTTCTCGCGCGCGGCGATGTGCGGGGATGCTGCTACCTTCATCGGGGCAGGGGTGGCGCCGGCACTCACAGCGAAGCCCCCTTCTCCAGCAGGACCTGCTTGGCCCGACGTATCAACTGCACGAGCGGTCGGCGGGTCGGGCACACGTAGCTGCAACAGCCGCACTCGATACAGTCAAGTGCGTGGAACCGCTGCGTGCCGTCCCAGTCGGCCCTGTTCGCGTAGATTCCGATGGCGAACGGCTCGAGCATCATCGGGCACGCATCGGAACAGCGCGAACAGCGGATGCACGGCTGATCGCCGTGGACTGCAGGCGCCGTGTCGCCGGGATCGAGCACGACGATCCCGCCCATTCCCTTGACGACAGGGACCGAAAGGTCCGCCAGTGCCATCCCGGTCATCGGGCCCCCGGCGATGATGCGACCGTACTCGCCGTGAAGACCGCCGGCCGCCTCGATGAGATCGGCGACCGGGGTGCCCAGGAGCGCGAGGTAGTTACCGGGGTTGCGGACGTTGCCGGTGACGGTCACCACCCGCTCCATGAGCGGGCGACCGCGGTCGACCGCATCGGCGACTGCCGCGGCCGTGCTCACGTTGTGCACGAGCGCTCCGGTTGCCGCCGGCAACTTGCCGTGCGGCACCTCCGAGCCGATCACCGCCCAGATAAGCTGCTTCTCGGCGCCCTGCGGGTAGCGCGTCGGCACGACCATGACCTCGACAGATGCGCCCGCCCTCTCTTCGAGAGCGGCAGCTGCGTCGCGTTTGTTGTCCTCGACCGCGATGACGGTGCGCGTCGCGCCGACCGCCGAAGCGATCAGCTCCGCTCCCCGGACCACCCGCTCGGGATACTCGAGCATCGTCCGGTGATCGCAGGTGAGGTACGGCTCGCACTCGCACCCGTTGAGGATGAGAGTGCGCACCTCCATGCCCTTGGGCGGCTGGAGTTTCACCGCGGTGGGAAACGCCGCGCCGCCCATGCCGACGATGCCTGCGGCCCGGACCGTCTCCGGAACAGTTGCGCCACGCTCGACAGGCTCGAACCGATCGAACTCCTGGACCTCGTCGGGAGCGATGGAAACTGCCTGGACGCGGGCACCGGAGGCCACAAGCACCGGGCCGATCTCCACGACCTCACCGGTGACCGGGGAGTGAACGGGCGCGCTCACCATCGCCTCGACATCCCCTATGACCTGACCACGTAGCACGCGGTCGCCCTTCCCGACAGTCGGAGCACATGGCGCACCGAGATGCTGGGAGAGCGGAACCCGCAAGACCTGCGGCACACGCGCGCGCGTCACCGCCAGGGCGCTGGTCGCGTCCTTACGGTCTGCGGGGTGTATCCCTCCATTGAAGGCACGGGTGGCCACTGCGTGTCGTCCCCTCGTCAATCACATCCGGCGAATAGAATGGGCTTCGACCACGAGGGCTGCAATCCTGCAATCTCCGGGACGGCCAAGCCGGCCCCGGGTCACACCTCCGCGTGTTCGCACCCCATGCGTGCGCTGGCTCCCAGACCCCTACTCGCCGAAGAAAATGGCGATCTCACGTGCGGCCGACTCGGGAGAGTCGGAGCCGTGGATGATATTCGCGTCGAGCGTCAGGCCGAAGTCGCCCCGGATCGTGCCGGGAGCGGCATCGCGCGGGTTGGTCGCACCCATGAGCTTGCGGCAGACCATGACGGCCTCGGGGCCGGAGAGCACCATTTTCACCACGGGTCCGGACGTGATGTAGGCCACCAGTCCCGTATAGAACGGCTTGCCCTCGTGCTCCGCGTAGTTGGCCTCAGCCTGCTCCCGCGTGACGGTGCCGAGTTCCATGCGCTCGATCTTCAGGCCGCACGCTTCGAACCGCGCCACGATGGGCGCGATGAGTCCGCGGGCGACCGCGTCGGGCTTGATCATGATGTAAGTCCTCTGATTCACGCTCATCCTTCCGTCGTGATTCGCACTCCGTAAGTGTGCGAGTCTACCAGTACCTGTGCGGCTGTGCGGCCTTACGAACCGCCGCCCGTCGACCGCCAGTCGTTCTCCACGCCCGTGACCTTCCAGCCCACTCCTTCGCGGGCAAGGGTGATCTCGTAGCTCAAGGGAGCACCGCTCTCGGGGGTGACGGTGACGGTCACGAGCGAAGTCCGCGGCGAACGCTCCACGCTGTCTATCGAGAACTCCGTCAGCGGGGGCAGCTTCGCCATCTCCTTGTCCACGTCCGCCGTAGGGACCGCCACCCAGTAGCGAGCGACCGGATCGCCACTCGCACGTGCCTCGAGCATGCCCGCGACAGTCATCCGCTGCGTCGGGTAGCCGATCCCCATCGCGAACAGGGCGGCCGTGCCGCCCAGGACGAGCGCGACCGCGAGCACGACGGCGATCAGCGCCGACCACGGATTGCGCTCGCTCTGCCTCATCTGGCGCTCCGAACGCCTCGCCTCTCGGTCGCGCTCGCGCATCTCCACATCGGTCATGCGGAAGAACGAGTCGACGTCCTCCTTGCTGGCATGCGGCATCGAGGTCGTCGCGTCCGGGGATGCCTTGGACTTCGCATCCGTATCCTCAGCGCTGATCATGACCGGCGGCATCTCACCCGTGCTCCAGCCGTCGACGATCTCTCGCTGCTCGGGAGAGCGTAACTCGCCTGCGCTCGCCACGTACGCCGCCTGAGCGGTCTCCGGAAGCTTATAGCCGTGAAGCTCGGTGGCCTTCTCGAACGACCTGACGGCATCCTCGTGACGGCCGATCACGTGATACGCCATGCCGAGGTTGGCAAGCGCACGGCCGCGACCGGTGTACGTGTCGAACCCGAGCGCTGCCCGGTACGCCTCAACGGCATCCGTCGGCCGGTCCATCGCCATGAAGCACAGCCCGAGGTTGTTGAGCGCCTTCCCGGGATCGGGGTTGTCCCCGTCAAGCGCGGCCTGGCGATAGGCGGTTGCGGCCTCCTCGATGCGTCCCATCTCGAAGAGAGCACCCGCCTTACCCTGGAGCGCCTTGAACTGCCCTGCATAGCCCGGGTCGTCCAGCGCGGCGTCGTATACCTTGATCGCCTCCGCGTACTCGCCGAGCGCGACGTGGGCGGCACCCAGGTTCGCCCGAACAGCACTGCGCCGCTCGTAGCTCTCGTCGTTGATTGCGTGACGGTAGACGGTCACCGCATCGGAGAACCGGCGGAGCCTGACGAGGGAGTTCCCGGCCATGTGATACGCCGGGCCGTTCCCTTCGCCCCTGTCTGCAGCAGCGAGAAACGCCTTCGCTGCAGCGCGGTAGTCCTTGGCGGCGTATGCTGCCTGACCTTCCTCGAAGCGAGCCTGGTCCACGGTATTCCCGTCTACTCGGAACGCTCGATACGCACGCTCTCCATCACATCGCCGACCGCGATCTGCCGGACGACGTCCATGCCCTCCGTCACCTGGCCGAACACGGTGTACTGGTTGTCGAGGAACGGCTGCGGCCCCAGGCAGATGTAGAACTGCGAACCCGCCGAGTCAGGATGCTGGGAACGCGCCATCGCCACCGTACCATCAAGATGGCTCCTGTCGTTGAACTCGGCTTTGAGCTGGTAACCCGGGCCGCCCGTGCCCACCATCGCATCGTCGGTCTTCGACAGCGGGTCCCCGCCCTGGATGACGAAGCCGGGTTCGACGCGGTGGAACTTCGTTCCGTCGTAGAAGCCCTCATCGGCGCGCTCGATGAACGCCGCAACTGTATTGGGGGCGTCGTCGGGGTAGAACTCGAACTTGATGATGCCCTTGGGCGTAGTGATGACCGCTACCTCGGTGCCGGTCGGTGTGTATTCAGCGGTGTACAAGGGATCCTCCTCAGGGACGGACGGTTCGGTCTCGGACTGTTCGGCAGGCGTGTTCGCCGGCGGCGTCAGCACCGGCTCCTCGGCCCGGGTCGAGCAGCCGGGCAGCGCCAGGACTGCAAAAACCAGGAGGATGGCGAGGGTCAATGGCAGAAGTACATTGTAGGCAGTGCGCATGCGTGGGAGCGTCCTCTCGCTAGCCGTCCAAATCGGTGCGCTCCGGGTCGTTCCGGGCACAGTTCGTCATTCTAGCAGTGTGGCTGGAAGGGCATAAAGGAGTATGCTGTCGCGAAGGATGCCACCGCACGGCGTGCGGTAGAGATACCAGGATTCTCGTTCCGAGACGTTCACGATCAAGGAGGAGATGTACTTGGGCGCACCTGCAACTGACAAGGTCCGAAACGTAGTGCTCGTCGGCCACGGGGGATCGGGCAAGACCTCGCTCGCCGAGGCGATGTTGCACCTCGCCGGTGTCACGCACCGGCTCGGCAGCGTTGACGATGAGCACTCGAACCTCGATTTCGATCCCGAGGAGATCCGCCGCAAGAACTCCATCAGCCTCGCGCTGGCCCCCGTGGTGCACAAGGGTGTGAAGATCAACATCATCGACACGCCCGGTTACGCCGACTTCCTGGGTGACGCGATCGCCGGCATGGCAGCAGCCGAGATGGCCCTGTTCGTCGTCGACGCCGTCGCCGGACCCCAGGTCCAGACGGAGCGTCTCTGGCGACTCGCCGGGCAGATGGGTATCGCCCGGTCCGTCCTGATCAACCGCATGGACAAGGAGAACGCTGACTTCGACGCGGTCATGGCCGCACTGGACGCCAAGTTCGGCCACCGCGTCGGCGCCGTCCAGATCCCCATGGGCGCAGAGGCCGACTTCCACGGCGTCATCGACGTCATCCGGATGAAGGCCTACATGCACGAGGGCGACAGCGAAGAGGTCACCGGCATTCCCGCGGCGTTCAAGGCGGCCGCAGAGTCAGCTCGCGAGAAGCTCACCGAACTCGTCGCAGAGGCCGACGACGCCTTGATGGAGAAGTACCTGATCGACGGTGAGCGCCTGACCCAGGAGGAACTCGAGACACTCCTGGACAAGGCAATCTACCAGGGCATATTCATCCCCGTGTTCGTTGCTTCGGCTACGGCCCTCCACGGCGTTGAGGACTTGCTCGACGAGATAGTGTCGTTCTTTCCTCAGCCCACCGCTCACGGGCCGATCGCTACAGCCGATGGTGGCGAGCGCGAGGTCTCGATAGAGGGATCTGCCTCGGCCTTCGTCTTCAAGACCGTGTCGGACCCCTACATCGGCAGACTGAACTACGTGAAGGTCGTCTCCGGCGAGATCACCCCTAACAGCGAGATGACCAACTCGCGTACCGGCAAGAAGGAACGGATCGGCCGCGTCTACAAGGTCGTCGGCAAGGAGGCTACCGACGTAGAGTCGATCCCGGCCGGCGACATCGCGGTCCTGCCGAAGCTCGGCGACGTTGTCACGGGCGACACGCTCTCGGCCGACGGCTCCGTTACCTACGCACCGCTCCCGCTGCCCGAACCCCTCTACCCCGTCGCGATCCAGGCCAAGACAAAAGCCGACGAGGACAAACTCGGCACCGCGCTGAACAAGCTCGTCGAGGAGGAGCCCACCCTGCACCTGCTCCGCGACGAGGAGACGCACCAGACGGTGCTGTCCGGTCTCGGCGACGTGCAGATCGACGTCGCGCTCGCGCATCTTCGAGACCGAAACCACGTCGAGGCGGAGACGATCGACATCCGTATCCCCTACCGCGAAACCATCCGCAAGAGCGCCAGCGCCCAGGGCCGCCACAAGAAGCAGACCGGCGGTTCGGGTCAGTTCGGCGACTGCTCTCTGCGCCTGGAGCCTAACCCCGGTAAGGGATACGAATTCGTCGACGAGATCGTCGGCGGCAAGATCCCGCGCCAGTTCATCCCCGCGGTCGACAAGGGCATCCAGGACACACTTGTCCAGGGCGTTCTGGCCGGATACCCGGTCGTGGACGTGAAGGCCGCCGTCTTCGATGGCTCGTACCACTCGGTCGACAGCTCGGAGATCGCGTTCAAGACCGCCGCGCGCATCGCGTTTCGCGCGGCTGCCGAGAAGGCCGACATGGTGCTGCTCGAGCCGATCGCGACACTCGAGATAGAGGTGCCCGACGAGCACGCCGGAGCAGTGATGGGCGACATCAGCTCCATGCGCGGCAGGATACTGGGCATGGACTCTCCCGAAGCCGGGATCCAGACGATCAAAGCACAGGTCCCCTACGCCGAGGTGGTGCACTACTCCCCGCACCTGCGGTCGATCACCAGCGGCACGGGAACCTACACCATCTCAGTTGACGAGTATGCCGAGGTACCGTTCGACATGGCCAAGAAGGTCATCGAGCAGGCCAGGGCGGAGAAGGAGTCCTCGTAGAGCCGCACTGACAGCGCACGGGCCCGGCTCAGCCGGGCCCGTGCGATAGATTCGAATGGTGCCCTCGACAGGATTCGAACCTGTGACTTCCTGCTCCGGAGGCAGGCGCTCTATCCACTGAGCTACGAGGGCGAGCGAACGCACTCTATCACACCACGCGAGCGGTCACCAGGTCGCCGGGAGGAGTGCGGACCCGTGCAGAGCAGGGAGGAACGCGGTGCTCGGAAGGACTCTAGTCATCGTCAATCCCGCAGCGCGCCACGGTGTGACCGCGGACCTCATCCCGGTCGTCTCCGGCCTTCTCGACGGCCAGGTCGAGTACGAACTGAGAGTCACCGAGAGCCCGGGGCACGCCACCATACTGGCCCGGGAGGCGGACGGGTTCGACACCGTCGTTGCCGTAGGCGGTGACGGGACGGTGCACGAGGTCCTCAACGGGCTTATGGGGCGACCACCCGCAGACCGCCCCGCCCTCGCACTGCTTCCCACAGGCACGGGAAACGACTACCGCCGCACCCTCGGTATCTCCACGAACCTCACGACCGCCGGCCGCCAGATCATCGGTGGCGTGCGAAAGCGGGTCGACATCGGCGTGGTCAACGGGGTCTACTTCGCAAACTCGGTGGCCGTCGGGCTGGACGCACGAGTCACCGCCAAGGCCGTCGAGCTCAAGAGTACGACCGGCTGGTCGGGCATCATGCTCTACATGCGTGCGCTCTTCATCGTCCTCTTCCGGCAGTTCTACACCCACCGCGTCACTCTTGCCATCGACGGGGAGCCGCCCGTAGAGACCGAGCTGCTCCTCGTGGCAGCCACCAACGGACCTACCTACGGCGGCGGCTTCAAGATCACGCCCAAGGCGCTGGATGACGACGGTCTCCTCGATACCTGCATCATCTGGAAGGTCTCGCTGCTCGGCGCGCTGGCCCGTCTCCCGTTTGTCGTGGTCGGCCATCACGGATGGATGCGCCGGGTCGCGCTCGAACTGCACCGTTCGGTACAGATCCGCTCCGACGTCCCGATCGAAGGACAGATCGACGGAGAGGTGACACTCTCCTCGACCTACGACATCTCCATTCTGCCGGGAGCCCTCGACGTCATCGTGCCCGAAAGGTGGTAGGGGATGTCCATCCTGTCTCTCGTCGGCCAGAACATGGAGATGCGGATGTCGCTCTTCTCCCTCGTGCGAGAGGTCGGCGTGGAGCATCTGCCGGTACTCCTGGCACCCGTCGCGATCATGGGAGCGGCCGCGTATCTGATCGGGTCGGTCCCCTTTGCCTACATCATCGTCAAGACCGTGGCCGGAGAGGACATCACCGAGCACGGAACCGGCAACGTGGGCGCGATGAATGTACGACGCACGACCGGGTCGTGGGCGTGGTTCACCGTCGCGATGCTGGCCGATGCGCTCAAAGGGCTGCTGCCGACGTTGGCGGCGGTGACGATCCCCCTGCTGTTGGTCGACCCGTCGCTGCCGGTCGGCGGAGCGGTGTGGAGCGAACGAGCGGCGCCGTTCGCGGCCGCAGCGATGCTCGGGCCCCAGGCAGTCGTACTCGGAGCGGTGATCGGGCACAACTACTCGCTCTGGCTCTCGATCGCCAAGCGGCGGATGCTCGGAGGAAAGGGCCTGGCTACGGGCAGCGGCGCGCTGCTCGCGTACGATTGGCGCTACTTCCTGATCGTGCTCGGTGTCGGGCTGGCCGTGATCGCGATCACCCGCTACATGATGGCAGGGCAGGTCGCAGCGGCACTGTCGCTTCCCGTGTACGTCCTCGTCACCGGTCAACAGGACATGCTCTTCGTGCTGCTCCTCGGCGGCCTCGTGTACATCAGGCACCACCGACGCTTCGTGGGCCTACTCCGCGGTCAGGAACCGAAGCTCTACGTCGAAGACCGCATGGGTCCACGAGGGTAGAGACACACGGGCCTGAAACGCACGAAGGCCGGCCATCTGGCCGGCCTTCGTCACGCTCGGGCAGAGAAAACTACATCGAGATCGCTTCACTCGGGCAGGCATCGACACAGATGCCGCACTCGGTGCAGTCGTCGGGACGCGCGAGTACCGCAACGTCCTCGAGGTCGTAACAGCTCTGGGGGCACTCGTCCACACAGATGCCGCACGCGGTGCAAAGGTTCGAGTCGACGACGGGTATGGCCATGCCTGGTTCCTTTCTCCGATGAAGCCGAAACCCCGTGGGGTGGCGACCATGATATCACGCGAGTAAACGCGGCCGACCTCACCTGATCTCGTCCGCGATCTGTGCCGGACTCCACAGGCAGAACGGGTAGGTCCGATCGGTCAGGACCTCGGAATCGCGCTGCTGCGCCACCAGAGCGTCACGACGCGCACGCACCTCGGCGACGAGCGGCGCGACAAGGATGCCCATCTCGTCGTTCACCGCCCGGATACGGGTCCCGAGCGCCTTCCTGTCCGCGCCGTCGACAGAGATCTCCTGCACGAGTCGGCGCTTCTCCTCGACAAGCGCCAGAGCATGGCGCTGCTCATCGGCGCTGTCGAACGACATCTCTGCGAGCGCCTCGTCCGGATTGTGCGTCAGGCGGTGCACACGCCGATCGAGGTCCGCGATGTCCTCGTCGCTGACGATCGGCGCTTCCAGCGGGAGGTACATCGTGAGCGAGGCGACCACGTACGGCGGAAGCTCGATTCCCCACCACGCTCGCGCGATGCCATCGGTGACCCGGTCGTACCGGTCTCCCCCGAGCCCGTGGATGAACAGGTCAGCCAGGAACGTCCGGAAGAAGAGCGTGAGCGTCACCGCACGCGGGGCCAGGGTCAGACCTGAGTCCGCGAGAACGGTCAGGGCTACCTCGGTGTCGCTCGGCAGGTGGAGGACGGGACCTTCGGGGCCGAGCAGATCGATGCCATCGCCGGCTTCCGCGATCCTCGCCGCAAAGCGGCCCTCGGCACTGACGAGCCAGAACGGGACCTCGACGCTCCCGTGCGACACGCTCAGGTTCGGGAAGGGCTGTGCCGGAGTGCGCACCCGGTTTCGAGAACGGAACTCGTCGAGCACCGCGTTGTGGCACCGGGCGAACCGCTCGGCATCGAGCAGGATGTCGAGCGCGAAGCGCAGGTACGGGCGGGTCGCCGCGGCGTCGGTCACCGGCAACTCGAGGTAGTCGGTAAGCTCGCCTTCGAAGCGCCGCCGTGCCCCGGTGATGAGGTCTGAGAGCGAGCGACTGAACGGGCGCGCCTCCCGGAGGGCATCGCAGAAATCGGAGAAGTGACCGGCGACGGCGGGTGTGGGGAGCGTACGGATCGCCGCCGCGGTCTCCTGACAGAAGGCCTCGATCTGATCCGCTGAGGGCACCGGGGCGCACCCGAAGCAGGAGGCCCCCGAACCGACGGCAAGGTCATGTCGGCACCGTTTCTCTGCGAGATCGAGACAGGGAACGTCGACGCCCAACCGGTCGAACCCATCGGTGTCCACAACGATGTCCACGCCGGTTCCCCCGGTTTGGTGGGCGATGTGCTGGACCAGGAAGTCCTTGACCCACACGCCGGCATGATAGAGGTCCGGCTGATGGCCGGTAACCACGATCGGACCGGGATCGTCAGGGACGGGCGGAGCATCCAGGCCCATCGCCGCGGTAACGTTCGCCGCGACCGCCAGCAGCGTCTTGCGCGCCTCGGACCGCACGTCGGAAACGGGAGCTCCTGCGACCTCGAACTCCCACGAATCTGCCGCGCGCGCGTTAGTGCGGGCAAGATCGGCCCACTCGCTGACGGGGGGAACCGCGGTGAGCTCTCCATGGGCGGCGGGCATATCAGCACGAGGACGCATGGCAGCCGGCACCTCAGACGAGCGCATCGACCGAGCGGATACCGACTGGCTCGTCGGAGAAGAAGGGCTCCCCGGCTGCTGTCCCGATAGTGCCGCCCCACGTGCGCGCCGTTGCCTCCATCATCTCGATTATGCCGGTGTTGGCCGGGTTGGCGAGAAACTGCGACTCGTACATCGCGAGCGCTTCAAGTTTGGTCGAGAGGTCCTCGCTCACGTCCACCACGAACGAAGGTTCGCGCACGAGACGCATGTGTACCGCCATGTAACGGTAGAGCCGCGCCGGGTAGTGCGGCTCGCCCCGCATCGCACTCTTGGTGAGCTTCGCCCAGAAACGCGCGGCCTGAACGATGGCCGAGGCTGCGATGTGGTCCGGATGCGCATCGACCGGGTACGGCCCGAACACGACGCGTGGACGTAACTCGCGGAAGACCTCGGCCAGAGCTGCGCGTGCCTCCCCGGTGTCGAAGAGACTCCGATTCGGTAGGTCAAGCGTCCGGCGCTCGCTCGCTCCCAGGACGCGAGCGGCGGCCTCCGCTTCAGCGAGCCGCGTTACACGCGTGCCTGCCGGCGTCGGTTCGCCATCGGTGAGATCGACGATGGCAACCGACAGTCCGCTGCGAACCATGCCGGCGACGGTCGCTCCCATTCCGATCTCCACGTCGTCGGGGTGGGCCCCCACGCATACCACGTCAACCACGTTCTCACACTCCCTCGGTGCCGAGCGCCCGGTGCCAGACACGCATGTAGTAGCTTAACCGGTGCTCCGCATCGTCGAGTCCATCGCCGAAGGAGCGATTGTGGTCACAGTAGATGCGAGCGACCGCCATCTCCCGCACGTGAAGTCCTGCCCGGTACGCCTTTGCCCACATCTCGAGCGGCATGGCGTATCCCGACTCGGACAGATCGATCCCGTCGAGTGAGGCCAGGCGGTAGGCCTTGAAGCCGCAGAACGCATCGGTGATCGACCACCCGGTCACGCGGTTGATCTCGTCGGTGACTCGCAGATTGACCTGCTGGCGCTGTCCCGGCGCGACTATCCCGAGCTCCTCGCTCTCCGGCAGGTAGCGACTGCCCGAGACGATGTCCCAACCCTCGTCGAGCACGGCAAGGAACTCCGGGATGTGCGCCGGCTCGTGCTGACCGTCGCAGTCCATGGTCACGACCCGCCCGCACCCGCGAGCACGGGCCACCGAGAATCCCTCGGCAAGTGCGCGACCGTAGCCCATGTTGAACGGATGGGTGATCACAGAGACGTCACTGCGCGCAGAGAGAACCTCTACCGTCGCGTCGGTGGATCCGTCGTCGACCACGAGCACGTCGCCGTGGAAGTACCGGCGAACCGCATCAAGCACTGAGCCGACGGTCTCCTCTTCGTTGTAGACAGGCAGGAGTACCGCATCGGACATCGACGATGATCCTATCGTGACGGAGTGTTGGGCTCGCGCGCCTCGCGGACCTCGTACGAGGTCGCGATCCGCACATGAGGCTTGAGCATACCACCGACCGAGCAGTACTTCTCTTCGGAAAGCTCGATAGAGCGCCGGACGGCCTCCTCGGAGACCCCGAACCCGGTCACGATGTAATGGAGACGGATCTCTGTGTAGACCTTCGGATACTCGTCGGTGCGCTGATCGCCTTCGACGACGATCTCCACACCACGGACGTCCTGGCGCTTCTTCTCGAGGATCGAGATGACATCCATGGCCGTGCAGCCTGCTATGCCGTAGAGGACCAGCTCGATCGGGCGTATCCCGGTGCCCTCCCCGTGGTATGCGGGGCTCGCATCCATGACGATGCCGTGACCAGCCTCGTCCCACCCGATGAACTGCCGATTCTCACTCCACCGAACGCGCACCGTGTCCATACACCACGCCTCTCGTTGCGACCCCTTCTGTCGCGGTGTATGTACCCCCTTTAAATCTTGCGACCGACCATCTGTGCGAGTTCGCGGGGGCTCTGCGCCTTGCTGATCGCCTCTTCGAACGTGACCTTGCCGGCCTGAAGCAGCGTCTTGAGATGCTGATCGAGCGTCTGCATGCCTACCGAGGCGCCGGACTGGATGATCGTCGGCATCTGGTGCGTCTTACCCTCACGGATGAGGTTGGAGATCGCGGGAACGCCGAGCATGATCTCCATGGCCATGACGCGTGACTTGCCGTCCGTAGAGCGCAGAAGGACCTGGGAGAGCACGCCCTCGAGGGTCCCCGAGAGCTGCATGCGGACCTGCTGCTGCTGATGAGGCGGGAATACATCGATTATTCGGTCGACGGTGGCAGGGCCTCCGGTGGTGTGCAGGGTCGCGAGCACAAGGTGCCCGGTCTCGGCAGCGGTGATCGCAGCCGAGATGGTCTCCAGGTCGCGCATCTCGCCGACGAGGATCACATCGGGGTCCTGGCGCAGCACCCGCTTGAGAGCTGCCGCGAACGAGTGGGTGTCCTCGCCGACCTCGCGCTGGTTGACGTAGGCCCGCTTGTTGCGATGCATGAACTCGATCGGGTCCTCGAGCGTGACGATATGCAGGGGGCGAGTCTCATTGATGTGGTCGATCATCGCCGCCAGCGTGGTTGACTTACCCGACCCTGTCGGGCCGGTCACGAGCACCAGACCTCGGGGCCTGTCCGCGAGGAAGCGGCAGACCTTGGGCAGACCGAGGTCCTCAAGCGTCGGGATCTGGATCGGGATGACGCGGAAGACGGCACCCATCGAGTTGCGCTGCTGGAAGACGTTGGCACGGAAGCGGGAGACACCTGGGATGCTGTAGGCGAAGTCGAGCTCGAGTTCCGTCTCGAACCGGCGCCTCTGCTCCTCGGACAGAAGGCTCAGGATCATCTCCATCGTGTCGCGCGGCTGCAGTGGCTGGGCGTCTTCCAGGGGGACGATCTCGCCCCGCAGCCGGATACCCGGAGGGCTCCCCACCGTCAGATGCAGATCGGACCCGCCGCGATCGATCATGATGCGCAGGAGATCGTCGATGTGCGCGTTCTCGTGCCCGGGCGGCTGCCCCGTGCCCACGGAGACCTCCGGAACGAACGACAGGTCGCGCTGGTTCGCACGGGTCCCCGACGGATGAGCCGGGAGTTCGACGCCGGACGAAGACGCGGGCGGTACCTGCGAGGCAGGCGCCGAGACGCCGGCTGCCCTCGAGGTGACCGCGGGGGCGACGCTGGCGGCACTGTGGGCCCCCACTCCGACAGGAACTGGTATCGGCTGTGCCGAGCGCACCGCATCCCCGGCGCCCGCAAGCGATATCACCTTCGCGACGATCGCGTCGACCGGTCCGGTTGCCGGCAGATGAGCCGCCGCACCGCACTGGCGTGCTTTCAGCGCGGAGGACTCGGTCGGGTTCAGCGTGACGATGACCACCGGAACCCGGGCGGTCTCGGGATTCTCCTTCAGCTGCTGGGTGAGGGCGTAGCCATCGATGCCGACCAACTCGGCATCGACCACGATGACGTCGGGGTGCTGTGTCGCCATCATGCCGAGTGCCCTCGGGCCCCCGATCGCGCTCACGACCTCGATGGGCGCTCCCGAGGTGACAAGAGACGCACGCACGCGCTCGACGAGCGCTGCATCGTCGTGGACTATGAGCACCTTCTTTGATGCCGACACCGCACTACCTCCTCCTCGGGGCCGCCAACTGCTTCTGACGACCTCCTTCACGGTCACTCGTTCGGGTTATCGGCATCAGTGTCAGAATGCTTCAGTCCCGCCCGTTCTACGGGGATGAGCGGTGCGCTACGATGTTCGAGTCGCCTGCCGGAAGGACCGCTCCGTGCGTGTTTCAGTAGAGTCGCTCGCCCACGGCGGAGACGCCGTCGCACGGCTTGACGACGGACGCGTCGCGTTCGTGCGTGGTGGCTGCCCCGGAGATGTCCTCGAGATCGAGATCATCGCCGATCACGGTAGCCGCGTCGACGCGATGATCGCTTCGGTTCTCGATCCCTCCCCCGATCGCGTGAAGCCACCCTGCCTGTACTTCGGCAGGTGCGGAGGGTGCCAGTGGCAGCACGTGTCTGCCGAGGTCCAGCACGCCGCGAAGACCAGAAACGTGTCGGATGCGCTGGCTCGCATTGGCAAACTCGATGTCGCGGTGAGCCCCATCGTCAGCTCCTCGAGCGACTACGGGTACCGCAACAAGGTCGAGTTCGTCGTCGAGGAGTCCGACCGGGGCCTGCAACTCGGCCTGCACCGGCGAGGCGACACGACTTTGCTGCCGGTACTGAGCTGCCTGCTGCTGCCGCGCCAACTGCAGAAAGCCCCTCATGCACTCGCGGGAGCGCTTCGCTATCTCGCCGGTCGCCATGGCCCGCTCGGCGTCCACCGGGTCGGGATCCGTGTCGCACGGCACACAACAGATGTAGAGGTCGCGCTCTGGACCAGTCCCGGTCACTTTCCGCGGCAGATGGCCGCCAAGGCGCTTGCGGATGCGGTCGGCGCCAGCGGCGTGGTGCGCGTCCTCGTGAAGGGACCACCGAACCAGCGCAACGTCACCGGAGTGGAGGTCCTCAAAGGGCGCGGCAACTGGCGTGAGACGCTCGGGGGAAACCGGATGGCAATCTCTGCGCCGTCGTTCTTCCAGGTAAACACGCATGCGGCCGAAGCACTCGTCGATCACGTCATCGAAGCCCTTTCACCCGGCGAGAACGACCGTGTCCTCGACCTCTACTCGGGAGCGGGCACCTTCACGCTTCCGCTTGCGGCCCGGGCAGGAGAAGTGGTGGCTGTCGAGGGGTCACGCCACGCCCTTGCTGACCTGCGCCGAAACCTCGAGTCGGCACAGGTGTACGCGGACGTTGTCGGAGGAGACGTCTCCAGGGAGCTCCCTGCGCTGGGCACGTTCGACCTCGCGGTGCTCGACCCGCCCCGGTCAGGCCTCGACCGCGAGGCACGCACCGCACTCACCGGAACGGGTGCGCGCACGATCGCCTACGTCTCGTGCGACCCGGCGACACTCGCGCGTGATGCCCGGGAGCTGTGCGCCTCCGGATACCGCATCGCTCGCGTGACACCTCACGATCTGTTCCCGCAGACCTACCACGTCGAGAGTGTCGCCATCTTCGAGCGGGACGACCTCTAGACGAGGCGACCGACCTCGGGGAAGTCGACGATGTACTCGTCGTGCGGCGCGTCAGCATGCGCTTCGGTCAGATCGGCGCCGGCGTCGTGCATCGCCTCGTGATCGCCCTCGCCCCACATCGCGCTCTCGGTGACGTCATACACGATGCCCTTGAAGGCCACGTACGCCGGCTGGCCGTCCTTGCCGTTGTAGCGCCCGAGTTCCTCGAGGGTGAAGTCCTTCATGATGCCTCCGTGGTTTGAGGTTGCCGTTGCCTGGTATATCTCCCCCGACAAGGCGTCACGAAACCACTCGGCAGGACGAACATCCGGAGGCGTCAGGGTCGCATTCGGACGAAGCTACCGCGAAGCGAGTTCCGCACGCAGCTTCTCGAGATCGACGAGGATCGTTCTCCCACGCACCGCAACAGTGCCATCGCGGCCCAGCGAGGAGATCACCCTGCTCGCGGTCTCGCGCGATGTTCCGGCGAGTGTCGCGATGTCGTAGTGGGTGAAACCGGAGATCGTCGACGCACCCGTCATGCTCTGGCGCGCCGAGGCGATGTTGAGCAAGACCCGCATGACGCGGTGCGAGGCATCGTAAAATGTCAGGCTCTCCAGCCGCTCGACGGCCTCCCGCAGTCGTGACGAGAGAGCGGCGATCAGAGAGAGCGCAAGGCGTGGCTGGATATGGATCGCGTGCTCGAGTTCGCGCGCGTCGAGCGTCAGTACCTCGGCTTCTGTGAGCGCGACGACGTCTGCCACGTGAGGCTGCGTCTCCACCAGACTCGCCTCGCCGAAGTGCGCGGGAGCGTCGAGGTGGCCCAGCACCAACTCCTTGCCGTCCGGCGAGGGAATGGTCTGCTTGACGCGGCCGGCTGCGAGCAGATACATCGCGGTGCAGGGTTCACCCCGCGATGCGACGAAGACACCCTTGGAGTATCGCCGGGAGCGAAGCATGCCCGCGAGTTCCTCAAGGTCGGACGTCTGCAACGTGGAGAACAGCGGGAATGCAGCGAGCTTCCCCGCTGCGCTCTTGGGCACAACGGTGCTTCTCATGTCAGGAGTATCGGCCCTGGCGCAGTGGCGCTTGAGAGGACAACCCTATGACGCGGCAGGCGCCTGTTCGCGACAGCCCTGACGTATGCACTCGATCAGCTGCGGCGTTAGGTGCGGTATGAGCTCGGGCAGGTAGGTCGGCATCAGCGATTCCATCGTGCGAGGCAGCAGGTCGGGGACGAGCTCCTCCATGTCATCGGGCATGGGACCGATGTACTCCTGGACCGCCGCGATCAGGTCGGGCATGACCTTCTTCATGATGCCGTCCACCAGCAGGGGAAACATCAGCGGCATCATCTTCTCCATGAGCTTCGGGCCTCCGGGTATCCGGCCCATGCCGAGCATCATCGGCTTCATGCCCGCCGGCATCGCGTTAATCATCTGCGGGAAGATGCGCTCCATGAGCGCTGCCATGTTCTCGGGCTGCATGAGGATGATGAACTTGTCGAAGTACCCCCAGTAGTACATCGCTCGCTCGGTCGTCTCGGGGATGTCGTAACCGGCGGCCTGGGCCACCACACGGGACAGATCGTCGATCTTCAGGCCGAGGTCGTTCTTGATGTTGCTGTCGCGCAGCTGGACCTGACAGCAGGGACAGAGTGCGACCACCGTGTCCGCCTCGACGTCGACAGCCTCCTGCAGCCGCTGCTTTCCGAGCACGGGAGCGACCTCGATCTCGCCGACGAGCGTCAGCACCGAGCCGCAGCAGTAGCCCTCTTCGCGGTTGTGCTCCATCTCGACGTAGTCGACGCCCGGAATCGCCTTGAGCATGTCGCGAGGCGGCTCGTAGAGCCCCTGAGCGCGCCCTGCATGGCACGAGTCGTGGAAGGTGATGCGGCCCTCGACCGGATTTGCGAGTTCGAGCCGCCCGTCAGCGAGCGCTTCGCTCACCAGCTCGGAGTAGTGTTTCACCTCGAACTCGTAGGCATCTCCGCGCTCGGCGGCCAGGTTCGCGTAGAGCTCCTTCCATACCAGCGCGCAAGCCGGGCACGAGGTGATGATGGTCTTAGCACCGCGCTTACGTGCTTCGGAGGTGTTGTGCTCGTAGATCTCCTCGAAGACGTCCCACTTGCCGGCGACCTTCATCGGAATGCCGCAGCACGCCTCGTCGGTGCCCATGTAGGAGATGTCGTAGCCGGCGTCGGTGAGAAGGCGCACGCTCGCCTCGGCAACGTCGTGTTCGACGTAGCTTGCCGTGCAGCCCGCGAAGTACATCAGCTCGCCGCTCTCCTTGAGCTTGGGCTTGATATCCTCGGGCACCCAGTTCGCGCGGTTCTCACGCTTGCCGGCCCAGATGTCGTTTTCGCCGCGCAACGAGGCCGCCATCATCTCGAACGGCGGGAAGGTTCCGAGCTTCTGCTCGTGCACAAGCTTCCCACGCATCGCCATCCAGTTGTGCTCGATCGGAAGCTGCAGCTGGCATCGCGTGTTGCAGACCTCGCACGTCGTACAGACGAGGAAGGTATCCACCGCGGTGCGGTCGAATGTCTCGCGCCCTTCGATGACCTCACGCAGGTAGGCGTACTTCCCGCGCGGCGACTGGGACTCCCATCCCCTCCCGCTGTACTGCTCGCACGTGGGCACGCAGTAGCCGCACCGCGCACACGCGTACGCCATGAACGCGACGTCACCCGGAACACCGCGCACATCGCGGAGATCTCCGTTGCGGGCCGGCGGTGTGGCCGCGTTCGCGATCGGCCTGACGAACGGTTCGAACGCTGCAGCAGTTCCCATCAACACGTCAAGCGCACCGCGGCCGAGGACCTTGCCGGGGTTCATGATCCCCCGCGGATCGACCTCGGCTTTGAACGCCGATAGCGCCCTGACCTTGTCCCTGCCGAGAACACTTTCGGCCTCGCGGCGGAAGTACAACCCGGTCGAGTACGCAGAGCCACCGTGCTGCTTGGCGATACGGATCACCGAGAGTGAGAGGGCGAAGGCAAGATTGAACGCGAACGAGCGCTCGTCGTGCGGGATGAATCCGAGCAGGACGATCCGGTCGCCCTTCGCCTGCATCCCCTCGAGGATGAACGGCTGCCGGACACGGGTGTCGATCTGGGCTAGCACGTCTGCGAGCGACTCGAGCGGGACCACAACCTCGGTCGGCACGAGCGAGGGACCGATGCGCTTCAGCCGCATCGGTGAGAAGCGCATCTCCCATTCGTGCTCGGCAGCCTCCGGTCCCAGATCCGTACCCCCGATTGTCCGCACGATCTCCCCGAGCCCCTCGTCGATCTGTGGCGCGCGAGACTCGGGGTATGCCACGACAGCCAGATAGGATTCGGGCAGGTGCGGCGCTACGTGCGGATGCGCCTCCTCGTAGGGATGGCCGTGCCGGTGAGGCAGCTGCTTCTTGAGCGAGACAGACGCCGGGTTGAGGAAGGTGACCGACCACAACGGAAGCCCGGCGCGCGAGACCGCCTCGAGCATACCGGCCAGCGAGCGCGCATCCGGGAACGCAAAGAGGCGATGGACCTCCGGCTCGAGAGCCCGGATCCGGAACGTGAGCTCGGTGATGATACCGGTGATGCCCTCGGCGTCCGCCACGTAGCGCTCCAGGTCGCTACCGGCAAATTCACGGACCTCGCCACCGGGGAGCACGACCCGCGCTGAGACGACGTTCTCCTTGAAGGTGCCGTACTCGTACGATCCGAAGCCGGCGCCGCCCTGCGCAAGCCACCCGGCCGCGCCCGAGCTCGGCGTCGACGACGGATAGAGCCTCAGCGTCAAACCGTCCTTGGCAAGCTCCCGGTCGATGTCCTGCCAGATAGCCGAGGGCTCGACGGTCACGGTCATGTTCGCGTGGTCGACCGTACCGATCCGGTTCATGCCGGACATGTCGGCGACAACGGCCCCCGCGCGCGGCAGGACCCCGCCGTAGCCGGAGGTCGCCCAGCCGCGCGGCACAACGGCGAAGCCCGAGCGTGAAGCGAGTTCGAGCAGCGCGACCACCTCGGCCTCGCTCTGTGGGCGCACTACCGCACCTGCCAGGCCCGCTGGTACCACCGGCTTCACCAGCCGGGGCATCGCCCCGATGTCGAACGAGTACATCTTCCGCTCGACGCGGTCGGTTCGCACCCGATCGCCGAAGATCTCCTGCAGGGACTCCCTCACATGCTGGCTGACCGGTGCCATCAAGATCGCTCCTTCTCGAACGGGGTTCTTGTGACCCACTTCACGTATCACTCGACTTCGATACCCTCATGGGTATACGTGTGATAGCCGGAGCATACCCCTCCCGGTATGCTCGGTCAATGCCCGGCCCGTGATACCATGGCGCCCGTATGCCACTCTCGGATGAAGGAGCACGTCGTGCAGGGAATTCTCTTCGATCTCGACGGCACCCTCCTCGACATCGACATCGGGGCGTTCGTCGAGCGCTACTTCGCTGCGTTGGCCCGTGCGATGGAGCCGCTGACGAGCGGTCCGGAAGCCCTCGACCATGCGATGCACGCACTGAACCTCTCCACGCGTGCGATGATGCTTCCCCACCCCGGTCATACGAACCAGCAGATCTTCACCGCCGAGTTCAAGGCGTCGACAGGCATCGACATCGAGGAGCATCAGGAGGTCTTCGAGAGGTTCTACGCCGAGGAGTTCCCACTGCTCGGCGACGGGTTCGGACCGGCGACCGGAGCGCGGGAGGCGATCGAGAGGGCGATGGACCTCGGACTCAAGATCGCGGTCGCGACCAACCCCATCTTCCCCCTTGCCGCCGTGAAACACCGCATGTCGTGGGCCGGTGTGGACGATCTGCCACTGGACGTCGTGACGTCGTACGAGACGATGCACGCATGCAAGCCGATGGCCGAGTACTTCCTGGAGACGGCGGGGCTCATCGGAGTCGCGCCGGAACGCTGCCTGATGGTCGGCGACGACGCAGCGCTGGACCTTCCCGCAGCGGCAACCGGCATGCGCACCTACTACGTCGGCCCCGACACTGATGCCGGGGCCGATCTTCGCGGAGACCTCGAGTTGCTCGCTCGCGACCTGCCACGCCTCGTGAACGAATGGTAAGCACTCGCTAGAAGGTCTTCCGCCTGATCAACGCGACCCACGCGCCGTCCAGCCGCTGGTCGAAGAAGTACTCGAACTTGCCCCGGGTCTCCTTGCGCAGGTCGAGCTGGTAGCCGATCCCGGAGGGATCGTAGTCAGTGACCACGAGCAGGCTGTCGCTGGCGTCGACCTCGAGCATCTTGTCGATGACGCAGAAGATCAGGGGTTTCCTGATATCGGGATTACACCCGCGAACGTCGAGTACGACCCCCTGTGAAGTGCTGGCCACCTCTCACCCCTCCGAGATCCTCCGGGGCACCCACGCCCGCGTTCACCTCATTGGTTCAACACTACGACCCGCCATCCTCCTCGTTCTCGTACAGTTCGGCGAGGTCAGCTCCAGCACAGTCCGCGGTCTCCCGGGGCGACATCGACGCCAGGTCGGCGTCGCATCGCTCCCTGAAGGCCTCTTCGTCCTCGCCCGGCAGCGGCGTGTCAGGAGCGTTGCCGAGGGAGGTACGACGCTCGTCATCGCGAGGTAGGTCAGGCATGGCAGCCACTCCACTCATCAGTCCACTCGATACCCTCTCTGTAAGTCATTCCCAACTTCGCCGAGATTCTTAGCGTAAACCCCGATGAACAGTTAGAATGACGGTGATTCGTGAAGGTGCTCGCACGCTTCCTGCCTGGGGGATGTGCGGGCCGAGGTCGACCGGACAGATCGTGTTCCTGACCGAGGGGGTGCCGGTACCCTTGTACAGTTTCTCGATGTGAACCTCCGAAATCGGCCCGGACCGTGTGTCCGGGACGCATGTTTGTGCTCCACTTCACATGACGCCGACTCACGGGCGTTCCCCGGGAGACCGCTGGCGCTCCCCTCTCCTATCGGCCTTTGCAGCGTCGGCCCGTTCCGGGCCGAAGACGCTGTGTACCAACAGAGGCACCAAGGACGATCCAGTTGTTCACGGGAAGGGGGTTTGCGCTGACGACACCGTGATCATCGTGGGTACCTGACCGAAGCACCGGCCCGCACTCTGCGGAATGGTGCGCATACGACGTCTGGATTCTAACAAGGAGGTGTATGGCATGGCGCATGAGGACCACGGCGCGATCTACGACCTACTCGCTGCGAGAGGCGTGTCTCGTCGCGATTTCCTCAAGTACTGCGGCTCGATCGCGGCGCTGTTGGGACTGTCCGAGTCGTTCGTCCCGCAGATCGCGGCGGCCGTGAACCACGGCGCGAAGCTGAAGCCGGCTGTCTGGCTTAACGGCGGCGCGTGTACCGGGTGCACGGAGTCGATCGCGCAGGTGGACACGCCCGACGTGGCGACCATCGTGCTCGATCTGCTCTCGATCGACTTCATGGAGACGCTCTCCATGGCGATGGGCGAGGATGCACTCGCTGCAGCAGAGGCCGTCTTCGAAGAGCCCGGCTACATACTGATCTACGAGGGCTCGGTCATGCAGGGCTTCGACGGCAATGCACTGCGGATCGGCGGAAAGACCGGGCTCGAGGAGCTCGATCACGCTGCACCGAACGCTGCGGCTATCGTCGCGGTGGGTTCCTGTGCGGTCGACGGCGGATTCGTCATGGCCAACCCCAACCCCGCCGACGCGACCGGCGTGAAGCCCTACCTCGAGTCAAAGGGCATCACCACCCCCGTCGTCAACCTGCCGACCTGCCCGGTCAATCCCGAATGGCTGGTCGCCATCGTCGTCGACGTGCTCCTGCTCGGCTCGCTGGAAAGCGGCGCGATCCTCGACAAGCTCGATGACTGGGGACGTCCGAAGTACATCTTCGGTCAGACCATTCACGACAACTGCCCCCGTCGCGGCCACTTCGAGAACGGCAACTTCGTCAACGAGTTCGGCACCGAGGAGGAGGCTCTCGGCTACTGCCTGTACAAGGTAGGCTGCAAGGGCCCCCAGACCTACACCAACTGCCCGATCGTCCGGTGGAACCGCCGCACGAGCTGGTGTGTCGAGTCTGGCGCGCCGTGCATCGGGTGCGGGAACCTCAACTGGGTCGATGTGGGCGCCCCGTTCCTCAACCGTCACCGCGATCTGCCCCTGCCCAGCGTCGGCAACACCCAGCCCGGCGTCGTTGCGGGTGTGGTAGCCGGTGCCGCGGCACTGGGTCTCGGTCTGCACGCGGTCGGGATGAAGGTCACCGGACGCATGGACGGCGGTGCTCCCTACGAGGAGATGAAAGCGCACGACAAGAAGCGGATGCAGAAGGGAGGCGGTAAATAGTGGCTCGCTCAGTTGTCGACCCGTTGACCCGGATCGAAGGACATCTTCGTGTCGAGGTCGAGGTCAATAACGGCGTCGTAACCGACGCCTGGGTTTCAGGCGGATTGTACCGGGGCATGGAGAAGATCCTCCTCGACCGCCGTCCCTCCGACGCGTTCTACGTGGTACAGCGCATCTGTGGAGTCTGCCCGATCTCGCATGGGCACGCGTCGACCGCCTCTACCGAGGACGCGCTCGGCATCACCATCCCCAACAACGCCCGCATCGTACGCAACCTCATCGAGGCCGCCCAGTACATCCACAGCCACATCCTGTGGTTCTACACGCTGGCTGCACTGGACTACGTGGATCCGGTCAAGGCACTGTCGGCCGATATCGCCGACACCTACGCGCTCGCGCAGGCCGCCGGTACCGGCGTCTCCGACTTCGGTGCGGTTGCCAAGCGTCTCCAGGCGTTCGTCGACAATGGCCAGCTCTCCATCTTCACCAACGGATGGTTCGGGCACCCGGCCTACGCGGAGGACATGCCTGCCGAGCTGCACCTGATCGGAGTCGCCCACTACCTTGAGGCGCTCGAGATGCAGGCCGTCGCAGCCGAGATCATCGCGATCATGGGCGGGAAGTTCCCGCACTTCATGACCTCGCTGCCCGGCGGCACGACGTTCATGCCCACCGAGCAGAAGCTCGACGACATCCTGTTCCGCTTCGTCAAGCTCAACGAGTGGGTCACCAACACCATGATCCCCGATACGCTCGCCATTGCACCCTTCTACGCGGGTGCGCTGGGATACGGCGGAGGCCATGGCAACTTCCTGTCGTGGGGTGTGTTCAACGACGAGTCCTTCGAGGCCAACAACCGCTACATGCCCGCAGGCGTCATCAAGGTCGCACAGGGTCTCACCGTCGCCGATGCAGACGCCTCTGTCCTCACCGAGGACGTTCAGAGGTCATGGTACGACTCGGCCACGGGACTGCATCCCTCCGCAGGCGAAGCGGATGCGAACTTCTCGGAGTACAACGTCGACGACCAGTACTCGTGGGTCAAGGCGCCGCGCTACGACGGCGCGCCGATGGAGGCAGGTCCTCTCTCGCGCATGCTCGTCGCCTACCTGCGTGGCGTGCAGCCTGTCCAGGACCTCGTCAACGGCGCTCTGGAAGCACTCGGTGCCGCCGGACGTCCGGAGGTCCTCGTCTCACTGCTCGGCCGTGTCGCGGCTCGCAACCTCGAGACCAAGGTCGTCTCCGACTGGTCGCTCGAATGGGTCAACGAGCTCATCGGGGCTGTCGCTGGTGGAGACTCCAAGTTCTTCGAGCCCCACGACGTGGACGAAGGCATGGGCGCAGGCCTCTGGGAGGCGCCGCGCGGTGCACTCGGACACTTCATCGACATCCAGGGCGGCAAGATCGCTCGCTATCAGGTCATCACCCCTTCGACCTGGGACTGCTCGTCCCGCGACGACGGGGGCGTTCGTGGCCCGATGGAGGAGGCGCTTGTCGGTACGCCGATCATCGAAGTCGAGCGGCCGCTTGAAGCCGCGCGTATCGCACGCAGCTTCGATCCTTGAGTAGGGTGCGCGGTTCACGTGATTGAACCGACAACCGGCAAGGAAGCAACTGTCTACACGAAGCCGATGGGGGTGAGGTAGATGTCGCATCCTGCACACTACCGTGAGGCCCATCCGCTGATCTTCGTGTTCACGCACTGGATCAACCTGATCTCGATGGTGGCACTCGCATTCTCGGGCTTCTACATCCACTACCCGTTCTTTGCGAACTTCATGGGAGTGGCCCGTGGCATGCACTTCTTCTTCATGTACGTGATCCTCATCAACCTGTTCGTGCGCATCGTCGCCGCGTTCTTCGTCAAGTCGGCGACGCGCCTGGGCACGCGTGAGGTCGAGACGGACATCAAGAACTGGCTGCCGCAGAAGCTCAACCGCCACCAGCTCGGCGCGTGGCTCAAGTACTACCTGTTCCTGAAGAAGGACCATCCGATCGGGGCGAAGTACGGCGTTCTCCAGAAGATCGCCTACATCGTCACGATCCCGCTGACGCTCGCAGCCGCCTACACCGGGTTCGCGATCTACGCACCCTTCATGGATGCAGCCTTCTTCGCGGCAGGTACTGACTGGGTCGGCGGGCAGATGAACATGCGGATCATCCACTACTACATCATGTGGGTCTTCATCCTGTTCACAGCCGTCCACGCCTACCTGGCCAACGTCGAAGGCGTCGCTCCTTCCCGCTTGATCTTCGCGTGGAAAGAGGAGGAAGGCCTGCGGTTCGACGCAGACGGCAAGGTCATCGGAGGATCCGGTCACTAGGGTCCCTCTTGGCGTTCTGTCTGAGCGGCAAGGCCCCGGACGCACGTCCGGGGCCTTGCTTCTTGCAACCGGCCGCGGAGCCGCCGTTCGACATCACGCCAGACACGCCGTAATGCGGTAGAGTATCGGGGTACGTGCCCGGACGCCGAGTCCGCACTACTTGCGAGTGAACCAGCAAGGTCGTCGCGCGCACGAAAGGATCTGCATGCTGTCTGAACGGATCGTCACCGGCGCCCTCAGAGTGCTCAACAAACAGTACCTGCACCAGGAGCCGGTCGACATGGAGTCGGTCCCCGGACCTCGGCCGGGACACGGGTACGTCCTCTACGCACACGTCCCCTTCTGCGAGCGTCTCTGTCTGTACTGCTCGTTCAACCGCTACCTGTTCCAGGAGCAGCGAGCCCGCGAGTACTTCAAGCGTCTCCGTCGCGAGATGCATATGGTCGCAGACCTCGGCTACGACTTTCCCTCCCTCTACATCGGAGGCGGCACTCCCACCATCCTTCTGGACGAACTCGCCGAGACCATCGACCTTGCGCGCGACCTCTTCTCGATCGAGGAGGTCTCCAGCGAGACGAGCCCTAACCACCTGGGACCGGAACTCGTCTCAGTCCTCAAAGAGCGCGTTCAGCGGCTGTCCGTCGGCATCCAGAGCTTCGACGACGGGATACTGCGACAGGTCGACCGTTACGACAAGTACGGCAGCGGCGAGGAGATCTTCGGGCACATCAACTCGGTCGCCGGCCAGTTCCACTCGCTCAACGTCGATCTCATCTTCAACTTCCCCTCGCAGACAGAGGAGATGCTCGCGCGTGACATAGAGCTCCTTAAGCAGTCCGGTGCAAACCAGACGACGTTCTACCCGCTTATGGCGTCCCCGCGCACCCGTGCCGAGCTCGCACGCCAGGTCGGCCACATCGACTACGCACGCGAGGCCGTCTACTACCGCATCATCGCCGAGAGCCTCTCGCCTGATTTCCAGCCGACGTCGGCGTGGACCTACTCGCGCGAAACAGACGCCATGATCGACGAGTACATCGTCGACTACGGGGAGTACGTCGGTGTCGGCTCGGGAGCGCTCTCCTTTCTTGATGGGCGCATCTTCGGCAACACCTTCTCCCTGCGCGACTACATCGCCCGGATCGACGCGGGTCAGATGTCCGTTGCCAAAGCGGGTAACCCCTACTCGAAGACGGCGATGCGGCGATATCGGTTTGTCACGGACCTCTTCGGCCTGAAGCTCGACAAGAAGCGATTCGAGCGCGACTTCGGAATCCCGGTCGAGCGGGGACTGGCCGCCGAGCTCGCCTTCATGCGCGCTGCCGGCGGCATCGCCGGCGACGACGGAGAGTTCATCACGCTCACCGAGAAGGGTCGCTACCTGCTCATGGTCATGATGCGGGAAACCCTCGCGACCTCGAACGATCTGAGGGACCACGCCCGTGACGAGTTGCCGCCCGACGAGCGTATGCTCCTCATCGAGGCCGAGCCGTGTAGCGTGCCTCGCACCGAGCCGCAGCGCGCCGCTGCGGTGTAGACAACCGTGAGCGATCGGGTTCTCATACTCGGCATCGGCAACCCTCTGATGACCGACGAGGGCGTGGGCGTCCGCGTTGCCGAGCTCCTCCTCAGCGGCTTCGAGCTGCCCGACGACGTCGAGGTCATCGACGCGGGCACGATGGGCCTCGGCATCATGAACCTCTTGCGCGACCGGGACTTCATCATCGTCGTCGACGCGATCGATAACACCGGCCACGAGCCCGGTACCGTCGTCCTGCTCACCCCCGAGGAACTCGCTCCCTCGCAGATCATGCACTCCCTGCACGACACGCGCTTCACGAACGTGCTCGAAGCGGCAGCGCTGACGGGGATGCAGCCCGAGGCGATCTGCATCGGCGTGCAGGTCGCCAGCCTCGAGCAGTGGGTGACCGAGCTGACACCCGAAGTCGAGGCCGCGCTTCCCGCTGCCGTGGCGGCGGTGCTCGACCTGCTCGCAGCCCGCGGAATCGAGCTTCTGCCGCTCGAGGGCTCCTCGATCGACGCGGACATCATCGAGGCGATCCGCACGCGCAGCGACATGCCCGACGCCTAGCCGACCGGAGGGTCGCACTATGCATGCAGAACGCGCGGCGGCGATCGCGGCCGCCCGGGCCGGAGCAGCGGTGGTTCGCACACGCGCCGACGACATGGGTCCGGTCCGCTCGAAGTCCTCCAAGACCGACCTCGTGACCGAGGTAGACATCGCATCCGGGGTCGCGGTCGTCCGTGCACTGCTCGACCATGATCCGGCAGCACGGATAGTCGTCGAGGAAGACGAGGTCTACGATCTGGTAGGCGTCGAGCCCGGCGAGCTCGACGGACCGGAGGTCTGGGTCATCGATCCCGTGGACGGGACGACATCGTTCGTGCACGGCTTTCCCGCCTACTCCGTGTCGGTAGCGCTCCTGCGCAACGGTGTTGCGGTTGCTGGTGCGATCTGCGATGTGTCCCGCGAGATGATGATGAGTGGGGCGGTGGGCCTGGGAGCGGATCTCGACGGCCGCCCGGTCCGCTGTTCGCACACCAACCGGCTCGCCGAGGCGCTGCTCGTCACCGGCTTTCCGTACGACCGCGGCCTCCCGCTCGACCGTCAGCTCGCGGTGCTGGGGGCGTTCCTGCGCGCGCCGGTCCACGGCATCCGCCGGGACGGCTCGGCTGCACTGGACTGCTGCCACATCGCCGCGGGGCGGGCCGACGGCTTCTGGGAGTACGGGCTCCAGGCGTGGGATACGGCTGCCGGTGCGGTCATCTGTCGCGAGGCGGGAGCGCGAGTCACCGACATCGAGGGCCGCGAGTGGTCACCCGCGGCCAACAGCGGCATCCTCGTCGCCAACCCCGCCTTGCACGAAGCGATGCTTGACCTCATCCGCGCGACGAGCGCAAAGATCCCGGCCGATCAGTAGTAGCGCTTCTGCTCCTCGGAGTCCTCGGCCAGCTCCATCCCCCACTCGCCGAGCACCTTGCTCACCGCTCGCTCGCCGCTCTCGACACAGTTCGGCACACCGACCCCGCGGTAGGAGCCACCGGCGAGAGCGAGCCCTTCGTGCGCGGCCGAACGCTCCTCGATGGTCTCTACGCGTCCCAGGTGGCCCATCGTGTACTGGGGCATGCCCTTCTCCCAGCGGAAGACCTTGGCAAAGAGCGGATCCCCTTTCACGCCAAGCACCTCGCGCAGCTCGCCCAGCACGATCTCGGCCAGGCGCTCGTCTGACTCGGCCATGATCGCCTGGTTGTGCGGTCCGCCGACAAACCCGCGCAGCAGCACCCTGCCGTCAGGAGCACGCCCGGGCCACTTGGTAGACGAGTACGTCGCGGCCATCAGCGAGCGCTTCTCGGCGAGTGGGCAGAGCACACCGAAGGCATTCATGTCGATTCCGACCTGCGACTCCTCGAACGCCAGTGACACCGTTGCCGAGGAGGAGTGATCGATGCCGGCAAGCGCGTCTGCAATCCCCGAGTCCACCGGCCGGATGAGCTTTTCGGCCGCCCAGCTCTCGGTGGCTACGATCACGGCGTCGGCGTGAAGCCGTGTCCCGTCATCCAGCTCCACGACCCAGCCTTCTTCGGCAGGCGCGATGCTCGTGGCCGCAGCACCAACGGTCATCCGCTCCCGGCCCGCCGCATCGGCCATCGCATCGGTGAGGAACTGCATGCCACGTTCGAATGAAGTGAAGAACGTCCGGGGCTTGGCGCCCGGCTTGGGCGGGTACTTTCTGCGCATCTCAGCAACCTTCTTGCGAGCGGCATAGAAGCCCTTGATCATGCCCCCGTAGTTCTGCTCCATCTCGAGCAGGCGCGGAAAGGTGGCAGCAAGGCTCATCCTCGACGGATCGGACGCGTGGACCCCGCCGACGAGCGGCTCTGCAAGCCGGTCCAGACACTCCCTGCCCATCCGCCGCACCACGAAGCTCTCGAGCGTCTCGTCGGCCGGACCGTCCGGCCCCGCCGGCTTGGCCTTGATGAACAGGTCGGCGCCCATGCGGATCTTGCCGGGCCACGAGAAGAGCCCCGTGGTCGCGAAGGGCCAGAACTTGGTGGGCGCGAACATCATCACGCCGTCAGGGAGATCGTGCAGCCGTCCGCGCGACAGGATGTAGGTCCTCTTGCGAGCGTCATCGGTGGGAAGCTCATCGTCGAAGATCCCGAGCAACTTCGCGATGCGGTGAATCGCGGGCTTCTCGGTCAGAAAGCAGTCCGGTCCGCCATCGATCACGAAACCATCGACGTAGTGCGTGGCTATCTTGCCACCGAGGCGCTCGTCCTTCTCCACGAGCGTGAACTCGACCTCGTGGCCGGCCTCTGCCGCACGGGCGACCTTGTACGCCGCAGCCAGTCCGGCGATGCCTCCGCCGATGATGATGACCTTCTTCATGCGTGTGCGCTCCTCGTCAGTCCGTCGTCTTACAGCAGGGGCTCTATCACCTCGGCGATCGAGTCGACCAAAAGCTCGTCGGAGTTCGGCACACCGGCGCGCGCGAACTCGATGTCCGCTTCCAGCACTCGACCGGCGAGCACCACATCGAGGTCGTACAGCGTCTCCATGTGATCGGTCGCGAATCCGACGGGCGCAACGACGATGGACTTGAACCCGCCGGCTATGGCCGCATCGACGACGTCGTCGACGTCCGGCCCGAGCCACTCCCCGGGACGGTTGCCCTTGGACTGGAACGCCATGACCCACGACTGCGGCTCCTCGAGCGACCCGTACGCCTTCACGCCTGCCAGACGCGGGTCGGTTCCGTCGAGCTCGCCACCCGGCTCCATCTGCAGGATGGAGACGATACGGTCGACGACCCCGCGCAGGGCCGGGACGTACGGGTCCTCATCGTCCAGGTCCTCGACCGGCAGACTGTGCGCCGTGAACACGAGCAGAGCGGGCCCGTGGTCCTTGACCTCGGTCAGCGCCTCGGCGGCGCCTCCGACAAGCAGCCCCCCGAAGCCGGAGAGCGTGTGAAGCAGAGGTGCTTCGACGAGCTCCATGCCCGGAAGGTCCTCTGCCGCTTCATCGAGCGCCTCGCGATAGGCGCCGGTGGCGACCTTCGACTCGAACGGCGAGAGGGAGACCACGATGACCTTCCGGAACCCGTGGGCATGCAACCCGCGCAGCGTGTCTGAGATGAGCGGGTCCCAGTAGCGCATGCCGAGCACCACGGGAACCTCGTGACCGCCCTCGGCGAGCTTCGCCTCGAGCTTGTTCGCCAGCTCTCCGGCGATCGCGGTCAACGGCGAGGACCCGCCGATCGTCAGGTAACGCAAGCGAACCCGCTCGACGAGCTCGTCGGAGGGCTCGTAGCCCATGAGGTTACACATGAACGGCTGCACGGAGTCGAGGCAGTCAGGCCCCCCGAAGCCCACGATCATGACCGCTGTAGGAACCTGACCGTTGCCACTCATGACGTCACCCCGCTCCGGATCCGGGTCGAGTGCTCTCTGACCGAGTGCACAAGTGCCTTTGCGTGCTCGGGATCGGTGTCCTTGTGGATGCCGTGACCGAGATTGAAGATGTGCCCGGGACGCGTGCCGACCTTCTCGAGGATGTCACGCACCGCCGCATCGATGACCTCGACCGGTGCAAACAGCGCCATCGGGTCGAGGTTGCCCTGGATAGCGAAGTCGGGCCCGATCCACTCGACCGCATCAGCGATGTCGACACGCCAGTCGAGCCCGATGACATCACCGCCCGCGCTCTTGACCTTGGAGAGCATCGCCGTGGCGTTGTTCGCGAAGTTGATCACCGGGACTCCGGCCTTGCTCACCTCGGCGATCAGCCGGGTCGTGTGCGGCAGGACCGAGCGCTCGTAGTCTGCCGGAGAGAGGAATCCGACCCACGAGTCGAAGATCTGTACCGCCTGAGCACCTGCCTCGATCTGCGCGAGCAGGTACTCGATCACCGTGTCCGTGGTGACTTCCATGAGTCGCGCCCATGCCTCGGGGTCCGACCACATGAGACTCTTGCACTTGATGTAGGCCCGCGTGGAGCCGCCCTCGATCATGTAGGACGCAAGAGTGAACGGGGCACCGGCAAATCCGATAAGCGGTACCTTGTCGCGCAACTCGTGGCGCAGCTGCCGGATCGCCTCCATCACATACCCGGTGTCCGCCACCGCGTCGGAGACACGCAACTTCTTGACGTCCGACAAGGTCCGCACCGGGTTGTGGATCACCGGGCCCTCCCCCTTCGCAAAGGCGAGGTCGAGCCCCATACCCTCGAGCGGCAGCAGGATGTCCGCGAACAGGATCGCCGCGTCAACCCCGATGAGGTCCACAGGTTGCAGCGTCACCTCTACGGCCAGCTCGGGCCGCTTGCACATCTCGAGGAAGCCGTGATCCTTGCGAATGGCGCGGTACTCGGGCATGTATCGCCCGGCCTGGCGCATCATCCAGATAGGGGTGCGCTCGGTGGGCTCGCGCCTGCAGGCACGGAGGAACAGGTCATTGAAGGCCATGTGCGGTTACCTTTCACTGCCGGATGAAAGAACAAAGCCGCGTGTAGTCTACAACAAGATGCGAGGCTCCGACCCCCACGGGGGCCGGAGCCTCGACTGATTACTCGCACATCGGTCGCCCGCGCCTCTAGCGCTCCGGACGAGTCTCGAGGATCGTCTTGACGATCGAGGGATCGGCAAGGGTGGAGATGTCGCCGAACGCGTCCATCTCGGTCTCGCCCGCAGCGATCTTGCGCAAGATGCGGCGCATGATCTTGCCCGAACGGGTCTTGGGGAGCTCCGGCACGAAATGGATGAAGTCGGGCTTGGCGATCGGTCCGATCTCCTCGCGTACGTGACCGGAGAGCATCTTCAGAAGGTTCCCGCTCGCCTCCTCTCCCGTCTTGAGGATGACGTAGGCGTAGATACCCTCTCCCTTGATGTCGTGCGGGTACCCGACGACGGCGGCCTCGGCCACCGATGCATGGCTGACAAGCGCGCTCTCGACCTCGGCGGTTCCCATGCGGTGACCGGAGACGTTGATAACGTCATCCACCCGGCCGAGGAGCCAGTAGTAGCCGTCCTCGTCCTGACGAGCACCGTCACCGGTGAAGTACTTGCCGGGGAAGGTGGTGAAGTAGACATTTCGCACCAGTTCGTTTGTGGGGTCGCCCCAGGTTCCTCGAAGCATGCCCGGCCAGGGGAACTCGATGCAGAGGCGCCCACCCGAGCCGGTCGGGGTCTCCGTTTGATCCTCGTTGAGGATGACCGGCTTGATCCCGAAGAACGGACGCGTTGCCGAGCCGGGCTTCTGCGGCGTGGCACCGGGGAGGTTGGTGATCATGTGCCCGCCGGTCTCGGTCTGCCAGTAGGTGTCCACGATCGGAACCCTCTCGCGGCCGATGTGCTTGTGGTACCACATCCACGCCTCGGGATTGATCGGCTCGCCCACGGTACCGAGCACGCGCAGGCTCGAGAGGTCGTACTTCTCCGGCCACTCCTCGCCCGACTTCATCAGGGCGCGGATAGCGGTCGGCGCGGTGTAGAACTGGTTGACCCCGTGCTTCTCACAGACCTGCCAGAAACGGCCCGGGTCCGGATAGGTGGGTATCCCTTCGAACATGACCGAGGTGGCGCCGAGCGAAAGCGGGCCGTACACGATATAGGAGTGCCCTGTGACCCAGCCGATGTCGGCGGTACACCAGAACACGTCCTCGTCGTGGTAGTCGAATGTGTACTTGAACGTCAGCGTGGCAAAGAGCAGGTAGCCGGCGGTGGTGTGCAGCACGCCCTTGGGCTTGCCGGTCGAGCCGGAGGTGTAGAGGATGAAGAGCGGGTCCTCCGCGTCCACCCACTCGATGTCGCAGTGCTGCGTGACATCGGCGGCGCGGACCTCCTCGTGGTACCAGTAGTCACGGCCCGGCTCCATGTCCACGCGCGTCTGGGCGCGTGAAACGACCACGACCGACTCGACCATCGGGCACTCGAGGAGCGCGGTGTCGGCCTCGGCTTTGAGCGGGACGACGCGTCCGCCACGGATTCCCTCATCGGCCGTGATCAGCATCTTGGCTTCGCAGTCCTGGATGCGGTCACGTAGAGCCTGCGCCGAGAAGCCGCCGAAGACCACTGAGTGGATGGCGCCGATACGGGCACACGCGAGCATGACGATAGGCAGCTCGGGGATCATCGGCAGGTAGATCGCGACACGATCGCCCTTCTTGATCCCGTGCTTCTTGAGCACGTTGGCGAAGCGACAGATCTTGTAGTACAGCGACTGGTAGGTGTACATCTTCGTACGACCCTCGTCGCTCTCCCAGATGAGCGCCGCCTTGTTGCGGCGCCATGTCGTCAGGTGGCGGTCGATGCAGTTGTAGGCGACGTTGGTCTTGCCGCCCTTGAACCACTCGATGCGAGGGGTTTCGAACTCGTAGTCGAGAACGGTGTCCCACTTCTTGTGCCAGTAGAGGTACTCCTCGGCCATCTCGGCCCAGAAGCCCTCGGGGTCTTCGATGGAGCGCTTGTACATCTCCTCGTACTGCTCCATCGAGTTGATGTGAGCCTTCTCCCGGACCCACTCGGGCGGGTCGACGACTCGAAGCTCCTTGCTCAGTGACTCGATCGAGGTCGACTCTTCAGTCATAAGCGGCCTCCTACTCATGGCATCGGTCAGTCCAGTCGGTTCGGTGGACACGCGCGTCCACCTCTCTTGCGGGCTGTCGAGCCCCGACGCTGCGCGCTTCTCAGCACAGCGCGAGGGCGTTGCGTGCCCTAGCGTATCGCGTCGCAACGCACTTCAGTACCGGTGGATCAGGTGGACGGCGCAAACCGCTCGGTGGGCGGCGGACGATCTCGAAGGACCGTCCCCGGAGCACAAACCTGAACGTACCTATCTTGTAACAAATGTTGCACACTACCCGGTAATGGGGTACCTTCTCAGCAGACAATCTTCCCTTCCCAGCAGCGCTGACCGGGGAATCCGGACAGCACAGAGGGCGGGCGTCGCGACCGGCATCCGACGCGCATGCGGGAACCAGGCACCCCATGCATCCGCCAGAGACTCAGGGGTAAGCAGGGGAAGGAATGAGAAGACCCCGGCCCGAAGGCCGGGGTCTTCGGTTTCCGACCGGTACGACCCGGATTACAGCGAGAACGCCTCCAGGCGCAGGGCGGCGACGAACTCACTGGTGAATGACTCCCCGGCCGCCAGATCGAGGTGCTCGGCGCGGGACACGAACGCCTGAGCGTCCTCGAACAAGCCTGGCTCGAGCGCCATCGCAGCGGCCCCCTGCAGTGCTGCCTCCGGTAGGTAGCGCAACGCCCCCCCGGCCTCGGTCGGCACGATTCCCAACTCGACAAGATCCCCGGTCTCAAGGGCGCCGCCGAAGGCGCCGGTGACGACAGCGTGCCTCACGCTGTTCGCTCCCGCTGCCCGCACGACCGCCTTCACCGCAACGCACACCGCCGCCTTCGCTGATTGCAGTGCACGTACGTCGAGCTGTGACAGGAAGACGCGGCGATCGAGCGGGTCGGTTCCGAGCGAGACCGCCAGGACCCCGCCCGCAGTGAAGAATCGCTCGTTGCACGGCCCCTCGGGTCGCAGCAGGCCGTCGGCATCCAGATGGCCGGCTCGACGCAGGTACGCGATGGCGGAGATAAGTCCCGAGCCCGTCAGATGCGATGGAGGCCCCTCGACGGTGATCGCCTGCAGTCCTGCCGCAGACTCCCCGGGGGCGACCCGGACGATGCCTCCCGGCCCCGCCTGGCCGCCGCAGGCGATGCCCCAGCCCTCGAATGCGGGTCCGGCCGGTGCGGAGGCGACCACGGCCTTCCCACCGGTCACCGCCGCGACCTCGGCGTTGGTGCCAAGATCGATCAGGAGCGCGTCGGCGGTCTCGTCCGCCAGGCCTGCGGCGATCACCCCGGCCACCAGGTCGCCGCCGACGAACGCCGCTACCGGCGGCACGATGCGAATCTCCACTCCACTCAGACGTGCCGCCAGCCCGCTGTCGGGGACCCGGTCCACTCCGTCCAGCGCGTGCGAGAACGGGTGGGAGGCCAAACCCGACACGTCCGCTCCGATGAGCAGTGACGTCATGGCGGTGTTGCCGGCGACAACGATCCTCTCCAGCGTAGATGCCGCTACCGACGGACCAACACCAGCCGTGGACAGGGCGTCGAGAATGGAGTCCTCGGCAGCTGCCATCAGATGCTTCTGCTCACCTCCGAGCGCCGCCGAGATCCGTGAGAGCACGTCGCCGCCGAACGGCGCCTGGCGGTTCGGGATACGCGCCGATCCCACGCGTGTGCGCAGGCCTGCATCGATGAGCTGCGCGGCGACCGATGTGGTCCCGAGGTCGACCCCGGCCACCAGGCGAGGGGCGGAACTGACTTCCCCTGCCGCTGTTACCGCAGCAGCAGCCGCCAACGGTCGCACGGTCACCTCCCCGGAGGCGACGCGGGCCATGCACGCGAGACGCACCACGGACGCATCGGCGCGCGCACGCGCCAACG
>JAHYJI010000007.1 GCA_019429145.1 Coriobacteriia bacterium | reverse complement strand
GGGAGCGCTGGCGAGTGGCTCTGTCGCCAACGGCCGGGTACGCATCAACGGCGTGCTCGGCACCGAGACCACCTACCTCGACTGGACGACGAGCATCGACACGGACGGCGCGACGCCGTTCGCGGCGAAGCCCGTGTCTGCCAAGACGACGCTCATCGACCTCACCGCTGCCGAGCGATACCTGATCGAGGGCGACGTGACCTCACTCAGCGTGCTCTCGGGCATGATCACCGGCTCGGGGCACTTCGCGTTCGGCCGTGCGCTGGTCGATGTCGACAGCGCGTCCGGCTCGATCGACGATGCCGAGCTCCTCACGCTCGAACTGCGCGAGGAGATCGGTGGCGGCACAGCCGAGTATCCCGACGTGCCGCTGGCGCTCTGGGTCGGCAGCGCACCGTACGGCATCCAGCTGAGCGGCGGGACGATCGCCATCGCCGGAATCTACGATGCAACCGACCTGCGCTACTACGCCGTGATGGGCTCCGGTCTCGGAGGGCGGATCGAGTTTGCACCGCTCCTCTCGGCCGAGATCGACAACGTGGGCATCGAGATCAACGGCTATGGCGGAAGCTCGACCGGCGTGATCGACTGGACGGCTGCGGTCGACACCGACGCGGCGGTGCCGTTCGAGGCCAAGGAGGTCTACGCAGGCAGCACGCTCGTCGATCTCACCGACGAGCGGATCGTGCTCAACGGGGACATCACGCACCTCGTCATCCTCGGCTTGGTCGAGGGCAAGGCGAGTTTCGCGGCTACCTGGCAGCTCGTGAACGTCGACTTCGACGGCAGCGACGCCACAACCGACGATCGACTTACCGATGCGCGGCTGATGACGTTCGCGTTGACCGAGGTCGATCTCTTCGTCGGAGTAGGGGACTACGGTCTGAGCGTCGGCTCCGGTCCCGGCGGGTCGCTCGGCATCGCTGCGATAACCGCGCCTCAGGCGGCGGCGGGAACCGCCGACGACCGAGTGTGGGTTGCCGTGACCTCGAGTGGCCTGACCGCGAGTCTCGAGCTCGGCACGCTCGTGCAGGCGAGTGTGGAAGACCTCGAGATCCGCTTCAACAAGGGCTCGGGTGCGTTCGATCCGACACCCGCGGTCCTCGTACCCGACGATCGCACGCTCGCCGTCGCTCTTGACTGGAACGTTGCGGTCGATGTCGGCCGGGACGGCACGTACGGTGACGCCATCGATCCGGGCTCGGCGCTCGATCCGGTGGTGCTCATCCCGATCACCTACGACAAAGAGACCCTGGAGATCGCCGGCCACCTGCTCGACCTCGACATCTTCGATGTCATCGTCGGCTCAGCGGACTTCGCGCTCACCTATCGGACGGTCAACGTCGACCTCGATGGTAACGGCGTGAGGGACCTGACGGCGGCAACACTCCTGACATTCGCGCTCAACGTTGACGATCCGGCCGACCACCTGTTTGTCGGTGCGGCCAACATCGGCTTCGATGTGACGAGCGGCTCGTTCGCACTCGTCACACTGCTGCCCGCATCGGCACCGGGCGAGAGTCGCCAGTGGATCGCCGTCAAGGGCAGCGGTCTTGCCGGCGAGCTGACCGGTGTTCCCGCCGATCTGCTCACGTTCGAGGTCGCCAACATGGGAATCGAGCTCAACACCGCAAGCGGAGCGCTCGACTCGACCGAGGCGACGGTCCTCAACTGGCGCACCTCGCTCGACCTGAACAACAACGGTATCTACGCCGAGGATGGACAGCCGACCGGCGAATCGACCGCCGACCTGCTCCGGGTTATCGTTGGCCCAGACCCGGATGGCAGCGGTCCCCTGACTGCGCCGACGGTCACCATCGACTTCACCGGCGACCGCATGCGCGTGACCGGCGAGGCGACGATCACCATCGTCGATCTCCTGACGGGTCAGGTCGCCTTTGCCTACGAGAGCCAGACCGTCGATGCCGACCTTGATGGCGACGAGAACCCGGCGACCGGCGAGCAACTGACGGGCGCGACGCTGGCGACGATGGGCCTCACCGTGAACTCGCTCGCGGTGGGCGGCGAGGGCGGTCTGACGCTTGATGGCGGAGCGCTCGCGCTCGCGATCCTCAAGCCGGCGGATTCGGCCGACACGCGGAGTTGGATCGCACTCAAGGCGGAGATCGGCAGCTCCGGCGCGGGTGCCGGTGGCGGACTCTCGCTCTCAGTGTCCGGAGTCAGCGTCGAGGTCAACAAGGGCGCAGGCGGCGTGACCACTCCCGCCGCCCTGAACTGGACGACGGCGATCGACCTCGGCCGGGACGGCAGCTACGCCGGGGCCGCGAATCAGGTCGTCGTCGTGGTCGAGATGACCTCGGGCACCGTGCAGTACGTCATCGACTTCCCCGACGAGCGGTTCTCGGTGAGCGCCGAGGTGACCATCGACATCTACGGCTTCGTGAAGGGCAAGGCCGGCGTCAGCTACGAGACGTATGTCGTGCACGTGAAGCCGTCCGGTATCGAGATCGAGGCCGAGCTGACGCTCTACGAGCTCTCGCTCACCGACGTCTGGGTCGGCGTGCCCGGGAGCGTCGGGTTCTCGGCGACCGACGGCATGCTGGCGATGGTGACCGTCACACCGACGAACGCGAGCGACATGCGCAGCTGGACCGCTCTGACCGGCGGGCTCAACGGCGCCGCATTCCAGGGCATCGACGGACTCGAGATCACCGTGATCTCGCTCTCGGTCTCGCTCAACCGTGCAAGCGACGGTGCGGCCGCACTGAACTGGATGACCCAGGTCGACCGCGACAAGGACGGCGTGTACGAGGAGACCGCGGACCGGGTCTACGTAGGCAGTACGCTCATCGACTTCACGGGCGAGACGACCAAGGCGAGCGGCGACGCCGAGGTAGACATCTTCGGCTTCATCACCGGCGAGGTCGGATTCGACTTCGAGACTCGTACAGTCGACGTTGACGTCAACGCGGACGGGACGTTCGCAATCGGCGTGGATCTGAAGGATGCCACGCTCGTGACACTCAGCCTCACCGCGAAGGACCTGTTCCTGGGTGTGGGAGGCGTCGGATTCCAGGCGACATCGGGCGAGTTCCTGCTCGTTTCGCTGAAGCCGGGCGCGGTCGCCGCGGGTCAGCCCGCGGACACGCGCAGCTGGACAGCGGTGATCGGCGAGTTCAACGGGCTGGCCTTCGTCGGCCTCGGCGAACTCAGTCTCAGCGCTCAGACGATTCGCATCGAGATCAACCAGGCGAGCGGCATGCGCGCCGGCGTGCTCGCCGTTCCGCTCAACTGGTCGCTCGCGATCGGTGTCTACGACAGCGGCACGTTCACCACGATCGTCGTCGATAGCCGGCTCAACAGTCTCTCCGGTCCGACTCTGCGACTGGTCGGTGTCAACGTCGTGATCGGCATCGACGGGTTCCTCTACATCAGCGGGACCTTCGTGTTCGAGAAGGGCGAAGAGCTCGCCGTGACCGAGGCCGGCAGTACGACCACGATTCCCGCGTCCGTGCTCAAGGTGGGCGCGAGTGACGTGGTGGCGTTTGCCGGTGTCGGAATCGACATCAACGATGATGACCCGCTCGGCGAGCCGATGGACGGTCCGCTGGGCGTGCTCCTTGACGACTTCATGTTCGGCATGGCTGTCATCAGCTCCAAGGAGGGCACGCGCAAGTGGGTTGCCCTCAAGGGCCGCGGAAGCGCGAAGCTGGTCGGGATCGAAGGGTTCGTTCTCCAGGGCTCCATGATCGCCGAGGCGAGCACGGCCGCAGGTACGGGCGTGGCCCTCGACTTCACCAAGTTGCCGGGTGGACGACTCAGAGTCGTCACCGGCCCGGATGCCGAGGACTTCGTGGACCTCGACTTCTCCGGCGAGACCCTTAAGGTCGCCGGCACTGTCACTGTCCAGATCGACGAGTTCGTCTTCCTGACCGGAGGGTTCGCGGTAGAGAAGGGCGACCGGCGGGAGGCCACGCTCACGAGCGGCCCTGCAGTCGAAGTCGACATCGTCACGATCGGGGCCAGCAACGTCTACGCGTTTGCCGGTGTGGGCGGGCCGTACTGGACCGACAGCAACGGCAACGGTGTCATCGACAGTGGGGACGTACCGCTCTCCGCCGGTGCTCTGGGTATCGCGATGAGTGACGTCCACTTCGCGATGGCGCTCATGACGCCGACGTCGCCGACGGACACGCGGAGCTTCTACGCCCTGCGCGCGAGCGGTTCGGTTGCCTTCGTCGGCATCGACGTAGTCACGCTCTCGGCGAACAAGATGTTCATCGAGATGAACCGCAGCAGCATCGACGGACTCGCGGTCAACTTCGTGGAGACGTTCGGAGCCACCGGACTGCGCGTCAAGACGGGTCCCGGCGTCAACGACTACGTCGATCTGGCGTACACCGCACCGCTCACGCTGCGTGTGGGCGGGTACGTGACGCTCACTATCAGCTCGTTCGTACACGTCAGCGGCTACTTCGTCTTCGAGCAGGCCCAGGAGCTCACGAGCGTGACGCTGACAGACGGCACTACTGTGACCGGACCGATCTCGCTGCTCACCGTGGGCGTGAGCAACGCCAAGGCGTTCGTCGGCACCGGCGGCCCGTACTGGGTCGATCTGAACGCCGACGGGATCATCGACGACTCCGAGCACGTGCCTGACTCGAGCGGACCGATCGGGATCGCGCTCAGCGGCCTGCGGCTCGGACTCGCGCTCATGCAGGGCTCGGGACGCAGCTTCTACGCACTGAAGGCCCCGGCCGATGGCGGAGCGACGATCACCGCAGTCGGACTGCCGGCCGGAATCGAGCTGAGCTTCAGCGGCATAACGCTCGACGTCAACGGTGCACGGGGACCGCCGGACACGCCGGTGGACTTCATCGCGACGTTCGGCTCCAGCGGACTGGGCGTTCAGGTCGGGGCCGGTGCCGGTGACGTGGTCTACCTCGCGTTCGACAAGCCGACGCTGCGTGCGGCGGGCGGACTGAACTTCAAGATGCCCTCGCTCAGCCTGGACTTCAATGTCGACATCGCCTTCGAGTTCGATCTGGGCTCGGGCGGGATCCAATTCCCCAAGCTGCGTCTGCGCAACTTCGGCATGTCGCTCGGCGGATTCGAGTTCGGCGACTATCAGGACAGCATGTCGCATGACTGGGACGACTACAGCCTCGACCTCGGCCGCTTCTACATCACGGCCCAGGGTATCGCGGGTGAGTTCACCCTCCCGTACCAGGAGGTCTCCTTCGGTCCGGTGACACTCGGGGCAAGCCTCGGCATCGCGTTCAACACTTCTTCGAGCGCGGTCACCTACAACCTCCCCGGCTACTCGAAGACACTGCCCGCCGGGCCGTACTTCCGCTTCACGGCACTCGGCGCGACGATCGACGTCGCGGGAATCGAGCTCTCGGGCGACTTCCAGTTCGAGCGCGTGAGCAACACCTTCCGACTGGCGGCCACAAACGTCAGCATCGATGCGTTCAGCACCGATGCAGGGGAGAGCGGCAGCCTGTCGGTCGGCGGAGAAGCTGCGTTCATCATCTGGGACGGTGCCGGCGGCATGGCCGGTGTCGTCCGCGGCAGCTTCGACTTCGGTGGCGGTTCGATCCCGATCGAGATCGGCTCCGAGGTCATCCTCGGCATCAACACCACAGGCGCGCCGGTCGACCAGACGATCGTGATCAACGGTCAGACGATCCGTATCAATTTGACGGCCGCGACACTCTCGCTGACCTTCCAGAACGCGAAGATCAGCTTCGGCGATTTCCTCACGCTCACCGGTAGCTTCACGACCAGGTCGGTCACGGTGGGGTCCGAGACCGCGACGTTCTACGGCGCATTCGGTGTCGAGATCTTCATGGGCGACGGCCCGGTGCGGCTCGAGGACGGTACGCTGAATTCCGGAGCGATCGGTGTGCTGGCGACGGGCGCCACGGTCGGCGTCGTCAAGTTCAGCGACGACACTTTCGCGCTCTATGCCTACGGCACAGCGGCACTGATCGGGCTCGACGGACTCGAGGTCTCGGGCTCGATCCGGGTCCTCGTGAACAACTCGGGGCGGATCGTTACGATCACCGAGACCATCGACGCTTCCGGCGACACCCCGGCGCAGTCGATCACGATGCCGTTCGCCACCTCGCAGGCGATCGAGGTCTACGAGGTCGGCTTCGACGATTCGGGCAACGTTAGCGGCACCGACCGCCTGCGCATCAGCGCGGCCGACGTACTCGTCATCGAGGGCTCGGTACGCTTCACGAGGCAGCCGACCGGACGCATCGACGTCTACATCCCCAATGCGGCGCTGCAGATCAGCTACCCGGGCGACGACGGGCTGACGCAGATATTCGGGATCACCGGACAGGCCCGCTTCACGTTCGGTGCGGGTCTCGGCTTCCAGCTCCAGGACCTGTGGGTCGACGGTGTCCAGATCTTCAATCCGCTGGACAGCTCCACCCCGATCAGTATCGACATCCCCCGCACGACCCCGGTCGTTCTCCCGCCGCTTGCAGACCTGCGCGATCCGGTCCTCGGTGGGAAGATCACCGCCGCCGTACTCAACGCCCAGGGCTACATCGACGTGTCCTTCAAGACCGCGGACGGCCGCGGCACGGTCGATGTCGGTTCGGTCACCGACCCCGATCAGGAGTTCGAACTCTACCTGAACGGCTCACCGCTCACCGGCGTGACCATCAACGGTGCTGCGGTACAGATGGATCCGGTCAAGGACCCGACGTGGTTCCGCTACTACTTCACGGGTGCCTTCCCCGAAGTGGTCGGCCCGCTCTATCCGTACTACACGGTAGAGGTCCGGTTCATCGCCGGCTCGTTCCGCGCCGGCACGCACAGCAACGCGCCCGAGGTCGAGCAGTTCTTCGTCCACAATCCGTCGACGACGATCCCGATCGCGATGCTCGCAAGTCCGCTCAACGGCGCGAAGATCAACCCCAGCACGCTCGTTGCGCGGCCGTACCTCGACGTCACGTTCCAGCCTCGCGGCGGAACGCTCGACGAGAGCAGCATCGACGGCAACGAGATCACGCTCAGCGGCCTCAGCGGCCCCGGCGCCGTCAACGTGACGGGGATCCTGTCGCCCATCAAGATCAGCGAGAACACGTGGCGCTACTACCTCGAGCTCAGGCCTCTCTCGGAGTTCACCGACGGCATCATCTACGTCACGATCGCCGCTAACAGCTGGCGCGTCACGCCGCAGGGCGATTCGAGCCCGCAGGACGTATCGGGCGCCAACTACGCGGCCTTCACGATCGACAGCACGATCCAGCAGAGCCACGGCGACGCTGCCAAGGAGGTCGCGCTCGGACCACTCACGCTGAAGGGTCCGTCGATCGGACTGGCCGACACCTCGTTCCGGGGCGGGAAGCTCGTACTCACCATCTCGCTACAGGCCAACGAGGCGACCGTCGCCATCGCATCCTCCGAGCTCAAACTGACCGGCATTCTCGGCACGTTCGACATCGAGGTCGACATCGCGACGGCGCTCACGCTGCTGCAAGGCTCGCCCGAGTTCTTCAGCGCATTTAGCGTGCCCGGCAAGTTCAGCCTGAACGTCGCCTCGCTGCTCCTGGACATCCAGGACACGGTGATCGTCACGGCCAGTGCGATCAAGGTCAACTACGACCCGAACTACGACCCTGCGGCGCACAACGGAGACCCGCAGTTGCTGGTCGAAGTCAGGACGGTCTCGGTCAAGGTGGTGCCGATCGACCTGACCGGCAGCCTCGAGCCCTACGTGATCGACGACAAGGGCAACGCGGATCCGAATGACGACATCGTCATCCCCGGTCTGCGTGTCTACGACAATGGCTTCCGCCTCGGCAAGGGCGAGCTCATGTACGCGCCCACCGGCGGTATCAAGCTCGGCGGGATCGTGGAGTTCGACGACATCCGCGTGGGCATCGAGGACTTCGCGATCTTCGATGGCGAGGTCTCGCTCGACGGCAGTATCTACATCGCTTCAGGCGGTGCCCGCTTCCTGCCCGGCAAGCCCGTCTCCGGCACGATCACCGATCGCAAGACGGCTGACGACCCGGACACCGAGGCGTTGCGGGCGGCACTGAAGTTCGAGGGTAACCAGGTCGTCGGATTCGTCTTCGAGGTCGACACGCTCGTGGTGGACATCGCATCGGTGGTCAAGCTGACCGCGCGTGACTTCCAGCTCAACACCGCTGCCGAGGACGACGAGTGGATGGTGTACTTCGGGTCCGTCGGAGCCGAAGTGACCATCGGTGGTTCGAAGATCGGCGGCGAGGGACGCGCGTTCGGGTTCCGTGGTGACGGATCGTTCGACACCGGCCCGGGCTTCGGCGTCTTCCTGACGGTCGGCGGCGCCAGCGGCGAGGACTTCAACTGGCCCAGCTGGCTCCCGATCCACATCACCGAGATCGGGATCGAGTGGCCCGACATCAAGGAAGACCCGGCCGACTTCGTCCTGACCCTCTCGGCGAGCATCGCCAAGCTTCCGGGTCTGGACGCACTCGAGATCTCCGGAGGCGTCAAGGGGATCAAGATAGACATCGGCCTGCTCCGTCAGGGCAAGTTCCCGGTCGTGTCCATCGACTCGTTCTCGGTCAAGGTCGCCGGCAACATGTTCGGCGGCAGGATCGAGGCCTCGCTCGTGCTCGGTATCCTGAAGCTGAGCGAGTCCGGAGCGATCATCGGGACCTTCGACATCACGACGCCGGTGTACGACCGCACGCTCTACGCCGCACTCGACGGCAGCTTCTCGATGATGGGCATCGGCGGCTTCTCGATACGCCTCGCACTCTCCGAGCTCGGACCGCTCGGCGTGCAGATCGGCGTGTCGCTGCCCACCGGGATCCTGCTCGAACCGAACAGCGGACTCACCATCAACGACTTCGTGGCGGGCGTCGAGTTCTTCAAGACCCTGCCGTCGATAAGCAGTCCGTTCGACCTGCGTGGCTCGGACTTCCAGCTGCCGACCACTCTCAGTATCGAGGCCTGGCGCGCCAGCATCGAGGGACAGGTCGCCGCGCAGTGGAAGTTCATGCAGGACAACCCCGGGCAGAACGGCTTCTTCGCGGCGTTCCTGGCACCGATGACGATCACCGGTTCGGCGCGCGTGTACTCGATCTACACGTCCAAGGAGCTCTTCAACGGTCAGGTCGTCGTGAAGATCAGCACAGACGGCAAGTTCCTGATCATCGGCACGCTGAACTTCGCTGCCGACAACATCAGCATCAGCGGCAGGCTCTACGCCGACCTGTCGCGCGTTTCCGCGGGAGCGGTGACGGTACTGTTCCTGGCCGACGTTCCCGACGATCCGAAGATCCTGACGCTCTACGGCAAGCTGGAGATGGGCTTCCGCAACGCCTCGGGCGAAGAGGTCGTCTTCGTCGTTCCCGAGATCCCGCCCGCGGAGCCCACCGCTTCGCTGGCCGGGCCGCTCGACGGCGACAAGATCTCGCTGAGCGAGATCGACGGCCGCGGCTTCATCGACGTGACGTACGTCGTGCCGGGCGGCTTCGCCCTCGACCAGGCGTCGATCACCGACCTCGCACCCGAGTTCACCATCACCGCGACCGGTGGGACGATCACGGTCGATCAGACCCAGGCGCCGCTTCTCATCAACGGCGACACCAATACGTACCGGTACTGGGTCATCACCACCGGCACCCCGACAGGCATCCAGCTGAACTGGATCAAGAACAGCTGGGCGCTCACCAACACGACCACGGGCGACACCGCCGGAAACGAGGGATTCTACGTCCCGACGCCAGGCAGTCCCCTCACGACGGACGAGACGGCACACAACGCGGAGTCGGCGGTGATCTCCGCTAGCGCTATCCCGACGACGTCCAGCACCACAAAGTCCTGGGCCGCACTGCGTCTCGACGTGGGCTACATCGACGTGAAGTTCGCGCCCGCCGAGGGGCAGACCCTCAACGAGGCATCCATCCTCGACGGCGTCGGGATCCAGTTCGTCGACGCGACCGGAACGGCACTGCCGGTCACGGTTTCGACGACTCATGCGCCGACACGCATCACCGGCAACTACTTCCGCGTCTACTTCACCGGTGCGTTCGGCTCGACCGGCGCCGTGACCGTCAGGTTCCCCGCAGGCACGTGGAGCGCCAGTTCGGTGCCCGCGGTTGCCAGCGAGGGTACCTTCACGATCGTGAACCCCGAGGCCACCGTCGCCGGGCCGTTCGTGCCCGGAACAGTGTCGATCGATGTCGAGAAGGCCAACGCGGCGCTGCACGACGGCAAGGTCTACGTCGACGTCATCTTCAAGCCGACGCCGGGCAGCACGCTGGATTACGGCTCGATACTCGACGGCGACGCCGAGTTCACGGTCACCGGCTCCTCCATCACCTTCAGCGGCACACCGAAGCCGATCGCCATGGCTGCAAGCGCCTCCACCGGCCTCCTCGTGGCAACCACGATCGAGAAGGGCGCCAGCGAGACGGACGAGCAGTACTACGCACGTCTGGCCGCCGAGGGCATCACTCAGTTCCGGTACGTGGCTACCGCGAGCACTCTGTGGGTCCCGGGCGAGATCACGATCAGCTTCACCGCCGGTAGCTGGACAGATAGCGGTGGCAACCCCGGTGCCCTCGTGGAGTTCACGTTCCGCATCGAAGGCCCGACTGCCAACCTCGTCAATCCAGTCGCCGGGTCGAGCATCGACGTGTCGACGCTCAACGGCCGCAACTGGATCGACGTCGCGATCCCCACCTCGGTCACGGTGAGTTCGGGCACGTACACCCTCGACCGCGCGTCCGTGACCGACCTGGACGCGGAGTTCCGCCTCACGGGTGCCGGCCTCGGCACGATCGTGCTCGACTCGAGCCAGGCGCCCGTCTACCTGCTGACCGACTCGGGCAACGACATCTTCCGGTACTGGCTCACCGGGTTCTTCGCCGAGGCCGGGGACGTCACACTCACGTACCTGCCGGGCACCTGGTCGTACGCGAAGGACGACGCGTACACGACGGAAGAGCCGATCCTCTTGATCGAGGGGAGTTCGGTCTACGTCGACTTCGAGAGCTACACCGCCGGTTACGTGCTCGACTCGAAGTCCGTCCTCGACCTCGAACCCGAGTTCGCTGTGTCGCTGGAGAGTGGTAGTGGTACGACCGTCGAGCTCGATACGTCGAAGGCGCCGACCATAGAGGCGGACGAGTATCGCTACCGCCTGAAGGGTGACTTCGAGGACGGCGATGAGGTACGTCTGACGTTCATCGTCGGCAGCTGGTCGGTGTTCATCCCGTTCGCAGAGATGGGCGCGTTCGTCACGGAGGTGACGATCAGTCATGGAGATCTGCCGTCTAACGGGCAGACCTACATCGACGTCGCCTACAAGACGACGGCGGCGACGGGCGCCGCGATCGACGCGAGCAGCATCGACAACGACGAGTTCACGATCAGCGGCATGAGCTTCATCGGCGACGACCCGATGTCGCTGGGCAACGGCCGCTATCGCTACTTCCTCGGCGGCAGCCTCATGCCCGGTGTCATCGAGGTGCAGTTCCTGGCGAACGGCTGGAGTCAGACAGCCGCGCTCGTGACGACCTGGAACATCGCCGAGACCGAGACCTTCACGGTCAGCGGGCCCACCGCCGATCTGTTTGATCCCGGCAACGGCGGCTCGACCACGCCGAAGGTCCTGAACGACCGCGGCTACATCGACGTGATCCTTCCGGTATCGTCCGGATATGCGAGCAGCGAGGTCACGCTCCTCGTGGGCGGCGCGACGTCCACGACGCTGTCCATTGATGCCAGCCAGGCGCCGCTCTACCTGCGCCCGGAGGGCAGTGCGTTCGTGTTCAGGTACTGGACGCTCGGCACGTATACGACCGGTGCCGTCACGCTGGGCACGCCCGGTGGCACCGTGTCGCCGATCGGCTTCCTCGTCGGTGGCGTCGCAACGCCGAACATCGGCTACCTCGACGTGCGCTACAACCCGACCGCCGGCGACGAGCTGGACGCAAGCTCCATCAACGGCGACGAGTTCACGCTGAGCGGCCCCGGTCTCGGGACCGCCGCGCTCCTGCTCGCAGCCCAGCCTACACTCCTTGCTGACGGCGTCACCTACCGCTACTACTTCACCGGCGACTTCACCGCGGGCACCGTGAACGCGGACTTCGCGGCCGGAACCTTCCAGTCAGGCACGTGGAGCAACGTTGCGGAGCGTGAGTCGTTCACGATCGTGCAGCTGACGGCGGATCTCGCGGGTCCGTCGGCCGGCGGCATCATCGGAGCCGACGATCTCAACAACCGCGGTTTCTTCGACGTCACGTTCACGGTCCCGGCGTACGCGGCCTCGCTCGACGTCGCCTCGGTGACCGACCTCGATCCCGAGTTCACGCTCTCGGTCCCGACCGGCACGACGCTCGTGCTGGACGCGACACAGGCGCCGGTACTCGTGAGCGTGAGTGAGAATGGCAGAGACTACACATTCCGGTACTTCTACACGGGCACCGCGGAGACCGACACCATCACCGTCACGCTCATCGGCGGAAGCGTCATCTTCCTCGATGAGGCAGGCATGGAGATCCCGCTCTTCGCCACGCAGCAGTTCACCGTCTACGAGTTCGGCGGGAACCTCGTGGTCGACGTGTACTTCGGCGACAGCTCGACTCTCAACACCGACACCATCGGTCTTGGTGACATCACCTTCTCGGGTGGCATCACGGCGACCGCGATCGACTCCGGGTCGTCGGCGGGCAACTACCGGTTCACCGTCACCGGCACGGGTCTGGCGGCCGGCGACATCATCACCGGCAGTTTCGCCGCAGGTGGATGGACGTACGCAGGAGTGGCGAGCGTCATCAGCAGCGTGGCGCCCGTGACGCTGCCCGGCGGCACCTACATGGACATCGTCTTCAACACGGTGGGCGGGCTTGCGCTCGACTACGATTCGATCCTCGACGAGGATCCCGAGTTCGATCTCAGTGGCTCGGGCCTAGGCGCGGGTGGGAACATGGTCGCGCTCATGGCGCTTGCGCCCACGCTGCTCTCCGACGGTAGGACGCTCCGCTACTACCTCAGCGGCAGGTTCGTCGCCGGTGCGGTCAACGTGAGCTTCATCGCGGGCTCCTGGTACGACACGGCGGGTAACCTTGGAGCTGCCGGTACTCAGAGCTTCCTCGTCACCCAGCCGGTCGCTGCACCTCCCGCCGAGCCGGCGGAAGGATCGTCCTACGAGGTCTTCTTCATCGAGCTGTCCGGTGGCATGGAGCTGCGCTTCGGTGACCTGTTCGGCGACGAGCCGATCCTCGAGATCCGCGGCAAGGTGGCGCTCGAGTTCGGCAACCGTCCGATGCCCGACGGCACGACCAAGGCACGGATCGCGCTCTACGCGTCCGGCACCATCAAGGTCATCAAGATAGGGAACCTGGCGTCCGGCGCGGCCGCGTTCATCCTCGAGATGGGCAACGGCCTGAGCGACATCGAGTTCTGGGGTGTCGCCGCCTTTGCCACCAACTTCGAGTTCCTCGAGGACTACGGCATCTATCTGCAGGGCAGCGCGCTGCTGCAGATCAACGCCTCGGACCGCATCCAGACCGAGACACTCTCGCTCGAGGGCATCCCGGGCGGCGCGGTGTTCGCGATCGACGCGAGCGGCGCCCCTGCCGGCCTGCCGACCAACACGTTTAGCAAGGTCGCCCTGCCGGAGGCCTGGAAGAACCTGTTCAAGAATCCCGGCACCGACCGCGACGTGGACGGCGTGCCGGATGCCTCGGATACCAGTATCTCGCTGCTGGCGGGCAACGGCATCACGTACAAGCTCGAGAACTTCACAGGCCTGACCGACGAGGATCTCGCCGATGCTCAGGTCGAGGGTATCGTCGCGGGCATCAAGTGGAAGGTGTACCTGAAGGACGGCCGCTACTTCTTCATCGAGAAGACGACATCGGTGACGCTCAACGCCGAGGGCGAAGAGGTGAGCAGCAAGAACATCTTCCTCGTCAAGGGGGAGAAGCGCACGTACGAGCTGGCTCCCTACTCGTTCCAGCTCGAGGTCGTCGGCGGACTGAGGGTCGAGTCCGGCGGCACCGTCCTGTTCCAGCTCGGCGGAGGCTTCCTGATCAAGTTCTCGCCCGAGCGGCTCGACTTCTTCATCGCCGCGGCAGGCGAGATCGTCCCGCTCGGTCTGGAAGGCCGCGTGATCGGCCTGCTCATCATCGACCTGAATGCGAACGACAACAAGGCCGCTGGTGATGTCAACGCCACCGTCGGTGTGGCCGGGCTCGTGAGGCTCGAGCTGGCTGCGGACGTCGGGGGCGGGGTCAGCGACCTTGACGGCTTCTTCTCGCTCAGGGGCCGCGTGCAGGTCATGTTCAACACGACCAACGCGGACCAGATCTTCGAGGTGCCCGAGTCCTTCCTCAACGTCCTGCCGGACAGCTTCCCGACGCTGCTGACCATCTACAAGGGCCGCCCGGCGCTCGACGGGCTCTCGCGGGATCCCGTCTACGCAGCCGGCGAGATCTTCTACGTGTCAGCACTGATCGAGGGCACGATTCGACTCTTCGACAGGATCACATTCAGCGGCTATCTCAGCTTTACTGCCGGCTCCGGTGGAGTCAGGATAGCCGGTGCGGTGAGCACCCAGATCCCGTACATCGGGGCGCTCTCCGGCTCCATCGACATGATGTTCGTGACGAGCCCGTCGGTGGGCATCGTCGGGCGCGCGACGCTGGCGCTCCAGGCCGGCGGCGGCATCCCGGGTGTCAACCTCGACGGGCAGTTCCTGCTTGAATTCAACTCATTCAGCAGCGCGTACACATTCCAGACCTTCATGACGAACTACGACGTCGCGAAGCTCTCCAACCCGTCGGCCGACAAACTTGCAGATGGGGCCGGTCTGCTGGCGACCAATCCCGGCGGTTCGATCAAGCTCGGCAACGTCACCGTCGAGCCAGGCTTCAAGCTGATGATGTTTGGCAAGATCGAGCTGGCCGAGATAGTCGAGATCGTGGCCTTCGCGGAGCTGGAGATCAGACCCGACTACGTCGAGTTCGAAGTATTCGGCCGCATGGCTCTCAACCCGATCGGTGAGGTCGAAGTAGTCGGCTTCTTCAGAGTTGACTCACGCGGGCTGGTGCTCTACGTGAACGCCGGACTCGACGTGGACTTCGGCAAGAACATCGGCCTTGGCTTCAACGCGAGTGCGACTCTCGAGATCAATACTGGTTCGCAGACCATCACCTACACTCCGCCTGGTGGTAGTCCGCACGACATACTGCCCGGCTTCAAACTCCTGATACAGGGTGAAGTGACGTTCCTGGGGCTGGCTGAGGCGAGCGGCATGGTCAGCATCTCCATCCAGAACCGCGCATTCGAACTCGCATTCGACGTCACCATCAAGCTTGGTCCGCTGAACGTCAAGGCGGCGGGCTTCGCCGGTATCTACGCGGACAGCAACCCCGGCTTCGCGATGCGGCTGGCCGTCTCGCTCGACCTCAACCTGCTCGACATCATCAAGATCAAGGCGGGCGGCGAGCTGCAGCTCAACACCTGTGCCGTCGATCGCAACGCGAACGGCACGATACTCGGTGCCAAGTCCTTCCGTCTGGTGCTCGAAGGCAGCATCAACATCCTCGAGGTCATCAAGTTCGACGCCAAGTTCATGATCCAGGTGGGCGGCGGAGACGTCACGGTAGGCAGTGGCGTCACGCAGCGCGTCTTCACGCTCGGCCCGAGTGACTGGGTCATCGACTTCAGCGCGAGCGCGAAGTTCTTCGGTTTTGCCGACATGGCCGCAAAGGGCTGGATCCACTCCAGCGGTTCGTTCGACCTGACGCTCGACGGAAGGGTGCTCCTGGGCACCAAGAGTTTCGGTCTGGAAGGCAACTTCCACTTCCGGGTGTGGCTGTGGATGCCCGAGCCACCCGTGAACGAGTACTGGTTCGGCGTCGAGGCCAGCGCAGCAGTGAAGGCCAGACTGTTCGGGATCACGTTCGCGAGTCTCGAACTCGGCTTCAGGGTCGAGGTCCGCAGCGAGACGGGCGGAAGCGTTCCGGTGACCGCCAGCGTGACCGTCAAGGTGAAGATCCTGTTCGTCAAGGTGAGTAAGACGGTCAGCTTCAAGCTCGGCACCATCACGCTGCCCAAGATCGTGCACCTGGCTGGCAATGCGCCGGGTGCAGGCGAGGCAGCCAAGTGGGATGCCGCGGCGAGCGGAGGCGTGCTCTACCTCAACGTCGGAGACAGGGCCGGTGTACGCGGCGTGTCCGAGGACGATCCCGACGAGGTCTACACCATCGAGCACGTCGGTGGAGAGAAGGACAACGAAACCATACTGGTGACCGGCATGGGCCGTACCCAGACGTTCACCGGAGTCTCGAAGATCGTCGCGGACTTCGGCGGCGGCAACGACCAGCTCATCATCCGGGAGGGCGTGCGCGCCGACGTCGAGATTCACGGCGGTACGGGCGAAGACATGCTCATCTACCTCGGGAACGGGATCGCCAAGCTCTACGGCGACGGTGATGACGACTACCTCGAGCTCGGCGAGCACGCTGCCGCAGGTTCCATGATCTACGGCGGCGACGGCGACGACTACCTCGTCAACAACAACACCGCAGGTGCGACGCTTGACGGCGGTCCCGGCGAGGACGTCATCCTCGGTGGGCCGGGCAACGACACCATCAACGGCGGCTCCGAGCGCGACGACATCGACGGCCGGGGCGGCAACGACACCATCCACGGTGGAGACGGTGACGACATCATCCGCTGGAACGCCACCCTTCCCGGGAACCCGACGATCCACGGCGGGGACCCGACATCGAGTGACATCCTGATCATCACCGGGCCCAACACGCCGGACACGTTTACCGTGTCAGCCTCAGGCGACGTCGTCACGATCGTCAGGGCCGGGGGCGGCAGCGAGGTCACCGCAACGGTCACGACGACCGAGAAGATCTACATCAACCTCGGTACGGGTGCGGCCGACACGGTCATGTTCGTGGGCGGCAGCGGCAACGACAAGTTCGCCGCTTCGACCGTCACCGAGTCGATTGACGACCCGGACGTGCTCTTCAACATGGTCAAGGTCACGACTCCGAGCGGCTCGGCCACCATGCTACCGGTGGTCTACCTCGTGAACGCGGTCAGGTCGCAGGGCGATGTCCTGAAGCTCAACGTGGCGGCCGGCGATCCCAACGACGGCAGTGCCGGGAACGACCACGTGGATGCCTCTGGCATGCTCGCAGACCTCATCGCGCTGAGGCTCTACGGCGGACCCGGCAACGACACGCTGATCGGCTCGGACTTCAACGACGTTCTCGACGGTGGTATCGACAACGACACGATGACCGGCGGACGAGGCCTCGACGTCTTCATCGACGCGGGCGGCATCGACACGCTCGTTGAGAGCCACGATGCGGACATGTCGCTCTTCCACGACACGTTCGTGGTAGGCACGTTGACGGCACCGGGCGCGCACCCGACCTACGATCGCTACGCCGCGGGTGCGACGGTCGAGCAGCTCAACGGTATCTTCGAGAGGGCGGTGCTCACGGGTGCGTCCGGCACCACGCTCGTCATCAACGACGTCGACAACACCATCTACATCGGCACTGCGGCCCGCACGGTCACTCCGTGGAGAGGCGAGATCTCTACACTGGGTCCGACGCTGAGCGGTGCGAGTACCTACGTTATCTCGATCAACCCGCTCATCACGACGACGATCTCGATCGACGGGACCGTCGCCGGAGACGCGCTGTACGTCTACGGCAGCGCGCTCAGCGACGCGCTCACGCTCGACGTCAGCGGTACGACCAGCAAAGTCGTGTCGCACGAGTGGTCGGGCAGCGCGATCGTGCCGCGCACCCAGATCAGTCACGAGGGCGTGGAGCTCGTGAGCGTTCACACGCTGGGCGGGCCCGACCGTGTAGCGGTCAGGAAGCTCCGAGTGGAGGCGAACCTGTTCCTCGGCCTGTCCGACGACGAGGTCGCCGTGGGCACCAACGCCGTCCACCACCGAGATGCCGGCACCGGGATGCTCGAGCTCTCGAACGCGCTGGGCACAGCGAACGAGATCAAGGCGAAGCTCACCGTCTACGGAGCAAGCGACGCAACCAACCACAACGACGGCGCGCCGGACACCCTCTGGGTGGACGAGACCGGTGAGAGCCAGAACAACCGCGGTCTGCTGACCGGCATCACTAACGTCGACGACCTCGTCGGGACGAAGCTGACCGGCCTCGACATGACCGCCGAGATCCACTTCTACGGCATGCAGGAGACACTCATCAAGCTCGGCAGCGGCGACGACGACTTCCGCGTCGAGACGGTGCTCAACCGCACCACGATCCACACGGGCAACGGCAACAACACGGTGCATGTCGGCAGCGACGCGGACGCGCTGAACCCCGCCGCGAACAGCAGCCTGCACACCATCAGGGCCCGTCTCGTCCTGACAGCAGGCGAAGGGAGCGACGACAGGCTCTACGTCTACGACTCCGGTGACACCGCGGACAACATCGGGGCTGCGGCCGGCAGGCTGAGCTCGACCCGGCTGTCCGGCCTGGGCATGGTCATCGGCATCGACTACGAGGCCTTCGAGCAGCTCTTCGTGAACCTCTCGCAGGGGGCGGACGACCTCTACATCGCGAGCACGCATCCGGGTCGCACCGAGGTCAGTCTCGGCGGCGGCAACGACGTGGTGAACATCGAGAAGATCAACGGGCCCACGGTCGTCACCGGCGGCTCGGGCGACGACATCTTCCGCGTGAACTACAACGACAAGGGAGAGCAGACGTTCCTCAACGGCATCGGTGACGAGTTGAGCATCGATGGCGGCGAGGGGAGCGACACGTACCACATCGGTCTGTCGGGCATGGGGTCGGCGATCGTCAACGCGTTCGACAGCGGCGTGTACGGTATCGACGATCTCTACGTCTACGGCACGCGCGGGGACGACTACTTCCTCATGCGGGCCAATCGCAACTGGCACGAGGGGCCGCTCGGGTCGATCTCGGCTATCGACATCGACACGGGCGAGGTCGAGCGCATCAACTACAAGGGCTCCATCAACGGCAAGCTGGTCATCTACGGTCGCGAGGGCGACGACACGTTCGTCATGGACGACAACCTCGCACCGATGGTCATCTTCGGTGACGCGGGAGACGACACGTTCCAGATAGGGCAGGTCTTCGCATCGCCACGTGACGAGATCAACCCGGACAACGGGCTCGACCCGAAGGACTACTTCGAGACCACCCACATCACACGCGGCTACCTGAGCAACGGTGCGAGCGTGAGCTCGACGTTCTTCGGCGGCGCGGGTAACGACGACTTCACCGTCTACAGCAACAAGGCGGAGATCTACCTGTATGGCGACGAGGACGACGATACCTTCCTGGTCAGAGCATTCGTCAAGGTCAATCCCGACGATCCGGACGCGCCGTTCGTCAACATCAACGGCGGCCAGGGCGCAGACTTCATCGCGTTCACGGTCAACGCACCGGTGCGCATCGACGGCGGGGACGGGTTCGACACCCTCGTCGTGATCGGTACCGAGTTCGGTGACGACTTCGTCATCACAGACAAGGGCGTCTTCGGCGCCGGGCTCTACGTGACCTACACCGGTCTCGAGAAGCTCGTCGTCGATGCGCTCGAAGGCAACGACCGGTTCTTCATCGCGAGTACCGACGACAGCGTTGCGGTGGAGATCATCGGCGGGCTGGGCAGCGACACGTTCCACGTGGGCGGCGGCAACGACGGTCAGGCGATCACGGTCGTCAGCAACGACCTCCAGGGCCACAGTGGACTCATCGTCCACACGGTCACCAGTGCCGACGCCGACTACAACAACGTGTTCGTCCAGGGCATCTCGGCCAAGGTCGGCGACAACGACGAGCCGGGCGTGGTCGTCACGGTGGCGCAGCAGCTGCGCGTCTTCGAGGGCGACACGCTCAACTCCAACGGTCTCTCGTACGCGACATACTCGGTCGTGCTGACGCGCTCGCCCGAGGAGACGGTCAGGGTGACAGCTGCCCCGATACCGCTCAGAGAGAGCGAGGTCCTGGCGGGAGGCAAGGGCATCGCGCTCATCGTCGGTACGGATCTCTCCACCGCCGTGCCGAGCGAGAAGGGCGTTACGCTCCTCTTCGACCGGACCAACTGGTTCATACCGCAGTTCATCACGGTGGTCGCGCCTCACGACGAACTGGCCGAGGGCTCGCGCTACCTCAACATCCAGCACACCGTCATCCAGGGCGTGCGCGCCGACGACGGCGGTGCATACGACGGCATCGCCACGCTCGGCGTCCAGGTCCACGTGATCGATGACGACGCGGCTGAGGTGCTCGTCGTCGAGACCCACGACGAGACTCTCGTCGCCGAGGGCGAAGGAGCGATCCCGCTAAGCGACGACTACTACGTGGTGCTCACGCGTGCTCCGGCACCCGGCACCACGGTCACGATCACGATCGATCACGACAACCAGCTCTCGGTATGGATGGGCGGCGCTCAGGTGAGCGAGCTCGTCTTCACGGACAGCGACTGGAATACGCCGAGGCAGGTCACCGTCAAGGCGGTCGACGACTTCGACAAGGAAGGCGTGCACTTCTCGCGGGTCCGCCACCTGTTCACCGGCAACATCGACGGGTTCCTCAACATCACCCTCGACGACCTGCTCAAGGGGCTTGCCGCTGCGATCGCCGGCGATCCGTACAAGACGTACACGACCGAGGTCGACACCTCGGCCGGCACCATCACCATCGAGAGCGAGAAGGCGTTCGAGGCGGACCTCGCCTCACCGCCGGACTCCTCTATCACGATCATCGACGTGCCCAACTTGGTCCGCGCGTACACCGGTGCGATGACCGTCATGCTCACGGACCCAGTGAATGCGGGAGACATCTACATCCTCAGGATCAACGGGACCGACTTCCGCGTGACCGCGGAGAAGCAGGGCGAAGCCGACCCGACGCTGTACTCGGTGGCCCAACAGTTGATGAGCGAGATCGCTGCCGAGGCTCCGGGCCTGTACACCGTGACCGTCGCCGAGAGCCCGAGCCCCGCAGCGCTCACCATCGCGCCTGCAGACACCGCGTCCGACGACTTCAAGAGCCGCTCGTACGTCGCGAGCATCACCGCGCTCCGCTTCGGTGGCGGAGCGGACGAGGTAGTCGTCGGCACGATCGCAGCGAGCTCGAGCACGACGCACTGGGCCAAGCTCGTCCTGCTCGTCGAGGTCGACTCCGAGCCGCTCACCAAGGGCGACACCTGGACCATCACGCTCGACGACACGCTTCTGCTCTACGACGAGGTCGACTACCGCTTCATCGCCGGCTCCAAGTTCAAGTCACTCGATCTCACCGACGTGGCCGCGGCGCTCGCCTCGGCGATCGACACCGAGAGCGCGGGCGCGTACGACGCCGCCGTCTCCGGGCGCGTGCTGACCATCACCGGCAGCATCGCCGAGGGCGCACCGACGGTCACCGTGACCGTTCCGACCGGATTCGGCTTCGAGCTCGTGGACGCCAGCACGGCAGACACGCTGCACGTCACGATCACGTTCACCGGCGGTCTGATCGTTCAGGAGGGCCAGACCTGGACGATCTCCATCGGCGATGTCGAGTTCACTTACGTCGCCCCGCTCATGTGGGACGGGACGCGTCCGGATGCGGTCGACGTGAAGATCACCGACGATGACGCTCCGAGCGTGCGCATCATCGAGAGCGACGGCGCGACCGTGGTCGTCGAGGTCAGCAACAGCGTGCTCCTCGGCAGCGGTACGGTGCTCGATCCGAGCCAGATCACCCCCGTTGTCCTCGTCGTTGCTCCGAACCTTGACGGGTCGGTCTTCGGCGCGATGGACCTCGATCCCCTGATCCTCATCTCACCGGTGCCGCATGCGGACAACCCGAGCGCGTTCGCGTCGGCGACGATCGTCCTGTTCGGCCCGGGCGAGAGCGGGCGTGTGTGGAGGATCGTCATCGACAACAAGACGATCACCTATACCCAGGGCGGGAGCGACGACCTGAGCGACATCGCGGACGGGCTTGCCGCGGCCATCAACGCCGCATTCGCGCCCACGACGGTGGCCGCCTCGGCCGTGGCCACCAAGTTCCGTGGCGACTTCGGCATGGCGATCCTCTACGAGACCACGCTCGTGCACAACACGTTCCGCACCGCGCAGGACATCGATCTGGGCAAGTGGAACGACAACGAGCACGTCGACATCGAGCGCTCTGACGAACTGCCGCACATCACGGTCGTAGCGACCGGTGACGGCAACAACGACTACTACACCTTCGAGATCACCGACGCGATGTGGGAGCAGGCAGGCCCCGAGGGTCTGGCCTACGTCATCGACATCGACCGCGGCTACGAGTACGGCGATGCGGTCTTCTGGGCGAGCAAGATCAGGCTCTACCGGCTCGAGATGGTCAAGAACGAGCGGACCTACGTGCTCGTCGCCCAGGGCCTCGGCTACTCTGACCCGTCGGTCGGAGCCGCAGGAAGCACGACGTGGCTCGATGACTACCTCACCGGCTACCTGGATCAGAAGGGCATCTACTACATCGAGATCTCGAACTGGTTGCCGTACGGGACGGGCACCATACCCGAGGGCGTCGACTACCAGATGCACGTCTCGATCGAGGCCCATCCGGTCCAAGGCTTCATCTTCGCTCCCGAGCCCGTGCTCGAGGAGGAGCAGACCAACAACGAGCTCGGCAACGGCCAGGTCATCACGCCCGAGAGCGATCCCGGCAAGTACTTCTTCCAGTTCTACGATGCGTCGGTCGGTAACGGCCACCTCTACGATCCGCTCAACCCCGGTGGCTTCCAGCTGATCGACTCGACCACGCCGTACGCGCGCATCTCCGGCGCCGGTGACGGCAGCTTCGACGTGTACCGCTTCTACATCGATCCGAGTATGTTGGCACCGGATGGGATCGATCTCGGCGACGCTGATACGCTGCCCGGAACGGTCATCGACCCGTCGACGTTCTACCTGATGATCGACCTCGTGCTCACCGGCAGCGTGACACCGGGCGACACGTGGACGCTCGGTCTGAGGTACCGCAACTACAGCTACACGGTGCAGGCCGGGGACACCCTGCTCGACGTCGCCCAGGGTCTGCTCGCAGCGCTTGCCGCGGCGCCTCGCTACTTCGTCGAGGACGCCGAGACCGGCCAGCTGCCCTCCGAGGTCCTCGTGGACGCGCTCGGTGCCCACCTCATCATCCGCGACCCGAACGGCTTCAACTTCGCGGGACTCCCGATCACCGGCTCACCGACTCCGGGTCTGGTGCACGAGAACGTGGATGCCGGATGGGTGACGCGCTCGGTGAGCGTGAACGACAAGAACGGCTCGCTCATCAGCTTCGCGAGCGCCTCTGTCACCTTCGCCGGCACGCCTGTGCAAGGCGAGGTCTGGAAGCTCTACGTCTCCGGCGTGGCGCACACGGTCACGGTCGGAGCGGGTGCGAGTCTGAACTCGATCGCATCGGGATTCGCGAGCTCAGTCGGTGCCGGCGCCTCGGCGTCCGGAGCGACGCTGACGCTCGCTCTCGCAAGCCCGTTCACTCTCAGGTTCACCGTCGAGGGCTGGGCGCCCACGGCGACGATCACCGTCAACGGTCGTCCGGCGACGATGGCCGGTGCCGAGCAGGTGCCCTGGACGCAAGGGCGCATCGACATCCCGGCAGCCCGCCACGGCGAGACCTGGACGATCACGGTGAGCGAGCTTGGCGGCACGGTCGCGGCGACAGCCGTCTACACCGTTGAGTCCGGCAAGACCGCGGCGCAGGTCGCCACCTCGCTGGCGTCGCTGCTGAACGCGCAGCCCGGATTCACCTCATATGCCGACGGCGCCACCGTCGTGATCGAGAGGACCGCCGCCTTCACGATGGCGGTCACGGTCGAACCCGCGGGCTCCTGGGAGACACAGGCGACTCCGGACAGCAGCAAGACCGTCACCATCTCACGCAACTACCCGAGCGGAACCTGGACCGTCGCACTCAAGTCAGGTGACGGCACCACCACGATCGCCACCAGGACGGCAACCGGTGCGACCACGAGCGCTGTAGCGACGTCGATGGCGACCGCCCTCAGCACGGTCAGCGGATTCCGCGCCGTGGCAGACGGCTCAACGCTTACCGTGACGAGACTGGACGGCACCGCGTTCCTGATCGAGATCGTCCAGATCGACCTGCCCTCCGCGGCCGCAAGCTCCGGCGACAACAAGAACTGGACGGTCGTCGTGCCGACGCCGGCAAGCGCCACGGACACCTTCGAGCTTCGGATCACTCGCGCCGGCACCACCTACACGTACGTGGCCTCCGGCGCGACGGCGGGCACGGTCGCCTCCGCTCTCGCCGCCAGCGCTAACGGCATCACGGGCGTCGACGCGAGTGCGAGCGGCTCGACGATCACGATGGAGTCCACCGTTGCGATGAGCGTCTCGCTCAAGGTCTATCCGTCCACCGAGACGGTGTCGATCGGCACGGTAAGCACGCGGGTCATCGCGCTCACCGGACCGGCGAACCAGGGCGACACCTGGACGCTCTACGTGGGCACCACGGCCTACCCGTACGCGGTGGCGACCTCCTCGGCCAACGCCAACGGGGTGGCTTCCGCACTAGCGTCTCTGGTCAACGGGACGGCGGGATTGGCCGCGTTCGCCGACGGCGGGAAGGTCTACGTGAGCCGCCTCGACAACACGGCGTTCGCGCTCAGCGCGACGATAGTGCGCGACCCCAGCCCGGCACTCCAGCCGGTGCTCCGCGGCATCGTGAAGCTCTACTGGGAGCAGCGGGTCGCGCTCGATCCCGCCGGGCCCACGCCCGCAGAGATCGGCGACCGCTGGTGGATCACCGTGGCGGGCACGCCGCAGTCGTTCACCGCACCCGGCAACTACGCGACCATCAACGCGCTCGCGACGGCTATCGCGAGCAGCCTGACCGGCGTGACCGCCTCCGCGGAGAGCGGCGGCATCGTACTGATCAAGGGCACCGATGGAGCGGCGGTCAACGTGGGTGACGTGCGCCAGCTGCGTGCGGCGGCCTACGCCAAGCCCATGACGTACGAACACGACGACCGCGTCCACTATCTCGAGGCGCAGTTCGTCCTCGACACGAAGACGGGCTACCGGACCGGTGAGGTCTGGACGATCGTCATCGACGGGGTCGAGTACAGCGTGACGCTTCCTGCCGAGCCGAGCCCGGAGAAGCGCACGGTCGGCAGGATCGCAGAACTGCTCGTCGAGCAGATCGACACGAGCGGGATCTACGACGCCTCCTACGTCGAGACCGCGGCAGGGGTCATCATCACCATCGAGGACAACGACGTCGACACCAGACTCGGCATGCAGGCCGGAGACGATCCGTTCACGCTCTCGGCAGGCCTGAAGTCCGGCAAGGTCATCGGTGTGTTCGACATCGACGACGCCACGCCGCTGGAGGGCGTCACGACGATCACGGTCGTCGAGTACGAGTACCTCTTCGGCTTCATCGCCATCCCGGTCCTCAGGACCTACACCTACGCGTACTCGACCGTGGTCACCCTCGAGCTCTACTACGCTGCCGAGCCGGGTGGCACTCCGGTGCTGATCGATCCTGCCAGTCCGCTCGCGAGCGACTGGTACGGTAAGAACGCCGATCCTCGCACGCCGGACGCGGGCAGCAGCTCGGTCAAGGACCCGTTCATCCAGTACGAGTTCACCCAGGCTGGCTGGTACGAGATAAGGGTCGGCTCGGTCGTCAGCTACGAGCCGAACAAGTACTTCCTGAGTTCACCGAATCCGCAGGGCGTGGTAGCCGGTCTCTCCTACGACCTCGTCGTGTCGCTCCAGCGACATGCCACGAACGCCGACGCGATCTCGCTCGCCGGTAAGACGGTCACCATCACGTCCGGCGACTACGCGGGCGAGACGGCCACGATCGTGGCGTACGACGCAGAGCGCGGATACTACATCGTGGTCTGGGACGATCCGGCGATCGATCCCGAGACGTCGCCGGCGGCACAGCTCGCTGCAGGCACGACGTTCGAGATCAGCTACGATCCCTTCGTCGAGTTCCCGGACTTCGAGGATTACGCTCCGGTCACCGACAGCTACGAGGTCGTCCTGACCGGCCAGCCGAAGGACGACGTGACCGTCCACATCGATCCGCAGCAGACGCGCACCTACGATTCTGACAAGGCCTTCGATCCCAAGTCGAACTACGGCGAGGCGAACGAGATCCAGGTCAAGGTCGCCACGAACCGCGCCCACGTCATCCTGACGGGCACGCCTGCAGCGACCGAGACGTGGTACCTGATCGTCACCCCGGTCGAGGTCGTCACGGGTCCGCTCGGCACCACGAGGGGCCGTCCGGGCACGCCGATCGTGGTCAGCGGTTCGGGAGCGACGCTTGCCGAGATCGCCGGTCAGCTCATCGCCGGCCTGTCCGCCGACTTCACCGTCGAGACCGGTTCTGACGGTGTGTCCTTCACCATCATCAGCGGCACCTTCGCCTTCTTCGTCGACTTCCGCATCTACGTCGACGCGGCCACGCCAGCGAGTAGGGGCGACTGGTCGACCACGACGGACGACAAGGCCGGCAACCCGCTCGTCTCCAAGACGGGCGCAGACCAGGTGGCCGTCGAGCTCAAGGGCTTCCCGGCCCAGGGTGAGGTCTGGACGCTGAGCCTGACATCGGGCGGCGTGACGCGCGACTTCAGCTACACCGTGAAGTTCCGCGACGACCTCGCGACGATCGCCACGGGCCTTGCCGCCCAGATCAACGCGCCCGGCGAGAACCTCTTCAGCGTCAGCGTCTGGGGCCGTGTCCTCACGATCAACCGCAAGGACGCCACGCTCGTCACGGCGGCCGTCACCATCAACACTCAGACGGCCGGCGGCGCGAAGATCACAGCACAGCTGCTGTTCACGCCGTCCGACTGGAACCAGCCGCAGACGGTCTGGGTCATGGCTGTGGACGACGACTTCGTCGACGGCGGAGACGCGCTGGTGTTCCCGGCGCTCGAAGAGCGGGTCAACGCGATCCGCGGACCGCTGACCATCGAGGGCGGCCTGCGCGTCGGCGAGGAGCGCTTCCTCAACGATCCGTTCCGTCTGCCGGGCGAGACCAACTACCCGATGGCCGAGGGCAAGGTCGGCACCGTCACGACCGGCACCGACGACTCCGACGTGGACAGCTACCTCAAGGCGATCCTCACGAACCCCGAGGCCGTCCACGTCAGCGCCATGACAGGGGAGCGGCCCGGCTTCGATCCGCGCATGAACGACTACCCGTTCACGCTCACCTTCCTCGACGATCCGTTGCTCGGGACAGAACTCGACATCCGCAAGGTGTCCGAGGACATCCTCTCGATCGCCAACGACACACCGTTCACCGTCAACGTCACGCTTGACGGCGGAGCCCCGGGCTCCTCGATGACGTTCATCGGAACGCCTGATCAGGACGACCTGGCGGCGATCAACGCGCTTGGCGGCTGGCTGCAGGCAGTGCTGTCGTTCGGCGGCAACGCCACCGCTGGCGAGACGTGGAGTATTACGGTCGGCGATCAGACGGTGTACTACACGGTCGAGGAGAACAGGAACGTCGTGTCGATCATCGCGCAGGAACTCGCGATGCTGATCGACGAGCTCGAAGGCTACCAGGCTGACTTCCTGGTGAGCCTGCTCGGCATCCCGAGGATCCTCGTGAGAAGCGAGACGCCGGGTACGACGTTTGCGTTCGGCTTCGATTCCGGCACGGGGGCCAGCGGCACCGTCAGCGGCACGCCGGTCCAGTCCGTGCTCGGCACGACGGTCGCGTGGCTGCAGGCAGGCTTCATCTTCAACGACTTCGCGGGGGACTGGCGGATCATCCTGCATCGGCGTGGAGCGATGACGCCCGACGTCTACGAAGTGGACGACGACGACCCGGTTGACGCGCCGACGAGCATCGCCGACCTGACATACCAGCTGCAGGCCGAGGTCATCAACGGAACGACCCAGTACGCTCCGCTGATCTCCGGTACCACCGTGACGTTCACGAGCCCGTGGCCGACGTACAAGGGCGACTCGCTCGAGCCGGCGTATCGGGACAAGTACTCGATCGCGCCGCTCAACCTCAACTTCCGCGTCGTGGAGGAGGAGCAGGTCGACACGCTCATCATCTATCACGGCAACAGCCCCGCCGACGACCACGGCGTACTCACCAGCGACCGTCTCATGGGTCTGGGCATGGGCGGCGACACCTCGATCGCCGGCCGCTACATCCAGGGCGGCATCGCCTACCACAACCTCGAGGTCCTCAGGATCGAGCTCGGCTCGGGCGACGACCACTTCACCGTCGAGTCGACGCACGAGGGTGCGACCTACATCTCCACCGGGGCGGGCCGTGACACGGTCATCATCCGGAGCATCGCGGGCCACACGTTCCTCGACACCGGCTCGGAGCGCGACACGATCAGCGTCGGGACCGGAGTCCTGACCGCCGCATACGATGCGCTCATCGATACCCCTGAGGGCGCCGCGCTGTGGACCGATCGCGAGCGGAGGATCGACGAGATCGGCGCACTACTCGTCATCGACGGCGGCGACAGCGACTACGTCGGCACCATCTGGAGCACGAGTGGCGACGGCCTGACGCTCGAGGACGAGAACGCCGAGTTCGAAGCCGCGCTGCCGGGTGCCGGCACATGGTCCGGCATCGAGGTGCTCTCGGTCGACGTCCTCACGCAGGTCTCGATCGGCACGCTCGGGTTCGACGCGCAGGCCGGCGTCTTCACCTTCACGCCGAGTGCGAAGTTCAGTTCGCTCGAGACCTACACCTTCCAGTACGTCCTGCGCGACGCGCTCGGCAATCGCGCGACCTTCATCGCGACTATCACCTACGCGATGCTCGCGGCCGACGGCGATGCGATGAACGCACTCGCGGTCGACATCTCCGACGAGTCCGTACGCGCGCTCCACCTCGTCGATCTCGCCGGCATGACGGTCGAGGTCTACGACGCAGCCGGCGCCGTCAAGGCGTACGGCACCGTGGTCGCCAACACCGCCACCACCGTCACCGTCGACGGCTGGTGGCTGCCCGGCGGCGACGCTCCGGTCGCACCGGAGGCGGGCGACCGATACCGCATCTTCGGCTCGCCGGCCTGGGGCGACATGCTCACCATCGACGACACCGACGACACCGACGACAGCGTCGGCATCCTCACCCCGACCACGCTGACCGGCCTCGACATGCCGACCATCGCCGAGGTCCAGACGGTCCTCGTACGTGCGAAGAGCGGCGTGTACACGCTGAGCATCGAGGGGTACGGCAGCGCGACCTTCAACTACCTGTTCAGCGCCGAGCAGTTCCGCAACAGACTCGTGCAGCTGCTCAACATGAAGCCGGGCGGCATGCTCGTGACCGCCAGCGACGTCCGCGTCGCCGAGCAGCGTCTGTCGACGAACGTCACCTACACGATCCAGTTCGTGGCCGCTCTCGCAGGCATCGACATCCCGCAGATCACCTGGGTGATGGTCGACGAGAACGAGGACGGCATCGACGACCTGCTCGTTCCCAACGTCGACGCCTCGGCCGAGGTCAGGACTTCGACCGTCCGCGACGGTCGTGTGGAGCCGATCCCCGAGGTCCAGACGATCACGGTCCAGGCGGCCGGCGGCACCTACCGGCTGCGCACCGACGGGTTCGGCTGGAAGCCGGCCTTCCCCGACATCCCGGGCGAGGTCGAACGGCAGCTGTCATTCGCCATCGTCACGCTCGACTACGACATGACTGCCGAGGAGGTGCGCAACCGCCTGGCCCTGCTTTACGGCTTCGACGCGGCAGACATCTTCGTCGACAAGCAGGTCGACGGCTACGTCGTGACGCTCACGATCACCTTCGGTGGCATGCTGGCCGGCCGCAACATGCCGCAGCTCGTGTGGGCCGAGATCGACGACCTGGGTCAGGTCGACACCGCACTGGTGGCTCCGCCCGAGGAACTCGCGCTCGTGTCTACCGCGACGCTCAAGGACGGCAAGACAGTCACCAACGTCCAGACGATCACCGTCAACGCCACCGGCGGAACGTTCGACCTGAGCTTCTACGACAACCATCCCGAGCTGCGTGCCAACCTGCCCGTCGGCATCACCGAGGCGGAGGGTCGCGCGCTGCTCACGGTGACCGTGCCCTACGACGCGACCGCCGACGAGCTGCGCAAGCTGCTCAACCCGGTCCTCAACCCGAACGGTTCGGCGATCGATGACATGCACCTCGAGTCGTCCCTGCCGTACCAGGACAACATCGCCGTCCGCAAGTACGGCAACGACTTCGTCATCGTGTTCCAGGGCGCCTACGCGTTCTTCGAGATCAAACCGACCGACATCGACACGACGAACCTAACCGGCACGGTCAAGCTGGCGCTGCGCTTGAGCGGCATCAACTACTACAACATCCAGACGCTCAACATCGGCCTTGGCAGCGGCGAGGACGTCTTCAACGTCCGCGGCACCTCCGCCGTCACCAACCTCAGCACCTACGACGGCGACGAGCAGATCTACGTGTCCTCCGAGGCGAACCAGACGCTCGGCGACTACATCGAGTTCCTGCCCGGCAACCTGAACGACCTGGCGGGTACCCTCAACATCTACGCGGGTAGTGGCACGCACAAGCTCTTCATCAGCGACGAGTCGGCGATCCAGGGCGACACCGACGTGCTGATCACCGACGTCTACGCGGCGGCGGTCGCACGCGATCCCGACGTGGCGAGCCAGGCCGAGATCTTCATCGTCGGCATGGCGACGAGTCAGATCGCCGGGTCGATCACCTACAGTGCCGAGGCCGATGGGGACTTCATCGAGGGCATCACGATGTGGACCGGCTACGGCGACGACACCATCCACATCGACGGCACGCACCTGCGGGCCGGCGTTCGCACGATCACCACGCTCAACACCGGGCTCGGTGACGACACGGTCACCGTGGACCTGCACGCGGGCGAGGACGAGTTCTTCGTGCTCAACACTCAAGGCCCCTACAACCACGTGCTCGAACTTGCGACCGACATCAGCGCAGGCGACCACAGGACGCCCGCGGACGTGATCGTCGTGCTCGTCGACGGCGTGGTGCTCGATCCCAGGTACTACAGCGTCAACTACGAGCTCGACTTCGTGGCACTCGCCATCAACGCGGCACCGCACGTGGGTCTCAGCGCCGAGGTCAAGATCGGCGCGCTCGACGAGGACGGCGAGTTTGTAGAGGCCACCTCCGAGACGTTCGTGCTCCCGCAGACGCCTGCCGCGTACAGCGACAACGACGTCGTGGACGGATCGACCTCCACACTGCCGCTCATCATCTTCGGCGGCCACGGCGACGACTCCATCAAGGGCGGTACCGCCGACGACATCATCTTCGGCGACCGTGGCCGCGTGATCTTCATCGACGCAGCCGAGTGGCCCGTTCCCGAGGGTATCGCCGATGAGGGCATCGACATGGCGGTCCTCGTCGAGCTCGAGGGCTACGCAGTCCAGGTGCTCGGGCACGGTGGCTGGGGCGACAAGACCGACGGCGTGATCCGTCCGGTCACGCTCGCCATCACCGTCGATCCGACCATCGGCGGCGACGACGAGATCCATGCGTCGACCGGCGACAACGTCCTGTTCGGCGGCAACGGTGACGACGTCATCACCGCTGAGCTCGGCAACAACATCGTGCTCGGTGACTCCGGCTGGGTCGACTGGGCCGTCACAGACGACGCTCACGACCACGCCGACGTCGACCTGGTGACCACCACCGATCCCGACCTGGGCGGTAGCGACATCATCGTCACCACCAGCGGGCACGACATCATCCTCGGCGGCTACGAGGGCGACATCATCTCGGCAGGTGCCGGCGCGGACATCGTGCTCGGCGACAACGGTTACGTGAAGGCGTTCGGTGGCATCGTCCGCGTCATCGAGACGACCGACCGTGTGCTGGGCGGCGCCGATACGATCTTCGGCGGGGCCGGAGACGACATCCTCATCGGCGGCGCGGCTGGCGATATCATCGACGGCTACGGCGCCTACGATCTGGCGACCGTAACGGCTCTGGAACTCGAGCCGATCGCCGGCGTGAGCGACAAGGACCTGATCTTCGGCGACAACGTGCGCCTGGACCGCAAGGCCGACCTGGCCGACTTCCGCGATCCGCGCTTCCGCGTGTCGTCCGGCCCGATGTACGATCTCGCGGGTGAGGTGGCCATCGGCCTCGTGGACTACTACGCGCGTCCGGGCACCTCGCCGTGGTGGACCAACTTCACGATCACGCTGCTCGATCACTCGTTCGCCGATGAGGCGGCCGGGCTCAACAACTTCGGCGACGACTACATCGCCGGCGGGCCAGACGACGACATGATCTTCGGCCAGCTGGGCGACGACACGATCCAGGGCGACGGCTCGGTCGTAAGTGCCGTCAACGACGGCGTGCGCGTGGGCGCATACCGCGACGCGGCAGGGCTGCTGAACGTGACCCCGTCCTTCGAGCACGACACCGATGGCGACGACTACATCGAGGGCAACGGCGGCAACGACACCATCTTCGGCAACCTCGGCCAGGACGACATCATCGGCGGCAGCTCGAGCCTCTTCAGCCTCGTCGACCGCTCGCAGCGGCCCGACGGCGCCGACATGATCTTCGGCGGCGCGGGGACCGACATCGACCGCAACACCGACGGCAGCGACAGCCACGCGCGCGACGCGGACACCATCGCCGGCGATAACGCCAACATCTACCGCATCGTCTACGTCAACGGCGGCGCGGCCACCGCCTACCGCACGTTCAACTACGACACCTACAACGGCGGCCTGCGGCTGATACCGCGCGCGGTCGAGCTGCTCGACTACACACCGGGCGGGCCCGACTACAAGCCCGCGCAGGCGGCGACCGACATCGGGGCGGGCGACGAGATCCACGGCGAGGACGGGGACGACACCATCTACGGCATGGTCGGTGACGACGTCATCTTCGGCGAAGCCGGCGACGACGACATCATCGGCGGCTGGGGCAACGACTGGATCGCCGGCGGCACGGGCCAGGACGGTGTCCTCGGCGACGACGGCCGCATCTACACGAGCCGCAACAGCGCGGTCTGGGGCGAGCCGCTCTACGGCATCGCTGAGCTGCTGGCACGCGATCCCGACACCAGGTTCTCCAACGGCAACGTGCTCAACGAGATCATCTACACCCCGGGCAAGATGCAGTACGAGGTCATCAACGTGGAAGGCCAGCTCAAGAAGACCGTCAACCTCGAGCCGTTCAACCTCGACCCGATCGGTGCGTCAGGCGGCATCCAGAACCCGCTCTTCCGACCGCTCTACGCTGACGACATCATCTACGGCGGTCTGGGCTCTGACTTCCTGCACGGCGGTGCGGGCGACGACGCGATCTCGGGCGCCGAGGCGCTGCCGGAGTTCTACGCCGCGCCCTACAACCCCGGCAACGTGCTCGGCTACGGCAAGGACAAGGCAGGGGAGTTCGCCGACTACGACGAGTACGACCCGTGGGCGAAGATACCGGGCTTCCTGCTCAACTTCGACAAGACTGAAGGTCCGGAGCTTCCCGGCGGCACGCTGGACAAGGGCGGCACGTACGGGCCGGTCAACACCGACGGTGACGACGTGATCTTCGGTGACCTCGGCAACGACTGGCTCGTCGGCGGCACCGGCCGCGATACCCTCTACGGCGGATGGGGCGACGACCTGCTCAACGTCGACGACGATCACGACACCGACGGCGGCACCAACCGCAGCCCGGACACGCACCCGTCCTACGAGGACCGCGCGTACGGCGGCGCGGGCCGTGACGTGCTCATCGCGAACACCGGCGGGGACCGGCTCATCGACTGGGTCGGCGAGTTCAACAGCTACATCGTGCCGTTCGCACCGTTCGGTGCGGCTACGGTGAGCCGCACGCTCCAGCCACAGCTGCACGAGTTCCTCTACGCGCTGTCGGCTTCGCACGGCGCCGATCCGACCCGCTCGATCGACACCGGCAACGCCGCGGTGCGCAACGGCGAGCCCGACGGCGAACTCGGCCTCGTGCTGCAGAAGGATCCCGCGTGGCACGACCAGACCGGTGCGCCCGCCGACCCGCAGGCCGGCAACGTGCCCGGCGGGCCGCGCGACGTGCTCCGCTCGGCGAGCTTCAACGACGGCACTGCACAGAACTTCGCGGCGGACTCCGGCAGCTGGACGGTCACGGGTGGACGTCTCGAGGTCGCGCCCGAGACCCTCGGCGGCGAGGCGGTGAGCGTCTTCTACGTCGATGCGTACCTGCCCAGGTACTACGAGGTGCAGGCGACCATCAACGCCGTCAAGCCGATCGCCGGCTACAAGGCCAACGCGTATCTCATCTTCGACTACCAGAGCCCGACCGACTTCAAGTTCGTCGGCATCAACGTGTCGACCGACAAGCTCGAGCTCGGCTACCGCGATGCGAGCGGCTGGGTGGTCGTGGCCTGGACGAACTGCAAGCTCAGGCCCGACACCGACTACCGCGTGCTGCTCTCGGTGAACGGTACCTACGTCACGGTCGTCATCGACGGCAAGTACTCGTTCGCTTACAGCTACACCCCGCGCGTCGACGAGGACGGGTACGTCCACATGCTCAACGAGGGCATGGTCGGCATCGGGGCCAACAACTCCAAGGGACGCATCGACAACGTGATCGTCCAGGTGCTGCCGCCCAACGTCGTCCACGTCCAGACCGAGGAGTTCGAGGTCGACCCGTCCGGGCTGATGGATGCTCCTGTCGCAGGTGAATGGGTGCTTGCCGGCGGCAAGGCCACGGTCGCGCCGGCCACCGGTAGCACCGCCGTCGCCCTCACGCGCACGATGATCGACGCGGCGTACCTGCTGCAGCTCGAGACCGTCGTGAAGACGAGCGGTAGCGCCGGGTTCACCTTCGACTACTACGACGATGACGACTACAAGTTCGTCACCATCGACGCGAGGACCGGCTCGCTCGTGCTCGGCCACATCAGCCGCGGACGCGTGAAGGCCGACGCCACCATCGCACTCGGCATCAAGGCGGACAAGGACTACAAGCTCGCGATCACGCTGCAGGGCAACGTCGTGCAGGTCTTCGTTGACGGCAAGCTCGTGCTCACCTTCGCGTACAACGCGCTCGTGACCGACGGGCGGTTCGGCCTGATCGCCACCGGAGGCTCAGCGGCCTTCGACTACCTGACCTTCAAGACGAGCGACCCCGAGGTGGTGATGACGCCCACTACGGGCTACTGGAGTGCGCAACTGCTCGAGTGAGTGAGCCCGTTCACCGCATAAGGTCCGACCGACCACGCACCCGGGGTGCCGACCAGGCTCCCCGGGTGCTGTGAATCGGGGAGAGCGCCTGCTACAGTTCGTCTCAGGGGGAACGCGCATGCAGCAGGTGCAGGCAGTACAGGCACGACGCACGGGACCCGCCGTTCTCACGGCGATCGCCGTGGTTCTTGCCCTTGTCGCCATCTACAGCGGGGTCACCGCGTTTCGAGTCGAGTCGTACCTTGCCAGGGCCGACTCGACGGAAGAGCGGGTCACGGAGACGCTGGCGACGCTCGGCGCGGAGGCCGCCGCCTTCCAGACGAGCCCTGCAGCTGCCGAGCGACTCTCGCCGCAGCTCCGGTCGTGGAAGGACGAGTTCGAATCGCTGCGAGCCGAGGCCCTCGACACCGCGGTGCCGGCACTGCCGTTCTCCGGTGGCACGGGGGAGCACGCCGACGCGATCGTCGATCACCTCGACGCGACCATCGAGTACGTCGATCTGCTGGCGGCGTCGAGCGAGTTCGCGGTCGTGCGGGCCGAGGAGTTCGACGAGGTCGTCACCGCGCTCGACCGCCTCTCGGCCCTGTCAGGAGATGAGATCGAGGTCGACGAGGCCCGCACGATCGTCGCCTCGGTCCGCGAGGATCTCGGGTCGGCGATGGACCGTATGCGGGGCAACCCGCCGCCCGTGCCCGTGCTGTTCTCCAACACCCATCTGCTGTGGCGTCTCGATGAGATATCGGATCGGCTGGCGGAGGTCGAGGCGGGTATCGTCGCACGGGACGCCGAGCAGATACAGAGTGCCCTGGGACGCTACGCAGAGCTCGCAGGAGACGATTGGACGTCCTTTCTCATAGCCCAGGACCACCAGGGTCAGCAGTCGCTCTACGTGGCCGCAGCGGGCGTGAGAGAGGCCGCAGAGCGTGTCGAATCGACACGCGAGAGAGTCTCGAGGGCGAGGGACATCGCATTCCTCGTGGCGCTGGTGTGTCTCGTCGCGGCCATCGTCATCGGGTTCGTAGTTCTGAGCCTGCGTACCACCGACAGGTGAGAGGCGCCTCGGGGGCGCACGTCGGCCCCCTACTTTGATACACTTACTAGCCGTTCCATTCTGCGGGCGTGGCGGAATTGGCAGACGCGCCAGGTTTAGGTCCTGGTGAGGAAACTCATGGAGGTTCGAGTCCTCTCGCCCGCACCAGTCCGCATCCGGTATCACCACACCGTCCATGTCACAGGAGGCGCTTTGAACACGACCGTCGAGCAGACAAACGACCACACGGTCAGGCTGACCGTTACCGTTCCCGCAGCCGATGTCGACGCGGCCATCGACCGCGCCTACCGCGAGCTTGCCAAGAAGGTCAAAGTCCCGGGGTTCCGTCCGGGCAAGGCGCCCAAGAGCGTCATCGACACGCACCTGGGCCGCGAGGCCGTGCTCGCCGAGGCGCAGGAGCGCGTGCTCGATGAGAGCTACCCCAAGGCCGTCGAGGCCGAGGGGCTTAAGCCCATCGCCAGCCCCGAGGTCGACGAGCTCGAGGAGCTGATCGAGGGCGCCGAGTACGTTTACACCGTCGATGTAGAGATCAAGCCCGAGCTCACCATCACCTCACACGAGGGCATCTCGGTCACGGTCCCGCCCGCGGAGTCATCCGATCGCGAGGTCGAGGCCCAGCTCGAGCACACGCGCGAGCGCTTCGCCAGCCTCGAGCCGGTCGAGGGCCGCGGGCTTGAGGACGGCGACTTTGCGCTGCTCTCCTTCACCGGCACGGTGAACGGCGAGGAGTACGAGGGTAACGTCGTCGAGAAGTACCTCTACGAGATGGGCAAGGGCCTCATGCCCACCGATTTCGACCGGGGTCTGCTGGGGCTGGAGGCAGGTGCCGAGACGCGCATCGAGTTCGAGATTCCCGAGGGCTCGTCCAACGAGGACTTCGTCGGCAAGATGGCCGAGTTCGAGGTCACGGTTCACGAGATCAAGGAGAAGGTCCTGCCCGAGTTCGACGACGAGTTCGCCGGCAACGTCGGTGGCTTCGAGACGCTCGAGGAGCTGCGCGCCGACATCAAGACCAAGCTCGACGAGGCCAAGGCCACCGGCCGCGCCCGGATCCTCGAGCGCGCCGTGCGCACCGCGCTGGCCGAGCGGCTCGAGGGCGAGGCGCCCGCAGCGATGAAGGATTCGCGCCGCAACTCGATGCTGAGCGACTTCCTCGAGGGTCTTCACTCCCGCGGCATGAGCATCGAGCAGTACTCGCAGGCCACCGGGCACGATCCCGAGAAGATCTCGAAGGACATCGAGGAGCAGGCAGCGACCATGGTCCGCGAGGAGCTCGCGCTCGAGGCGCTCTTCCGCTCGCTCGGCATGGAGGTCACCGAGGACGACATCACCGAGGAGATCGCGCGCTTCGCCGAGGCAGCCGAGACCGATGTGGACGAGCTGCGTGCACGCTGGGACGAGTCCCGAGCCATCGAGGTCCTCACCGAGGGCATCATGCACCGCAGGGCGGTCGAGTGGCTCATGAATCCCGAGAACGTACAGATCAACGAAGAGGAGCCCGTCGCCGAGGGCGATGAGGCCCAAGATGCCGAGGCGGCCGACGAGTCCGCATCAGAAGAGTAGGACGGGAGCACCGATGACATACGACGCATACGATCTGGTACCCATCGTCGTCGAGCAGACGAGCCGCGGCGAGCGCAGCTTCGACATCTACTCGCGACTCCTGAACGAGCGGGTCGTCTTCCTCGGCCAGGAGATCAACGACGTGATCGCAAACCTCGTGATCGCGCAGCTTCTGCACCTGGAGAGCACCGATCCGGAGAAGGACATCAACCTCTACATCAACTCGCCGGGCGGCTCGATCACTGCGGGCATGGCCATCTACGACACGATGCAGTACATCAAGTCCGACGTCTCCACGATCTGCATCGGGCAGTGCGCGTCGATGGGCGCGGTCCTGCTCGCCGCAGGTGCCGAGGGCAAGCGGTTCGTCCTGCCCAACAGCCGCATCCTGATCCACCAGCCCTGGGGCGGCACGCAGGGCCAGGTCTCAGACATCGAGATCCAGGCCAAGGAGATGCTTCGCATGCGCGAGGCGCTCGACAAGATCCTCGCTCACCACACCGGCCAGCCGATCGAGCAGGTCCACCAGGACACCGACCGCGACAACATCATGGACGCCTACGAGGCCAAGGCCTACGGCCTGGTCGACGAGGTGTTCGTCAAGCGCGGCGTGAAGGCGAGTGAAGCGTGAGCCGCACCCCCGACAATCCCGATCAGCTGAAGTGCTCGTTCTGCTCGAAGAGCCAGCGCCAGGTCCGCAAGCTCATCGCGGGACCGGACGTCTACATCTGCGACGAGTGCATCGAGCTGTGTAACGACATCGTCGAAGACGAGCTTCCCGCCGAGCACCAGATATCGCCGCTCGCCGACGAGCTTCCCACCCCGGCCGAGATCAACCAGGCGCTCAACGACTACGTCGTGGGCCAGGAGCGCGCCAAGAAGGTGCTCTCGGTGGCCGTCTACAACCACTACAAGCGCATCCAGGTGATGCCGACGGTCGCCGACGACGACGAGGTCGAGCTTGCCAAGAGCAACATCCTCATGCTCGGCCCCACCGGCTGCGGCAAGACGCTGCTCGCCCAGACGCTTGCGCGCATCCTGAAGGTGCCCTTTGCCATCGCGGACGCCACCGCGCTCACCGAGGCGGGATACGTGGGCGAGGACGTCGAGAACATCCTGCTCAAGCTCATCACGGCGGCGGACTTCGATATCAAGCGCGCCGAGATCGGCATCATCTACATCGACGAGATCGACAAGATCGCGCGCAAGGCCGAGAACCTCTCGATCACGCGTGACGTCTCCGGCGAGGGCGTGCAGCAGGCGCTGCTCAAGATCCTCGAGGGCACCGAGGCATCCGTGCCCCCGCAGGGCGGGCGCAAGCACCCGCAGCAGGAGCTCATCAAGATCGACACCACCAACATCCTCTTCATCCTCGGCGGTGCGTTTGTCGACCTGGAGAAGATCATCGCCGACCGGGTGGGCAAGCGCGGACTGGGCTTCGGGGCCGAGCTCGCGGACGCCTCGGCCAAGCGGAAGGGCGAGCTGCTCTCCCACGTGCTGCCCGAGGACCTGCACAAGTTCGGGCTCATCCCCGAGTTCATCGGACGGTTGCCGGTGCTCGCTTCGGTGGAGAGCCTGACCGAGGACGACCTCGTGCGCATCCTCACCGAGCCCAAGAACGCGTTCGTCAAGCAGTACCGCCGCCTCTTCGAGCTCGAAGGCGTGGAGCTCGACTTCACCGAGGACGCGCTCAGAGCCGTTGCGCAGAACGCGATCTCGCACGGTACCGGTGCGCGCGGGCTGCGCTCCATCCTCGAGGGACTGCTGCTCGACACGATGTACGACCTGCCGAGCTGCGATGACATCGAGACCGTGGTCGTGACCGCCGAGACGGTGAAGGGCGAGTGCGGCCCCACCATCGTGAGGCGCGGCGAGGCCGAGAGCGCGTAAAGGGGAGCCCGTGAGCGAGATGCCCAAGGCCTACGATCCCAAGGCCGTCGAGACGCCTATCTTCGAGTCGTGGATGGAGGGCCGCTACTTCGAGCAGAAGCCGGTCCCGGGAGGGGAGCGGCCCTTCACGGTCGCCATCCCGCCTCCAAACGTCACCGGCTCGCTTCACATGGGCCACGCGCTCAACAACACCATCCAGGACGTGGTGGTGCGCCGAGCGCGCATGACCGGACGGCCCACGCGCTGGGTGCTCGGCACCGATCACGCCGGCATCGCCACACAGAACAAGGTCGAGCAGATGCTCGCCAAGCAGGGCAGGAGCCGACACGATGTGGGCCGCGAGGAGTTCATCGAGAAGTGCTGGGAGTGGCGGGCCGAGCACGGCTCGACCATCATCGGTCAGCTCAAGGCGATGGGCTGCTCGTGCGATTACTCCGACGAGTACTTCACCATGGACCCGTCGTACCAGCAGGCCGTGCGCACGGTCTTCGTCGACTGGTACAACTCCGGACTGATCTACCGGGGCAACCGCATCATCAACTGGTGCCCCAGGTGTGCCACCGCGCTGAGCGACATCGAGGTCGAGCACGAGGACCTCGACAGCCACCTGTGGCACTTCCGCTACCCGCTCGCCGAGCCTGCCGCCGACGGCCGCGACCACGTCGCCGTGGCCACCACCCGCCCGGAGACGATGCTGGGCGACACGTGCGTTGCGGTGCACCCCGATGACGAGCGCTACCGCGACATCGTGGGCGCCACTGTGGTCCTGCCGCTGATCGGCCGCGAGATCCCGGTCGTTGCCGACGAGTACGTCGACCCCAGCTTCGGGACCGGCGCGGTCAAGGTCACGCCCGCGCACGACCCCAACGACTTCGAGATAGGCGAGCGCCACGGCTGCGCCAAGGTCAACATTCTCAACGCCGATGCCACCATCTCGGCAGAGGGCGGCCCCTACGAGGGGCTCGACCGCTACGAGGCGCGCCGCAAGGTCGTCGCCGACATGGAGGCCGCCGGGCTGCTGCTGGGCACCGAGGACCACATGCACGCGGTGGGCCACTGCTATCGCTGCCACACGGTGATCGAGCCGTGGCTTTCCGACCAGTGGTTCGTCGACATGAAGCCGCTTGCGGCTCCTGCCATCGAGGCGGTGCGCGACGGGCGCGTGACCTTCCATCCCAAGCGCTGGGAGAACGTCTACTTCCACTGGATGGAGAACATCCGCGACTGGTGCATCTCACGCCAGCTGTGGTGGGGCCACCGCATCCCGGTCTTCTACTGCGACGCGTGCGAGGCGCCGCCGGTGGCCTCGATGGAGGACCTGACCGAGTGCTCCGAGTGCGGCGGGCCGCTTCGCCAGGACGAGGACGTGCTCGACACGTGGTTCTCCAGCCAGCTCTGGCCCTTTGCCACACTCGGCTGGCCCGAGGACACGCCGGAGCTCGCCTACTTCTATCCCACGAGCGTGCTCTCCACCGCGCGCGACATCCTGTTCCTCTGGGTGGCGCGCATGATCATGAGCGGCATGAACTTCGTCGGCGACATCCCCTTCGACGACGTCATCATCCACCCCACGGTCTTCAACGCCGAGGGCAAGCGGATGAGCAAGTCGCTCGGCACCGGGGTCGACCCGCTCGATCTCATGGAGCACTACGGGGCAGACGGCATGCGCTTCGGGCTGATGCTGCAGACCACCGGCAACCAGGACATCAAGTTCGCCGAGGACAAGCTGCTCTCCAGCCGCAACTTCGCCAACAAGATCTGGAACGCGAGCCGCTTCGTGCTGATGAACGTCGACGAGGGTTTCGTGCCCGGCGAGGCGCAGGCCGCAACCGTGGCCGACGCGTGGATCCTCTCGCGGCTGGCCGACCTTGCCGCTAAGGTCGACGAGGGGATCAGGACCTACCAGTTCGGCGAGACCGCCCGCGCGCTGTACGACTTCTTCTGGAACGAGTTCTGCGACTGGTACATCGAGCTCTCCAAGCCGCGCCTGCTTGCAGGTGCGCGTGAGGACGCCGACGGCGCCGAGAAGGCCGCGCGCCTAACGGCCCAGCGCAACCTCGTCTTCGTGCTCGACACCGCTCTGCGGCTCCTCCATCCGATGATGCCCTTTGTCACCGAGGAGATCTGGCGCAACATCCCCCGCGAGGCGGGCTCGGACGCTCCCTCACTCATGGTCGCTGCCTGGCCCGACCCCGCCGGGCTCGCACGCTTCCGCGACGAGGCCGCCGAGCGCTCGGTGGGCAAGATGCTCGAGATCGTCGTGGCCGTGCGCACGGTACGCGCCCGCTACCAGATCCCGCACAAGCAGGGGATCTCGGTGGTCGTGCGCACGCAGGCCGAGACCGACGTGCAGCTGCTCG
>JAHYJI010000107.1 GCA_019429145.1 Coriobacteriia bacterium | reverse complement strand
TCTTCTGCCGCTCGTAGGCCCACTCCAGCACGCGCTCGTACTCCTCGGGTGGCAGCTCCTTGTCGAGCAGGTCTTCGCCGCGACCGGTGGGCACGAGCATGAAGATGTGGAACGCGTCCACACCGAGCGACTCAGACAGATCGTGGATCTCCTCGACGAGGTGAGCGTTGAGCGTGGTGACGGTGGTGTTGATCTGGACGCCCACCCCGTGACGCTTGGCGATCTTGACGCCCTCGATGGTCGCGTCGAAACACCCCGGCTCGCCGCGGAAGGCGTCGTGCCCCTCGGCCGTGGGGAAGTCGATCGACACCGAGATGCGCGGGATCTTGTGCTCGGCCATCTTCGCGGCGATCTCGTCGGTGATGAGCGTGGCGTTCGTGCCGATGACCGGCATGGCGCCCTTCTCGTGGCAGTAGTCGACGATCTCCCAGATGTCAGGCCGCATGAGCGGCTCGCCGCCGGTGAGGATGATGATCGGGTTGGTGATGGTGACGATGTCGTCGACGACCTCTTTGATCTTGTCGAGCGAGAGCTCGCCGTGGTAGTGGCCGAACTCCGCCGCTGCCCGGCAGTGCGCGCACGACAGGTTGCACGAGCGCGTGATCTCCCAGGCGATGATGCGCGGGGCCTTGATGCCGGTGCGGGCCTCGTAGGCCTGCGCAGCCTCGCCGCCACCGGGCCGGAAGCCTACCGAACGTGCGCCACCGTGACGCTGCCGGTCCATCGGGATGCCCGCCGGATGTCCGCCCGGATGTCCGCCCATCGCATGGGGGTGGGCTGCGTTCGCGGCCTGCGGAAGCGGCTCACTGCGCCCACCCCCATGCGCAGGTGCGCCGGGATGAGCATCGGCCTGGCCGGAAGCGTGGGGATGCCGCTGAGGCTGATGAGGGGGGGCGGAGCTCTCCGATTCCGAAGGCCGAGAGCGTAGTCCCCCCTCATCAGCCCCGCTCAGCGGAATCCCGATGCCCACCCCGCCGCACGGCGCTTCCGCCTCGGCGATCTCTTGCTCGGTCAGCGTACCCTCGTCCTCGGGCCCGAACTCCTGCTCGAGCTCGAGATCGGGGCGTGCGTCAGCGTTTCCTACGTTGTCGGCCATTCTCGAAAGCTCCTAGTCCTCGCGCAGCCAGCGGGCCGCGTCCTTGGCGTGGTAGGTCAGGATGAGGTCGGCACCCGCGCGGCGGAACGAAGTGAGCGTCTCGAGCACGACGCGCTTCTCGTCGATCCAACCGTTGGCGGCGGCAGCCTTCACCATCGCGTACTCGCCGCTCACGTTGTACGCGGCGGTCGGGTAGCCGAACTCGTCGCGCACCCGGCGGATGATGTCCATGTAGGAGAGCGCCGGCTTGACCATCACGATGTCGGCACCCTCGGAGATGTCGAGGGCTACCTCGCGCAGCGCCTCCTCGCTGTTCGCCGGGTCCATCTGATACGCACGGCGGTCGCCGAACGCGGGGGCGGAGTCGGCGGCGTCGCGGAAGGGCCCGTAGTACGCCGAGGCGTACTTGGCCGCATACGCCATGATCGGCACCTCGGAGTAGCCCTCGGCGTCGAGCGCGGTGCGTATGGCGGCCACGCGGCCGTCCATCATGTCGCTCGGGGCCACCATGTCCGCTCCGGCCTCGGCATGCGAGACAGCGACACTCGCGAGCATCTCCAGCGTGACGTCGTTCATGACGCAGCCGTGCTCGTCGAGCGCCCCGCAGTGGCCGTGCGAGGTGTACTCGCACATGCAGACGTCGGTGATGACGTAGAAGTCGGGGTCGTGCGCCTTGATGGCGCGGATCGCCTGCTGGACGATGCCGTCCTCGGCAAACGCGCCGCTCCCGGCCTCGTCCTTCACATCGGGCAGGCCGAAGAGGATGACCGCGGGGATGCCGAGGGACTTGAGCTCGTCGATCTCGGCGGGCAGCTGATCGAGCGTGAGCTGGAAGACACCGGGCATCGACGAGACCTCGTCGCGAAGCCCCGTGCCGAACTTCACGAACAGCGGGTAGATCAGGTCAGCCGCGTCGAGCGTGGTCTCGCGGACCATCGCCCGGAGCGTGTCGGTGCGCCTCAGGCGACGCGGGCGGTATGCGGGGAACTCCATGGATGCCTCCTACTCGACGAACTCGTCGACCGAGACGGGCGTGGCGGTTGCCGTCGGGGCAGAACCGGCATCGGTCCCGGCTTCATCGGCCTTCACCCCGGTCTGGTACTCGACCCAGCGCTTGAAGAGCGTGACGGCCCACAGCGCGGCCACGATCATCACGAGCCAGTACGCGAGCTGGATGATCGGCCCGGCGTAGAACACGAACTCCTGGAACGCGACCTCGAATCCTGACTGTGCACCCACGCCCATGCTCCACTCCCTCTCGTCTGGCCCGCGCCCGTCGCATCGGACGCACGCTTCGGCTATGCCCTCAAACAGTCGAGGCGCCCCGCATCACTGCGGACCGCCCCGACATCACTATCGTTGGTGGAGACGAGCGGATTCGAACCGCCGACCTCTGCCGTGCGAAGGCAGCGCTCTCCCAACTGAGCCACGTCCCCACATGTCGCCCGCCGTGCTGGCGAGCCACAATAGAATGCCGAGCGTATCGCTCGTTGTCAAACCGAACAGGCCGGTGAAATGGCCGTCCGGACGTTCAGTATACGGTGAGTATCCGGTAAGCATCGTCCGGGATACTCGTGCCGAGGAGGTGAAACGGGCGGTGCTATACTCGCGCCACACCCGGCAGGATGGATGCACTCATGCTCCAGCCCATCAGGATCGTCGTCGAGCAGCACTCTGACGGCTTCGTCGCATACCCGCTCGGCATGACCGGTGCGGTCGTCGGCGAAGGTCCCGACGCGCAGTCCGCTCTGTCCGATGTGCGCTCTGCGATTCGGTTCCACGTCGAGACCTTCGGCCCCAAGGCTCTGGGCGAACACCCGGTGCTCGACGCTTTCGTCGTGGAGGACTCCGTCGAACTCGGATGAGCTCGTGGCCTGCGGATGCGCCGCGAGACCGCGTCATCCGGGCTCTCGCCTCTCTCGGCTATGAGGTTGTCAGGTCGGGCAACCACATCTCGCTTGCCCGCGATGCTCCCGGGGGCACCATCTCAACGATGACGCTCCCGAACCATCGGACCATCAAGGGCGCAACGCTGCACCGTGCATGCAGCCTAGCGGGTATCGACCGCCAGGTGTTCTTGCGCGCCTATTCGGCAGCGCGATAGCTATCCCGTTCCCTAGTCCTGCTCGCCGCCCACCGGCACGCCGGTCTCAACGGCCATCTCGGCCTCGGCACGGTCCGCCATGTCGGCAAGCTCGTTCAGGCCGATCTCCTCGTCGGTGAGGTAGCAGGCCGGGTCCTCGTTCCAGAGATCGCCGGTCGCGGCCTCGGCACGCACCCGGAAGTTGCCTCCGCAGATCGAGAGCCACGTGCACTCCGCACAGCGACCCTTCACGTGCGGGCGCTTGTCCTTGAGCTTGGCCATGAGCTCGCTCTGCTCGGTGTCGCCCGAAACATCGGTCCAGATCTCGGAGAACGGGCGCTGACGCACGTTGCCCATTGAGAAGTGGCGCCAGAACTGGTCGGGGTACACCTCGCCGTTCCACGAGACGCACGCGATGCCGTTGCCCGAGGAGTTGCCCTGGTTCCACTGGAGCAGCTGCAGGACCTCCTCGGCACGCTCGGGATCCTCTTTGAGAAGCTCCATGTAGACGAACGGGCCGTCTGCGTGGTTGTCCACGGTCAGGATCTCGGGCTCGAGTCCCTTGTCGAACATCGCCTTGGTGTGGTCCATGATCAGGCGCACGGCCTTGCGGGTCTCCTCGTGATCGAGGTCCTCCTTCATCAGCTCGGAGCCGCGGCCGGTGTAGACGAGGTGGTAGAAGCAGGCGCGGGGGATGTTCTCCTCCTCCATCACCTTGAAGATCTCGGGGATGTCCTGCCAGTTGCGTTTGTTGATGGTCATGCGCAGGCCGACCTTGATGCCCGCATCGCGAGAGTTGCGGATACCTGCGATGGCCTTGTCGAACGAGCCGGGCAGGCCGCGGAACTTGTCGTGGGTCTCCTTGCCGCCGTCAAGCGAGACGCCCACGTAGGAGAGGCCGATCTCGGCGTACTGCTCCGCCTTCTCCTTCGTGATCAGCGTGCCGTTGGTCGAGATGACGACCCGCATGCCCTTGCCCTTGGCGTACTTCATGAGCTCGAGCAGGTCCTTGCGGATGGTGGGCTCGCCACCGGAGAAGAGCAGGACCGGCGCACCGAACTCGGCCAGGTCGTCGATCATGACCTTGGCCTCCTCGGTGCTCATCTCGCCGGCGTAGTCGCGGTCCTCGGACTGCGCGTAGCAGTGCACGCACTTCAGGTTGCACCGCTGGGTGCAGTTCCACACCACGACCGGCTTCTTGTCGCGGGCGAACTGGAGCAGCTCGCTCGGGAGCTTGGACGAGTCGCGATCGTATCGCAGCACGTCACCCGGCTCGACGGCCCCACAGTAGAGCTTTGAGATTCCTATCATGTGCGCGGTTCCTTTCTCGTCGCGCCGCAGGCAACGGCGCGCATTGTCTCGCTACTCGGCGCCCGAAGCCGCGATGTTCGCGACAACAGCGTCGACCAGTCCCGGGATGGTGTACTCCTCGGCCTCCACGCCCACGGTAAGACCGAGGTCGCGTGCGGTGTCCGAGGTGATGGGGCCGATGGAAGCGATGAGCGCCGAATCCATCGTTGCTGCAATATCCGTGCCCTCGGTCAGCTTCATGAAGTTCTTGACCGTAGACGACGAAGTGAAGGTGATGACGTCGACCGTACCCTCGGCAAGCCGCGTGAGCACGCTCTGCTCCCCGGCGCCGAGCACGGTGCGGTAGACGGTGACCACGTCGACTACCGCTCCGCGCTCGCGCAGCGTGTCGGGAAGCACCTCGCGGGCCTCGGCTGCGCGCGGGATGAGGAAGCGCGTCCCCTCGCCCACGCCGCGCTCGCCAAAGCCCTCGAGCACGCCTTCGGCGACGTACTCGTCGGGCACGTAGTCGGGGCGGATCCCGTGGCTCATGCAGCGCGCCGCGGTCGCCGGACCGATGGCGGCCACACGGCACCCGGCAAAGGCGCGGGCATCGGCGTCCATCTCCTCCATGCGGTCGAAGAACTGGTCCACGCCGTTGACGGAGGTGAACACGACCCAGTCGTAGGCTGCAAGGTTTCCGATGGCCTCGTCGACCGGCTCCCACGTCTCGGGGTCGGTGATCTTGATCGTCGGGAACTCGAGCACCTCTGCGCCCAGCTCCACGAAGCGCTCGGAGAGGTCGGAGGCCTGAGCGCGCGAGCGCGTCACGATCGCCGTCTTGCCGAAGAGCGGCTTGTTCTCGAACCAGGCCAGCTGCTCGCGCAGGTTCACGACCTCGCCGACGATGGTGATCGCGGGGGCCTTGAACTTGGCAGCTGCCGCCTTCTCGGCGATGTCGGCGAGCGTGCCGGTAAGCGTCTGCTGCCGCGGCGTGGTGCCCCAGCGCACGAGCGCGACCGGGGTCTCCGGCGAGCGGCCGAACGTGATGAGCCGCTCGGTGATGACGGGCAGGTTCTTGATGCCCATGAAGAAGCAGATGGTGCCCACGGCGGTGGCCAGATGCTCCCAGTTGACGTCGGTCGTCTCCTTGGTGGGGTCCTCGTGGCCGGTCACGAAGGCCATATCCGTGGTGATGCCTCGGTGCGTGACCGGGATGCCCGCGTAGGCCGGTGCCGCATAGCCGCTGCTGATGCCGGGAACGACCTCGAACGGGATGTCGTTGTCGTAGAGCGCGAGGGCTTCCTCGCCGCCCCGCCCGAAGATGAACGGGTCGCCGCCCTTCAAGCGCGCGACCACCTTGCCGCCGTCCTCGAGCGCCTTCTCAACGAGGATGGCGTTGATCTCGTCCTGCGTGACGTGCTTCGAGAAGCCCTTCTTGCCGACGTAGATCAGCTCGGCATCCGGGTCAGCGGCCGAGAG
>JAHYJI010000106.1 GCA_019429145.1 Coriobacteriia bacterium | reverse complement strand
CGTACTCTGGAGACTCTGTGCGACGTCTTTCTGCCCTCCTCGCGCTTGCCCTGCTGGCTGCCGCGCTGCTGCCGGGCTGTGCGCTGCCCGGCCTCGTGCCGCTTCCTCCCGACGTCGTCTACCCGAGCATCGAGCCCGTCGAGGATTCCGAACCGATGGCACCGGTCCCCTTCGTGTGGCAGTTCGAAGGGGCCGAGGTCGCGATGAGCGTCCCCGTTGATGGGGCTGTCTACCGGGGAGCGAAGGGTTCGCAGAAGTCCGCACTGTTCTTCCGGGAGATCGAGGAGCTGGAGTGGATCCCCGAGTACTACCGGGCGTTCGTCGACGAGCCCCATCAGGAGCCGCTCTACAGCGAGATGCTCACGGGCCTGCGGGGGCTGCGTGACTCCCTCGGCCTGGACCACGATCGCTACGCCGAACTGATCGTCACCCTCGTGCAGTCGCTCGAGTACCGCACGGACCCCGTGTACCTGGAGCCGAAGTTCCCCGTCGAGACGGTAGGCGACAGGGATGGCGACTGCGACGACAAGACCCTGCTCGCCGCCGCGCTCCTCGCCCGGGAGGGCTACGACGTCTCGATCCTGCTCTTCTCGGCCGAGCAGCATGTCTCGCTCGGCATCCGCAGCGACGGCACCACGTACGGCGACAGCGGGTATGCGATCGTCGAGACGACGACGCCGATCCTCTTCGGCTGGGTGCCGGACAGTCTGAACGGCGACATCTCGCTCGAGTCAGAGCCGATGGTGATCCGCATCGGCGAGGGCACGCGCGGCTACGGTGCCGGCCGGCAGACCGATGCGATCCGTGCGGCGTTCGACCGTGTCCTCGTCGACGTCGAGGAGCTTGCGGAGCGCGTCACGCAGTCCCAGGCCGACCTCGAGAGCAGGAAGCGCGAGGCCGAGGAGCTCCAGGACCGGATGGAGCGGCTCGCAGCTGCGGGCGAGATCGCCGAGTACAACGAGCTCGTCCCGCGCTACAACACCCTGGCCGAGGAGTTCAACGTCGCAGTCGAGGAGCACAACGCACTCGTGGCCGAGCAGAACGAGGCCGTCGAGACGGCCAAGCGGATCAACGACGGTCAGACCGACCGGTTCGGACTCGCACGCTCGCTGGACCTGTGAGCTACCTCGAGGGTGACCGGTCCGAAACGCGCTGTCTCCAGGTGGCGAGAGTGTCTATCGGCACGCCCAGCCGGTAGCCCGCGATAACGGCTGCATTCATGGCGGTCGTACGCAGCAGACCGTGATCGTGCCAGGCGCGCGCCGACGTCCGAGCCGGTGCGGGTGCGAGTGAAAGGTCGCCGAGCCGGGCACAGCGCCGGGCAAGCTCGTAGTCCTCCATGACCGGGATGTCCGGGAAGCCGCCAAGGTCGCAGAAGTCACGCGTCCGGATGAACGGCGCCTGGTCCCCGTACGGAAGTCGGAAGATCCGGTGCCTCAGCGCTCCCACGAAGCTGATCAGCCGGTCTGCGGTACGGGTGGGGTCTCCCGCGGCAAACCGGAATGCGCCCAGGGTGACCTCCGGGTCGACCATCGCGTCCCGGATGAGCGCGAGCGCATCGGGTGGCAGCGTAGTGTCGGCGTGAAGGAAGAGCAGGATGTCGCCGTTCGCCCCGGCGGCGCCCGCGTTAAGCTGTCGTGCGCGACCCCGCTCGGCAGTGACCACGCGGGCCCCCGACTCTCTGGCCAGCGAGGCGGTCCGGTCGGCGCTCCCCCCATCGGCGACTATGACTTCGTGAGCTCCAGCGTGCCAGGCGCTTTCGATCGCCGATGCGATTCCGGGCTCCTCGTCGAGCGCGGGGATCACGACGCTCAGGCGCGGGTCGAGACGCGCCCGCTCCTCTCCGGCGCGCAGCGACTCCCACAGCGCAAGGTCGTCCGGCCGGTCGATGTCCCCGAGCGGGTCGAGCAGCTGCACGTTGAGCCCGCCCGCCCTCGCGGCCGAGAGACTCTGGTCGAGTACCGACTCCGTGCCCCAGGCGATGTGCGGGCCGAAGAGCGCGGAAACGGCTCGGGCGGCAGAGCCGGATGAGAGTGCTGCCAGGTAGTAGCCGCCATCGAGCGCGGGACCGAGAACGACGTCGGCGTCGGAGAGGGCCGCGAGCGCTTCGCGCACGTGCGCACCGCTGAGTTCGGGCGCATCCGAGCCGACGAGCACGACCGCCGGCGCTCCATCCGCTATCGCGCGCGTGCTCGGGGCGGCAAGGCGGTCCCCGAGGTCGCCCTCGACCTGCTGGCGGACCGCGACACGGCGTCCGAGCCACCGTTGCGTCCGGCGCGCGCTCGCACCGGAGACGTGCACTTCGAGGTCGACCGCTCCCGACAGCGCCGTCGCGTGCATCCGGCGCACGCAGCGGCGCGCGAGTTCGGAGTGCAGTGCGGCCGCTCCGTCGTCTCCCAACACGGGGGCAAGCCGTGTCTTCGTCGCTCCCGGCTGCGGGTAGCGCGTGAGGACGACGAGTCGGGGAAGCCGCGCGCGACCCGACCGGGTCACAGCAGGGTCCCCTGTCAACCCGAGCCCGTCGATGCGGCGCAGGCGAAGCAGTGCTCGGCAAAGCGCACGGGACGGCTCTCGAGCACGGCGAGGTCGAACTCGGAGACGTGTCGCGGAACGCCCTCGACGAGGGGGACTCCCCGGCCCAGGTTGAAGTCGCAGTCCCACAGCGTGCCGTCCCAGGCGATGTCGATACACGTGCGGCAGGCGAGGCGGGGAAGCGTCTCGGGGTTGAAGGATTCGCGCAGCCGGAGCAGGTAGGCGTCGAGCGAGCGCTCGCGCTCGAGCCGCTCGTGGAAGCGGCCGACAGCAACGTTGGTGATGATGACCATCTCGTCGAAGGGGATGCCGAGTCGCCCGGTGAGCTCGCTGCGGAAGCGCTCCTTGATCGCTGAGTCGGATTGCCCGGGCTCGTCGGCCCGACGGTTCACCGCGAGATCAAGACGCAGGCCTCGGTCGCGCCCGTATCCCGCGTCGGAGAGACGCTGTAGTCCCTCACGTGCCTGCGCGAAGACGGGTGCCCTCTCGGCTGCGAACTCCGCTTCAGAGGCTCCGGGGAGCGAGGCCAGTACGGAGACCCGGAGGTCTGCGAGCGTGGAGATGAGTCCCTCGGCTTCCGGTGTGAGAAGCGCGGTGAGGTTCGTGCGGAGCCGGACCGGGTGCCCCGATCCACGCAGCCGTGCGAGCAGGTGGCGAGTGTCGGGGTTGAGCTCGGGCGCACCTCCCGTGATGTCGACGAGCCGGGGTCGGACGTCATCGGCGACCGAAGCGACCACCTCCATCATGTCTGCGGACATGCGCTCGGTGCGCCGTGGCGAGCAGGACTGGTGACAGTGGGCACACGCCTGATCGCACCGCAGCCCGACGTTGACCATGAGCGTCTCGATGCGCACGGCGCGCAGGGCCGACGGGTCTGATTCGTGTACGGCACGGGCGAACGCGCTCATCGGGCTCCTGTCACGGTCAGGTCGTACGGAATGGGGCGGTACTGCGGTTCCGCTTCGGACCAGTCTACCCGACTCCCATCGCCCGGCGCTTCTCTTCGATGGCCACGACGTGCCCCTCGAGGTGGTTGATCGTGTGGAGCAGCAGTTGTCTGAGCGTCACCAGACCGGTCTCGGTGTGGATCGCTGTGCGCTCCCACGCGCTCTCGCCCAGGTGCTCGAGATCGGCGGCCATCTGCGCCCGTGTCGCGTCGACGAGTGCGAGATCGAGCTCGATGTCGCGCTCGTGATAGCTCAGTGCTTCGAGGTAGAGCCAGCCATCAACTCCGACAAGCAGCGGGCGGTCCATGGCGACTGTGCGCTTCATCCGGTCAGCGAGATAGGGCTCCGCGTCCGCGACGTGGCAGACGACCTCCTGCGTACTCATCTTGCCGGCTACGGGGCGAGCGAGCAGCTGCTCGCGGGTCAGTTCCCTTACCGATTCGCGCAGAAGCCGCGGCCCGTTACGGTACGCCTCGATGAGCTCAGAAACCGGACGACCGTCGTCGACCTGGGACCCGGCTACACGCGCTGCCTGATCGGACACATCGCCTCCCTTGTCGCAGTTGATCCCATGATGTCACGGGCGCGATGTGCCCGGAAGCCGGTGTACACTGTGCAAGGCCCGACCGCTGGCTGAACAGGGCCCTGTTCCGAAGGGGAGTACCCACACCGCCGTGAACGCCGACGCTGCCTACCCGCCCGAGCGCTTCCGGGCCGATCTCGCCCGGTTCCTCGAGCGCTTCCCCGGATACGAGGCCGACGGCGATTTCGATGCCCTCCGGGCCAGCGACTATTCGCGCCTCGACCGGCACGGCCACATCTACCTCGACTACACCGGCGGAGGGCTCTACGCCGAGTCCCAGGTCCGTGAGCACCACGACATGCTTGCCGAGGGCGTGTTCGGCAACCCGCACTCTCACAACCCGACCTCGCTGGCCGCGACGCACCTCGTCGCCGAGGCACGCGAGGCGGTGTTCGGCTTCTTCAACGCCGACCCCGTCGAGTACGAGGTCATCTTCACGCCGAACGCATCGGGTGCGCTCAAACTCGTCGGCGAGTCGTACCCGTTCGAGGCCGGCTCGTGCTATCTGATGAGCTTCGACAACCACAACTCCGTCAACGGCATCCGGGAGTTCGCCCGCAGGGGCGGTGCCGACGTGGTCTACGTCCCGGTACGCAAGCCTGAACTGCGACTCGATGAGGCGCTCGTGCGTCGCGGCCTCCAGCAGCCTGCGGAGTGCCAGCACCGGCTTTTCGCCTACCCCGCGCAGTCGAATTTCAGCGGCGTACAGCACCCGCTCGAGTGGATCGCCGAAGCACACGAACTCGGCTGGGACGTGCTGCTCGACTCGGCCGCATTCGCGCCGACGAACCGTCTCGACCTGTCTGTGGCGAAGCCCGACTTCGTGCCGCTGTCGTTCTACAAGATGTTCGGATACCCCACCGGCATCGGTGCGCTCATCGCGCGGCGCTCCGCGCTCGCCAAGCTCAGGCGACCCTGGTTCGCCGGAGGCACCATCACGCTCGCATCGGTTCAGGCCGGGACGCACCGGCTCGCCGAGGGTGCGGCGGGTTTCGAGGACGGCACCGTCGACTACCTCGGACTTCCCGCTGTGACGCTGGGACTGCGCCACCTCGACCGCGTGGGCATCGATGTCGTACACGATCGCGTGAGTGCACTGGCAGAGTGGTTGCTCGGCGAGATGACCTCGCTCAGGCATGGGAACGGTGCACCGATGGTGCGCGTGTTCGGACCGGAGACCATGGACCGGCGCGGTTCGACGATCGCGTTCTACCTGCTCGACCCCGGTGGTGCGGTCTACGACGTGTACCGCATCGAGGAACTCGCAGGCGAACAACGCATCTCGGTGCGCACGGGATGCTTCTGCAACCCGGGAGACGGCGAGGTCGCTCATGACATCACGCCCCAGGAGATGGAGGAATGCTTCAGCGTCCCGGAGGCGCCAGTGACGCTACAGCACTGCCAGCGGCTCATCGAGGACACCACCGGCAAGGTGCCGAACACCATCCGCGCATCGCTCGGTATCGCCTCGAACTTCGCGGACGTCTACCGATTCGTGGCGTTTCTGGCGGACTTCCGTGATCGGCCCGTCTCTGCGCTCGGGTTGGGAGCGTAGGGGACGCGTGGCGCAGAGCCACTCAGGCCGGTTCGAATGCTTTCAGCGCCGTCAGAGCGCGCAACGTCACCCATCTGCTCGGCTGGCCCTTCGACTCGACGTCGGCAAGCATCTTACCGTTGAACGAGGTGCGCAGCTTCCAGCGCATCTGCGCGTCGGCGGTGGCTTCTCCCGGTAGTGCAGTGGTGCGTGCTCGGCGAGGAAGCGCTCGCGCGCCGCGGGTCGTTCGGCAGCCTTGAGCGGCCAGACCTCTGCCTGGAACTGCTTGAACTCCTCGGGAAGCGAGCGGAAGACCTCCTTGTCACGCAGGGCCGCCACGCACGCATCGCGTAACTCCCCGGCACCAGCGGGCCACAAGCCGCATGGC
>JAHYJI010000105.1 GCA_019429145.1 Coriobacteriia bacterium | reverse complement strand
CTCCTGCAGCTGTCTGCGGTCCTTCGGGCAGTAGTGGCCGCGAAGCAGCGTCAGGATCATCGGGTCGTCGCCCTGCAGCGCCGAGAGCGTGTGGGGCTTGTTCTTGTGATCGCGAAGCTCGTAATCGGGGAATCTCGCACCCGGAACGATGTCGGCTCGCATGGACCGCCTCCCTGTAGTAGTCGAGGGGTATGTACCCCTGAGACCCGTTCCTCGTTCCGGGGAACGATCCCGCATCTTCTCCAGGAGGCAGATCACATGCGTACCTATGACGTCATCATCATCGGCAGCGGCGCCGCGGGCCAGACGGTTGCGACCGAGTGTGCGAAGGCCGGCAGGAGTGTGGCCGTCGTCGACCGCTTGCCGTTCGGAGGTACATGCGCGCTGCGTGGTTGCATGCCCAAGAAGGTGCTTCTCTCCGCCGCCGAAGCGACCGCGCGCGTGGCCGCGCTCGACGGCATCGGCGTCACCGGCGAGGCGCGCGTCGACTGGCCCGCGCTGATGAGGCGCAAGCGCGGGTTCACCGACCCGGTTCCCGGCAACACCATGTCGTGGATGACCGATATGGGCATCGACACGATCACCGGCACGGCGCGCTTCATCTCGCCCGATTCGCTGGAGGTCGACGGCGAGGTGCTCGGTGCACCGGCGATCGTACTGGCGACCGGCGCACGCCCCATCGACCTTGGCATCGATGGCCAGGACCTGGTGATGAGCAGCACCGACTTCCTCGACCTCGACGAGATGCCGGAGCGCGTCGCCTTCATCGGGGGCGGCTACATATCGTTCGAGTTCTCCTGGCTCGCACACCGCGCCGGTGCGGATGTGACGATCATCCATCGCTCCGGCCAGGTGCTCAAAGGCTTCGAGCCCACACTCGCCGAGCAGCTCGCAGGCAGGTACCGGTCGCTCGGCATCGACATCATGCTCGATGCGCCGGTGCAGCGCGTCGAGAAGAGCGCGGGCGGTCTTGCCGTCGTCACGCCCGATCGCATCGTCGAGGTCGACGCCGTCTTCCACGGTGCGGGCCGGGCTCCCGATCTCGAGGGCCTCGATCTCGAAACGGGAGGCGTCGAGTACTCACGGCGGGGGGTCACCGTCGACGGGTCGCTTCGCAGTACCACCAACCCCATCGTGTGGGCGGTCGGCGACGCGGCCGGCATCGGTACGCCGCTCACCCCGGTCGCCGGCGCTCAGGGCGAGGTCGCCGCAAGCGGCATACTCGGCACACCGGCGACCTACGAGGACAGATTCACGCCGAGCGTGGTGTTCAGCGACCCGCCGCTTGCACGTGTCGGCATCGGCGAGGATGCGGCCGCCGACGACGCGAGGCTCGAGGTGCGCACTTTCGACATGAGCACGTGGTTCACGCAGAAGCGTGTCGGTAACGACACCGCCGGTGCGGTCCTGGTGGTGGATCGCGAGTCAGGAGCGATTCGCGGCGCGCACCTGCTCGGGGTGGAGGCCGATGAGATCATCAACGTCTTTACTCTGGCGGTTCAGTTCGGTATCACGATCGACGATCTGAAGACCGTGACCTGGTCGTATCCCACCCTTGCCTACGAAATCAACTATCTCACCGGCCGGTACTAGGCAGACCGGAGGCAGTCCGTGATCCGCCTGTTCGTGTTCGATCTGGACGGAACGCTCGTGCAGACCGAGAGGCTGAAGGCAGAGTCATACGCCAAGGCCGTGATCGAACTCAGGCCCTCGGATGTTGCCGAAGGCGAGGTCCTCGACGCCTTTCGCCAAGTGATGGGGCAGTCCCGGCAGCGTGTCGCCGAGTACATGGTCGATCGCTTCGAGCTGGCTGACGCGACTGGCGAGCGGATGTCCGAGTTCGGTGCGAGCGAGCCGTGGGAGGTGCTCGTCGGAATCCGGCTCGGGTACTACGATCGGCTCGCAGGTGATCCGGAGACGCTGCGAGCGGCGGCCTGGCCCCATAACATCGCTCTGCTCGATCTCGCACGGCAAACGGGATGCCGCACGGCACTGGCGAGCATGTCATCGAGGGCGCGCATAGCCCAGGTCCTCGAGGCACTCGACCTGAGCGACTCGTTCGATCTCATCGTGTCGGCCGAAGACGTCGAGCGCGGCAAGCCCAGTCCGGATATCTACGAGTTCGTCGCGGCGCGGCTGGGCTTCGAGCCCCGGGAGTGCCTCGTGATCGAGGACTCGCCCGACGGCGTGAAGGCAGCGCTGGCGGCCGGCATGCACTGCGTTGCCGTGACGACCCCGTTCAGCCGGGAACGCGTTCTGGCGGCAGGGCTGCTGCCCCGTTCGCGGATCGTGGACGATCCGGGCCACCTGCTCGACGTCGTCAGCGGAGTGGTGGATGAGGAGAAGAACTCGTTGCCGCACGAAGTGTGAGGGGCGCCACGAGGCCGGGCGTTGAGCGCCGGTGCGACGAATCCCCGGTATGATCTGCGTGAAGACATCGAACAGCGACCGGAGCTACCCTGTCCCACATGAGGATAATCGACTTCCATGCACACGCGTTCGCCGACTCCCTGGCGCCCAAAGCGATTCCGGCGCTCGAGGCCCGCGGTGATCTCACCGCTCGCTACGACGGTACCGTCGCCGACCTGCTAGAGGCGATGGACCGCAACGGCGTGGCGGTCTCGGTCATCCAGCCGGTCGCGACCAGACCGGGCCAGGTCGCGGTTATCAACGACTGGGCCGCGTCGCTCGCGAGTGACCGTATCGTCGCGTTCGGTGCGATGCATCCCGACGTACCTGATCCTGCTGCCGAGATGACGCGCATGCGCGAGCTCGGCCTGAAAGGCTTCAAGCTGCACCCCGAACACCAGGAGTTCGCGCCGGACGACCCGCGGATGGCAGCGATCTACTCCTCGGCGGTCGAGCACGACATGATCGTGCTCTTCCACGCGGGGGCAGACGTGATCCACGAGACCGTACGCGGAGCGCCGGACTCGTTCGCCCGCGTGATCGACGCGTGGCCCGATCTCACCGCGGTGCTCGCGCACCTCGGCGGCTTTCGCGAGTGGGAGGGCGTGGCCGAACACCTGCTCGGCCGCGACGTCTGGCTCGACACCGCTTACACGCTCGGCCATCTGCCTGACGCGGAGTTCGTGCGCATGGTGCGTGCTCACGGTGTCGACCGCGTGCTCTTCGGTTCCGACGGCCCGTGGACCGACTCGGCCGAGGAGATCGCCCTGCTTCGCTCAAGTGGCCTTACCGGAGCCGAGCTCGAGGCGGTCCTCGGCGTGAACGCTGAGCGCCTGCTCGGGCTCTAATCTACGGGGTGCGGCTCGGTGCGATCCATCAGGTATCATGCCACTCGATGTGCCGTGCGCCGGACGAGCGCTTCGAGGGGCACTCCAAGGGAGAAGGGGGACGGACTTCATGACGGAGAACACGGGCATCGGAGGTAAGCTCACCACGTTGCGCGAGTCGCTCGGACTCTCGCCGGCCGAGTTGGCAGAGCGCAGCGGTTGCGAGGTCGCGGTGATCGAGCAGCTGGAGTCCGGCAGGATCGCCCCGTCGCTCGCTCCACTCATCAAGCTGACCCGCGCGCTGGGCGTCAGACTCGGCACGCTGCTTGACGACGAGCCCAACGTCGGTCCGGTCATCGTCCGTGCCGGCGAGGAGTCCGCCGTCGAGCGCACTCACGATCTGGAGACCGGCGTCGGGGCGGGCACGCTCGATTTCCGCTCGCTCGCGCAGGGCAAGACCGCGCGCCACATGGAACCCTTCGTCATCACCGTGAACCCCGCTAAGGACCGCTCGCTCTCCACTCACGAGGGTGAGGAGTTCATCTACGTGCTCGAGGGCGAGATCGAGATCGAGTACGGCAACGCCACGCACCACCTCGGGGCGGGCGACACTATCTACTACGACTCGATCGTCCCGCATCAGGTGCGCGCCGCCGGCGCTTCGGTCGCCAGGATCCTCGCCGTCGTCTACGCACCGGTCTAGGGGGTGTGACCGTGGCGCTGCACACCGACCTGACGATCGGCCAGTACTTCGAGAAGGTTGTCGCCGAGCAGGGCGACCGAGAGTTCGTCGTCTACCCCGACCGTGACCTGCGATGGAGCTACCGCGAGTTCGACGAGCGGGTCGACCGGTTGGCGAATGGGCTGCTGGCGATCGGGCTTGAGCGCGGCGATCACCTCGGCATCTGGGCGCGTAACGTGCCCGACTGGCTCACGTTCATGTTCGCGACCGCCAAGATCGGCGTGGTGCTCGTCACCGTCAACCCGGTCTACAAGAGCCACGAGCTGGCTTACGTCATCAAGCAGTCGGACATGAAGGCGCTGGCGATCATCGATGCGTTCCGCGACGTCGACTACGTCGAGATCGTACGCGGGCTGGTTCCCGAAGCCTCCACGCAGGAGCGCGGCTACCTCGAATCGCCCGAGTTCCCCAAGCTCAAGTCGCTCATCTACATGGGTCCCGAGAAGCACCGCGGTTTCTACTCGATGCCCGAGCTGCTCGTCCTCGGCGAGTACGCCGACCAGCAGGCGCTGCGTGAGGCAGTGGCCGGGGGGCGTGCCGACGACGTGGTCAACATGCAGTACACCTCGGGCACGACCGGCTTTCCCAAGGGCGTCATGCTCACGAGCCGCAACATCCTCAACAACGGGTTCTTCATCGGCGAGCGCCAGAAGTTCACGCCTGAGGACCGCGTCTGTCTGCCGGTGCCGCTCTTCCACTGCTTCGGCTGCGTGCTCGGGGTGCTTGCCGTGCTCACCCACGGCGGGACGCTCGTGATGGTAGAGAGCTTCGACCCGCTGCTCGTGCTCGCGGCGGTCCAGAAGGAGCGCGCGACCGCGCTCTACGGTGTGCCCACGATGTTCATCGCCGAGCTCGGTCATCCGATGTTCGACATGTTCGACCTTACGAGCCTGCGCACCGGCATCATGGCGGGCTCGCCGTGCCCCATCGAGACGATGCGCCAGGTCATCGATCGGATGCACGCGAGCGAGATCACCATCGCCTACGGCCTGACAGAGGCAAGCCCGGTCTTTACGCAGACCTCGGTTGACGACACCATCGAGCGCAAGTGCGAGACAGTGGGGACCAAGCACCCCGAGGTCGAGGTGCGGGTCGTCGACCCGGAGACGGGCGAGGACTGCCCGCACAGCGTGCCCGGCGAGCTGCTCTGCCGCGGCTACAACATCATGAAGGGCTACTACAACATGCCCGAGGCCACCGAGAAGGCCATCGATGAGGACGGGTGGCTGCACTCGGGCGATCTGGGCACGGTCGACGAGGACGGCTACTACCGCATCACCGGTCGAATCAAGGACATGATCATCCGCGGAGGCGAGAACATCTACCCGCGCGAGATCGAGGAGTTCCTCTACACGATGCCCGGCATCAAGGACGTGCAGGTGGTTGGGGTCCCCGACGCCAAGTACGGCGAAGTCGTCGGCGCGTTCATCACGCTCTCAGAGGGCGCCAACGTCACCGAGGGCGACGTGCAGGAGTTCACCCGTGCCCGGCTCGCACGGTACAAATGCCCGAAGTACGTCTTCTTCGTGGACGAGTTCCCGCAGACCGCCAGCGGCAAGATCCAGAAGTACAAGCTGCGCGAGATGGCCGCCGAGGCGGTCGGGACCGCCGATGTAGGTGTGTTTGCCGGAGAGGGCACCGGCCGGGCGGAGGGCTCGCAATAATGGCATCGGGACGAGAATCGGTCGAGATACGCTGGCACGGACGCGGCGGGCAGGGAGCGGTCACGGCTGCCAAGTTGCTCGCCGAGGCGGCCTACGCCAGCGGCTGGGAGGGCGTTACGAGCGCGCCGTCGTTCGGCGCCGAGCGGCGCGGCGCGCCGGTGACGGCCTCGACCCGGCTCGCACACGAGCCGGTGCGCGTGCTCTCGCAGGTCACCGCGCCGGATGTCGTGATCGTGCTCGACGACTCGCTCCTCGCCGTCGCAAACGCGACCGCCGGCCTGAAGCCGGGCGGTACGCTGCTCGTCAACACCACGCTCTCCGCAGCCGAGCTCGGCGTCGCGGGTGACGTCAACGTCGTTGCCACCGATGTCACGGGCTCGGCCGAGGCGGCAGGTGTGATCGTCGCCGGCCAGCCGATCGTCTCGGCGGCCATCCTCGGTGCCGTTGCCAAGGCGACCGGGCTGGTCACGCTCCCGAGTGTGGAGGACGCGATCGCCGGGATGTTTCCCGCCGGTCCCGCAGGCAAGAACGCGGAAGCAGCGAAGATCGCGTACGAGTGTACGCCCGGAAAGGGGGCCGTTGCATGAGTTCCCACCAGCGGATCTCGATGTCGCGACCGAGCCCGGGCGAGGCCGGACGCA
>JAHYJI010000104.1 GCA_019429145.1 Coriobacteriia bacterium | reverse complement strand
GTTTGCGCTCGGTCAGGCCGAAACCGGGCCGGTCGAACGCGATGGCGGTGGCCCGGGCGGCGACGTCGGGCAGCGTGTCGCGCCAGGAGAAGGTCGAGGCGCCGAATCCGTGCAGGAAGATGACCACCCGGCCGCCGGTGCCGGAGAGCACGTAGTGATGCTCCACGCCGCCGAGCTCGATGAAGAGCGAATCCGGGCCCGCCAGCTCCTGCGGTTCGACTGCGCCGGGGACCTCGGGCACGGGCCAGAGCAGCGGCACGAACAACAGGGCGGCGAGCAGACCGAGCAGTACCCACGCGACCACTCGCCGGACACGACTGTGGCGGGGCGGCGCGGTGACTGCCGGATCGGAAGCGGCATCGGGTGCGGTGACGTGGTCCATACGCTATATCTTCCCTGCGAGGATGCGGCCGAGCGAGCGGGCTTTGTCCTCCTCCCACTCGTGAACCTCGGGATGGCGCCAGGTATCGGTGACCGCCAGCGAGCCGACGGTGCGGATGCCGCCGCTGCCGAGCGCGGCGCGCAGCTGGCGCACGGGGCCCGTGGTGTAGCCGAAGAAGGTCGCCAGCGGCTCGGGTGCCGCGCATGCGGTGATGATCACGGCTCGGCGCGCGTCTCTGACAACCGGTGCGTGAGCCACCTCCCGGGGGCCCATACCGGGGAGGCGAAGCTGGCCCGATGAGGCGAAGTAGCCGTTGACGCGGTCGAGGAAGGCCGCACTTGCGCCCTCCGGTTTGCGGAAGTACGCGGGGATTCCGAGGATGACGCCGTCGGCCGAGGCGATACGCTCGACCAGGGAAGGGAGGTCGTCGCCGATCTTGCAGGCATCCGTGATGCGACACATGCCGCACCCCGTGCACGTGCGGATCTCCAGGTCGTAGAGGCGCACCCGCTCGACCTCGGCCCCTGCGGCCTGCGCTGCCGCGGCAGCCGTCTCGACGGAGTGACTTACGACTCCGTGCCTCGGGCTCGCATCGATGGCGATGATCCTCATGACGTGCTCCCTCTCTCGTCGGTTCGTCGCGCAAAGAGCCGGGACTGCGTGCCTGGTTCCGTCGGATGTTCCTGTTCGATGAGGTCCGAGAGCGTCTCCAGGGCGCCGTCGAGCCAGTCGATCGTTGAGCGCGCATCCGACATCGCAGCGCCCAGTGTCAGGCGGTGAAGGATGGCGTCGCGTCCGGCCCCCTTGGCTTCCTCGGCAGCGCGTGCGCGGAGGATGTCGAGGCGCTGCTGCATCGCAGACCGCCGCTCGCGGACGATGTGTAACAGGTCCTCATCGGACAAGCGGTCCGCGAAGCGAAGCTGGATGAGGAAGGGATCGCGCAGGGGAGGGAGAGGGGCGGGGGTAGCGGCCCACCGGTCGAGCTCCTCGACTCCCGCCGGAGTGATCGAGTAGACCTTCCGGTCCGGGCGGGAGCGCTGGCGTTTGACGCGTGAGGTGACGTGTCCGCGCTTCTCGAGCCCCTCGAGGGTCCGGTAGATCTGGGCCTGATCGGCTGTCCAGAAGTGCTGTGCGTCGTGGTCGAAGCACAGAGTCTTGAGCTCGTATCCGGTCATTGCCTGCTCGCGCAGGAATCCCAGAATGGCGTGTGCCAGCGACATGCACTGCCTCTGCAGAGGTATATAAGACAGCACAAGTATATGTGAAGACATATACAATGACAACCTAAACCAGGGGTTGAGGTGTATCGGGATAGTGCCTGCTCAGAGAGGTGCGGAAAGCCTCAACATGGAGTCGAGGCGGGGTTTCGGCACCGGGGAGCCGTGCGCGGGTTCCGAGGCGGGCGCTGGCGGGTACTAGGCCCCGAACTGGCTCTGGTGAAGCCGGGCGAAGCGCCCTCCGGCGGCGAGGAGTTCGTCGTAGGTGCCGTCTTCGACGATCGTACCGCCGTCGATGACCACGATGCGGTCGGCGTCGCGCACGGTGGAGAGGCGGTGGGCGATGATGAGCGCGGTGCGGCCCGCAAGCAGCTCGCGGAGTGCCTGTTGGATGAGCGCTTCGGTTCGCGTGTCGACCGACGAAGTCGCCTCGTCGAGGATGAGGATCGCCGGGTCGGCGAGGAGCGCGCGCGCAAACGCGATGAGCTGGCGCTGCCCGGTCGACAGCGTACCCCCCCGCTCGCCCACGACGGTGTCGTAGCCCTCGGGCAACCGGTCGATGAAGTCGTCGGCGCACGCTGCCACGGCTGCGGCACGCACCTCACCGTCGGTCGCCCCGCCGCGACCGTACCGGATGTTCTCGGTGACCGTTCCGGGGAAGAGGAAGGGGTCCTGCAGGACGATACCGAGGTGGGTGCGCAGCGAGCGCATCGTCACCGAGCGAGCGTCGTGCCCGTCGATGAGGACCGTGCCGCACGTCGGGTCGTAGAAGCGGGGCACGAGGTTGACGAGCGTGGTCTTACCGGCCCCCGTGGTACCGACGATCGCCAGCGTAGTGCCCGGCTCGACCACCAGGTCGATGTCGTGGAGGACCTGGGGACCGGTGCCGTAGGAGAAGCACGCGCCCCGGAACTCCACCCTGCCCTGAACGTCCGCAAGCTCGTGGGCGCCGGGGGCGTCCGTTACCTCGCTCGGGGTGTCGAGCAGGGCGAACACCCGCTCGCCGCCTGCCAGCGCCGACTGCGTCTCGGCGTACAGGCTCGAGAGTTGGCTCACCGCGTTGAAGAAGGACCGCGCGTAGCCGAAGAACGCGACCACCACGCCGATGGTGACCAGGTCCCCGGTTGCCAGCCACCCTCCGAACGCGGCTACGAGTGCTGTCGCCAGCGACGAGATGACCGCGAGTGTCGGCGAGAACGCCGAGGAGACGGCCGAGGCGGTGACGTTGGCGTCACGGTTGGCCGCGTTGCGGGAGATGAAGCCGCTGCGGTCGGAGTCGGTGCGGTTGAATGCCTGCGCGACCTTGATGCCTGCTAGTTCCTCGGCAAGCGTGGCCGAGACGTCTCCGATCGCCTCCTGGCGGCGGCGGAATGCCTGGCGGGCGATGTAGCCGAAGAGCCTGGTCGCTCCGAGCATGACCGGTACGACGGCGAGCGTGACCAGCGCGAGGCGCCAGTCGACGATGAACATGCCGACGAGTGTGGCGACGATGCCGAGGGCGGCGCCCAGCACGCGGCGGAAGCCCTGCGAGAGGAAGGAGTTGAGCGTCTCGATGTCGTTGATCAGCCGGCTCATCAGATCGCCTGACTCCACGCTCTCGAAGTAGGAGACCGACAGCCGCTGGATCGTGCCGAAGACCTCCTCCCGCACCTCGAAGAGCGCACGCTGCCCCGCCTGACCCAGCCGCAGGATCTGCGCGCGCTGCGACCACCAGCCAACCACCGCGGCACCCACCAGCAGCAACGCGGGGACGAGCAGCACGTCGGCGCCGTCGCCCGCGGCGGCGGCATCCACGGCCGTGTCGATCACCAGACCGGTGAGTGCAGGCTGTGCGGCGGTGGCCCCCGACGCGACGACAAGCCAGATCAGCGCTACTGCCATCTCGCTGCGGTAGGGCAGCAGGTAGCGCAGCAGGCGCCTGATCGCGCCCCAGGCCGACCGGGGCCGCTCCTTCTTGGCAAGGGACTTGAGCGACGAGCCGCCGCGCGCCATCAGCTCTCACCGTCCTCGATCGAGCAGGCGCCCGGGACCTCGATCTCCTCGCCGCCGGCGAGCTGGCTCGCGGCGATCTCGGCGTAGACACAGCTCGTGGCGAGCAGCTCGTCGTGCGTGCCGAGGTCGACGACCCTGCCCTCATCGAGCACGACGATCAGATCGGCCCGCCGTACGGTGGAGAGGCGCTGGGCTACGACGAACGTCGTACGCCCCTCCATCAGCGTGCCGAGGTTCTCCCGCAGTGCGGCCTCGGTCTCCGCGTCGACGCTCGAGGTCGAGTCGTCCATGATCAGGATGCGCGGGTCGATCAGAAGCGCCCGGGCTATGGCGATGCGCTGACGCTGGCCCCCGGAGAGCTTGATGCCCCGCTCGCCCACGCGGGTGTCGTAGCCGTCCGGCAGCGCGAGGATGAACTCGTGCGCCTGCGCGGCACCTGCCGCGGCCTGTACCTCTTCATCGGAAGCATCGGGCCGTCCGTAGGCGATGTTGTCGCGCACCGAGCCGGAGAAGAGAACCGAGTCCTGCATGACCACCCCGATCCGCGCGCGCAGGCTTGAGATCGTCAGGTCGCGGACGTCGTAGCCGTCGACGAGCACAGCGCCTTCGCTCACGTCGTAGAAGCGGGGGATGAGGTTGACGACGCTCGTCTTGCCCGACCCGGTGGCGCCTACTACAGCGACGATGGTATCCGGCTCGACCGAGAACGCTACGCCCGCAAGTGTCTCGCGGGTGTCGCCGGGATAGCGCAGGTGGACGTCGCGGAACTCCACCTGCCCCCGGGTCTGGCCGAGTGCGGTCGCGCCGGGCTTCTCCTCGACGTCGACCGGTGCGTCGAGCACCTCGAAGAGCCGCTCGGCGCTCGCGCTCGCGCGCGCGATGGACTGTGCCCCGAAGCCGATGATGTAGAGCGGCGAGAGGAGGAGGAAGAGGTAGGACGTGAACGCGACGAGTTCACCGACGGTGAGCGTACCGTTGATGATCTGGACCGCCCCTGCCACGGTCACGACGCCCACCCCGAAGGTCCCGACCGCGAAGAGCAGCGGGAAGGCGTTTGCCACGGTGCGCCGTACCGACAGCCCCTGTTCGAGCAGGGCCTCGTCCGCCGCCCGGTAGCGAGCGATCTCGAAGTCTTCCCGCGCGAACGCGCGCACGACTCGCGCGCCCGCGATGTTCTCCTGCAGGACCGCGTTGAGCGCGCCGAGCCGTTTTTGCGACAGGCGGAACATCGGACCGAGGCGGCGCACGAACAGAAACAGGACGAGGAGCGTCCCCGGAACGACCGAGAACGCCACCAGGGCCAGCACGGCGTTCATCGAGAACAGGAGGACCACCGCGCCGATGAGCAGGAGCACGGCCGAGACCGCCTGTACCAGCCCGCCGCCGACGAACTCGCGTACGAGGTCGACGTCGCTTGTCACCCGCGTGATGAGCTGGCCGGTACTGGCGCGGTCGTGGTAGGAGAACGACAGCCGCTGCAGCTTGTCGAAGATGGCGTTGCGCATGTCGAACGCCGCGCCGTGGCTCGCCTTGGCGGACAGGAACCCCTGAAGGAAGCTCGCAAGCCCTCCCAGAACGGCCACGCCGATCAATCCGAGTGCGCCCCTCCAGATGAGCGCTGTCTCTCCGCCTGCGATGCCCCTGTCGATGATCGCGCGCAGGATCTGGGGGGAGACGAGATCCGCGGCGGATGCGGCGAGTACGGCGAAGACCGCGGCTGCCGCCGTCAGGCGGTAGGCCCGCATGAAACGCAAGGCGCGCAGCAGTGCGCTTGACACGGTCCTCCTCGGCGGGTCGACGCGGGACGAGATGATTCTCGGAGTGATTCTACGATTGTAGCGGTGTCGGCGATGTAGTGCGGCCTTCACGCGAGAACGGGCTCCCGTTGCCGGGAGCCCGTTCTCGCGTGAAGGGGGAAGAGAAGAAGAGGCTGCGGGGCTACAGCCGTAGAGCCGTGGTCATCATCCGCAGAGCACGGTTCGAATACGCTCGAACTCGACGGTATCGATCTCGCCGGTAGCGAGCCGGCGACGAGAGATCCGGAGCGCTCCATCGGCGGGCGTGGAGGCCGGGACGGGCAGCGCGTCTGCCCGGGCAAGCACGCGGGTGTTGTGTATCGCGTACATGGCGAGCATACCGAGCACCAGTATGAGAACCGGTCCGAAGGTCATCGAGCTCACCCCTCACATCAATCGGCGATGTGAGTTCAGTATCCCCTGCGGTCACGCAGGGACGGTGAAGGCCGTGTGGAGATGGTGTGGAGTGTCCGATCCGCTCACGCGGGCGGTTCTGACAGCGCAGGTTCTGCCACGACCCGCGGGCCGTCACCGGCCGGCCTCACGCGCGGCGGACGCGTGGGCGCGGTCGTGGTCAGCGCCACCCCGACGACGATGACGAGCATCCCGGCGATCACCCAGACGTCGACGGGCTCCGGCGTGCCGATCAGGCCGATGGTCCCAGCGGCCCAGCCGAGGAATACCGCGACCACCGGGTTGACGTAGGTGTACGTCATGACTTTGGACGTCGGCACCGTCGCGAGCAGCCACACGAACGCGGTGAACGCGATACACGATCCGAAGATCGTGAGGTACGCCAGCGCCCAGAGGCCCCCGGCGGAGATTCCCGAAATCCGGGGGACCTCGCCGAGGACAACGCCGAGGGCTAGCAGGATCCCCCCGGCGACGAGCATCTCGTAGCCGGTCGCGACCACGGCGTGCGCCTTGACGGGCCGGCGGCGAGAGATGAGCGAGCCGGTGGTCCAGAGCCACGTCCCCAGGATCT
>JAHYJI010000103.1 GCA_019429145.1 Coriobacteriia bacterium | reverse complement strand
GAAGAGCGCGAGAGCGACCGCATCGCGTCGGCGCTCGTCCGACATCCCTCTGCCTGCGACCCACAGCGCCCAGACCGCGGTAAGCCCCGCGACGCCCGTGCGTGCGAAGCGCGCGACGCCATCGGGCTCCACCTGTCCGAACACCATCGGCCCCCCCGTGCCGCCAGCAGCCACGAGAAGCGCTGCGACCCCGGCGAGAGCGGCAGCGATATATGCGGCTCCCTTGTCGCGCCCGGGCAGGAACTCACCGAAGAGCGCTGCCAGCGCACCCGCTACGACGAGTACTTCCGGGACAAAGTGCCAGTAACCCGAGAGCATCTAGACCGCTCCCATCGTCGCGAGAAGCGCGGTGACCGCAGGGTCCACGTAGCGCAGGATGCTCGACCAGTAGACCCCCATGACCACGGTGATCACCACGAGGGGGATCAGTATCCCGATCTCCAGGCGGTTCAGGTCGGTGATGCCCTCGACCGCACTGCTCGGCGCACCGAGCACGGTCCGTTGCACCATCCAGAGCATGTAGGCCGCCGCAAGCAGCACACCGATGGCAGCCGCTACCACGAAGCCCGGCGCAACGAGCTCGGAGCGCCACGCGCCCACCAGGCTCAGGAACTCGCCGACGAATCCGGCCAGTCCGGGCAGGCCGAGCGAAGCGAAGGATGCGAAGGCGAGCATTCCCGCAGCGACCGGAGCCTGCTTAGAGAGCCCCGAAACGTCGGCGATCGTGCGGGTGTGGGTGCGCTCGTAGACCATGCCCACCAGCAGGAAGAGCATGCCCGTGATGACCCCGTGAGCGAACATGATCGCCACAGCGCCGTTGAGACCCTCCGGTGTACCGGCTGCGATGCCGAGCATCACGAAGCCCATGTGCGACACCGACGAGTAGGCGACGAGCTTCTTCAGATCGGTCTGGGCGAAGGCCACGGCGGCTCCGTACAGGATCGAGATCACGCCCAGAAGTGCCACGAACCACGCCCATGACTCCGCGGCCTCAGGCAGCATCGGCAGGCTGACGCGCACGAACCCGTACGTTCCCATCTTCAGCAGGATGCCGGCGAGCAGGACCGAGCCGGCCGTCGGCGCCTCGACGTGGGCATCAGGCAGCCACGTGTGAAACGGGAAGACCGGCACCTTGACCGCGAAGCCGAGGAAGAACGCGGCGAAGACCCACCACTGGAAGCTCGCGGGAAGACCGGTCGACGAGGCCAGCACGGTCATGTCGAACGTGCCGCCCGCCGGGTGCAGGTACAGCGCGAGGATACCGACGAGCATGAACACCGAGCCGAAGAGCGTGTAGAGGAAGAACTTGATCGCCGCGTACTCGCGCCTCGGCCCGCCCCACACCCCGATGAGGAAGTACATCGGCACCAGCACGAGCTCCCAGAACACGTAGAAGAGCACGAAGTCCAGCGCGACGAACACTCCGTTCATGCCTACCGCGAGCAGCAGGATCATCGTGAAGTAGAAGCCGGGCCTCTCGGAAACCTTCCACGAGGCGAGGATCGCGATCGGCAACAGCAGCGCCGAGAGGAAGAGCAGCGGCAACGAGATGCCGTCCACGCCGAGGAAGTACTGGATGTTGGCCTCGGGGATCCAGCGCGCCCGCTCGATGAACTGCAGTCCGCCGGCGACATCGAAGCGCACCACGAGCCAGAGCACGAGCGCGAGGTCGACCAGGGAGACGACGAGCGCTACAAGACGCGGCAGGTCGGCGCGCTCCCTGGGCAGGAGTGCGGTGACCGCCGCACCAACGAGCGGCAGAAACACGATAGTCGTCAGGAGTGGCAACATCCCCTAGGCCCCTTTCACCACGATCCACAGCATGAGGAGCACGAGCGCTCCCAGGACATAGCGCTGGTAGGTCTGCACCCGACCCGCCTGGATACGGCGAAGTGCGCCACCCGATGCACGGGCGGCGCGCGCTACACCGTTGACGAACCCGTCGATGACGCGGCCGTCGAAGCTCCACGCGACCTCGGTCAGGCGCTTCCAGGCCCCAGCCGCTCCGTTCACGGCGCCGTCGATGGCGCTGCCGTCGAAGCGGGAGAGGGACTCGGCTGCGCGCATGTACGGGCGGATGATGAAGTGCTCGTACGTGACGTCGAAGTAGTACTTCTGCGTGAGCACGGTGTAGGCGTGGCCGCTTCGCTCCTTGAGCGAGCGCGTGTTGAGCACGAGGCGCGTGCGCCCGTATGCCCACCAACCCAGCGCGAGACCGGAGAGCGCCACGACGCTCGACGAGACAGCCATCGCCGGATCGGGCCAGTGTCCCGCATGGCCGAGGAACTCCGAGAAGCGCGGGGCCGTCAAGCCGATGACCGCAGTGATCGCGGCGAGCACTCCCATCGGAACGAGCATCTCGGTGTGCCCCTCGGCGAGGTTCTCGGTCTGCACCGGGCCGGTGAAGACACGGAACCACAGGCGCGCCACGTAAAAGGCGGTCACGAACGCCGCCATCAGCGCGACGGCGAACGTGACGTAGTGCCCGTCGTTCCACACGGCATACAGGATCTCGTCTTTGGACCAGAACCCGGAGAACGGGAAGATGCCTGCAAGCGCGAGAGCGCCGATGCCGAAGGTGACCGACGTCACCGGCAGATGGCGTGCGAGCCCGCCCATCTCGCGCATGTCCTGGGTGTGAGCAGCGTGGATGATGACACCCGCGCCGAGGAAGAGCAGCGACTTGAAGAACGCGTGTGTCACGAGGTGGAACATGCCGGCGATCGCCCCGCCGGCGCCGATGGCGAGGAACATGTACCCCAGCTGGCTGATCGTCGAGTAGGCCAGCACCTTCTTCACGTCGTGCTGCACCGCGGCGAGCAGCCCTCCGAGCAGCGCGGTGATCGCTCCGACCGCCATGGTGACGGTGAGGGCCACCCCGCTCGCCTCGAAGATCGGCAGCGCCCGGGCCACGAGGAAGACGCCGGCCGCGACCATGGTCGCCGCATGGATGAGCGCCGAGGCAGGTGTCGGGCCCGCCATGGCGTCGGGCAGCCAGACGTGCAGGGGCACCTGTGCCGACTTGCCCATCGCACCGAAGAGCAGCAGCAGGGCCACCGCGGTCGCGACACCCGGGGCCCAGGCGCCTGCGGAGCCGAGCACGACGTCGAAGTCGAACGAGCCGACCGTCGCGTACATGATCGCGAGCCCGATCGCGAAGCCGACGTCTCCGACACGCGTGGTGAGAAACGCCTTCTGCGATGCCTTCCTCGGCGCTTCCTGCTCGTGCCAGAACCCGATGAGCAGGTACGAGCAGAGCCCCATGACCTCCCACGCCATGTAGAACATGAGGAAGTTGTCGGAGAGCACGAGCGCGAGCATCGCCGCCGTGAAGAGCGTGAGCACGGCGAAGTACCATCCCACCCGCTCGTCTCTGTGCATGTAGCCGAGCGAATAGACCTGCACGCACACGCCGACGATGGTGACCACGAGCAGCATGATGGCGGCGAGCGGGTCGAGCAGGATGCCGAGCGAAAGGTCGACCCCGCCTACCTGCGCGATCGGCCAGGAAGCGTGGTACGCCGCCTCACCCTCGTGCCCGCCCGGCCACACGGAGGCGAACGCGACCAGCGAGAGCAGCAGCGCGCCGCCCACGCCCGCGACGCCGAGCCAGCGCACGCGGTTGCGCACGACCCGCGAGAGCGGTGCCATGACCGCGAAGGCCAGCGCCGGGAGCAAGGGTATGAGAGCGACGTAGGCCACGCTACCCCTTCAGCGAGTCGATGGAGGACAGTTCGATGGAGCGGGTCTGGCGGTAGATCGCGAGCACGAGCGCCAGTCCGAGACCGATCTCGGCCGCCGAGACCACCATCGTGAAGATGGCGAAGAACTGGCCGGTCATCTCGGTCGGCGTGACGAAGCGCGAGAGCGCGACCATGTTGAGGTTGACCGCTACCGCCATGAGCTCGAGCGACATCAGCACCATGACCGCGCTGCGACGGGCTACGGCACCGTAGAGACCGAGCGCGAAGAGCACGGCGGCGAGTCCGAGGAAGGCCGAGGGTCCGATCGTCACCGGTCATCCCCCTCCCTCGACCACCACACGGCGCCCACGAGCGCCACCAGCAAGACGAGCGACGCGACCTCGAAGGGCAGTGCCCACTGCGTGAAGAGCAGCTCGCCGAGGGCAGCGGTGTCCGGGACGACGATCGGCATCTCACCGACGCGGTCGCCGTACCGGGCGATCGCCACGTACATCACCGTTCCGAAGACCGCAACCAGGATCCCGCCGCCGATCGACACCTCGACCGGGCGCACGGAGTCCTCGCGGCGGCGCAGGGTGAGCATGATCACGAAGAGCATCAGGACCGAGACCGCTCCCGCGTAGATGAGGATCTGCACGACAGCGAGGAACTCCGCGGAGAGCAGCAGGTAGAGACCGCCGACCGCCACCATGACCTCGAGCAGCCAGAACGCGGCGTGGATGATGTTGCGCGTCGTGAGCATCCCCACCGCGCCGCCGATCGAGGCGAACGCGAGGATAACGAAGGCCACGCCGTTCACGCTCTCACTCATCGGTCGCCTCCTTCCCGACGGGGTCGGCCGGGGCGGCTTCGGCCGGGGCGGCTTCCGTCGAGGCGGGCTCGTCCGGGGCAGCCTCGGCCTTCGGTGCGGTCGCGGGACGGGCGCGCTTGACCGGTGCCGCGTCCACGTCGGCGAGCAGATCGTAGGTGAGCTGCGCCGGGTCCAGCCGCGCCAGCTCGTAGTCGTGGCTCATCTCGATCGCATCGAACGGGCAGGCCTCCACGCACAGGCCGCACATCATGCACGCGCCGATCTCGTAGGAGTAGCGCTCGATGTGCTTGCTCTTGTCCTCGCGGGTCGTGAATTCGAGATCGAGGATGTGGTCCGGGCACGCGCGTACGCACGCCATGCACGCAGTGCACTTCGGCTTGCCCTCCCCGTCGTACTTTGGCGCGACCGCCCATCGGGCACGCTCGGGGATCTCGAGCCTCTCGTAGGGGTACTTCACGGTGATCGGCCCGCGCAGCATGTTGCGCATCGTGATACGCATACCGGTGAGGATGCCCTTGCCCCACATCAGGCGACACCCCCGGGAGCCACGAGCTTCACGACAACGCCGACGAGCATCAGCCACGCAAGCGAGATCGGGATAAGCCACTTCCAGCCGAGGTTCATGAGGTGGTCGATGCGCACGCGGGGCAGCGTCCCGCGTATCCACATGAAGACGAAGATGCCGATGTAGGTCTTCAAGACGAACACCACCGGGGCGATCGGCGCGAGCACCGAATCCGGAACGAACGGCAGCGTCCACCCGCCGAAGAAGAGCGTGACCGCGAGCGCCGAGATGACAAACGAGTTGCTGAACTCGGAGAGGAAGATCAGGCCGAACTTCATCGACGAGTACTCGGTGGCAAAGCCGGACACGAGTTCGGACTCGGCCTCGGACATGTCGAAGGGCGTCTGGTTGAGCTCGCACAGCGCCGCGATCATGAAGATGACGAACGAGGGGATGAGCAGGACCACGAACCACCTCGGAACCACTCCCAGCCACACGCCGGTCTGGAACGCCACGATCTCGGCAAGGTCCATCGAGCCGACGATCATCACCACCGGCAGCACCGACAGTAGCAGCGGGACCTCGTACGCGACCTGCTGCGCCGCCGCTCGCAACGCCCCGATGAGCGCGTACTTGTTCGCCGAGGACCATCCCGCCATGATCACACCGAGCGGGACCACGGAGAGCACCGCGAACGTGTAGAGCAGACCGGTGTCGAGCCGCGTGATGCGCAGCGTCTCAGAAAACGGCAATGCTGCGTAGGCCATGAGCGACGGCACGAACACGATCACCGGCGCCAGCACGTACATCCAGCGATCGACCCCGTTAGGCTTGACGTCTTCCTTGGAGAGCAGCTTCAGGACGTCTGCCGTGGTCTGGACGACGCCCTTGGGGCCCACGTGGACCGGACCGAGCCGCAGGTGCAGGTGACCGAGCACCTTGCGCAGCATGTAGATGAGCACCACACCGTTGGCCAGCATGAGGCCGATAGCCGCCAGCACGGGCAGTATGGGGGCGAGCACCTGACTCATCGGTCTATCTCCCCGAGGACGATGTCCACACTGCCGATCAGCATGATGGCGTCAGCGAGCAGGTGACCGGGGAGTATCTCCTCGAGGACTTGCATCGCGAAGAGCGACGGGGCCCGGTAGTGGAACCGGTAGGGCGTGTCGGAGCCGTCAGCTACCAGGTGAACGCCGAGCTCGCCGCGGGGCGACTCCACGCACGCGTAGGTCTCTCCCGCCGGCGGGCGGAGCACCCTGGGGACCTTTGCCATCACATCGCCTTCGGGCAGCCCGTCGATGCACTGACGGCACATGCGCGCTGCCTGCCGCATCTCCTCCATGCGCACGAGGTAGCGGTCCCACGCGTCCCCGTTT
>JAHYJI010000102.1 GCA_019429145.1 Coriobacteriia bacterium | reverse complement strand
CGATGAGGTCCGCGCGTACACCGACCCGGTCCTGGCGGAGTCGGGCATCGAGCCGGTAGCCATCGGGCTGTTCGGCGGCTGGTTCGAGCCCAAACAGTTCAACCTCGTCGAACGCACCGTTCTCAAGGCGATGAAGGCGCCCCAGGGTGACCACCGCGACTGGGATGCGATCGATGCGTGGACCGCGGGCGTCGCGCCCAAGCTGACGGTGTAGGCGGATGCTCGATCGAAACGTGGGGCCTGGCCACCGTATCGCCGAGCGGCTCACCTGGGCGCTCGCGTGCCTCATGGCGGTGGCATCGCTGGCCGGCTTGCTGTCTCCCGGCCTGTACCGGGATGCCGAGTGGGCGAAGGCGGCGTGGTTCGGCAACGACCTCGTCACCCTGTTGATCGCCGTGCCGACGCTGGTCGTCGCGCTCGTTCTCGCTCGTCGCGGCTCGCTCCGGGGAGAGCTCGTCTGGTATGCGATGCTGGGCTACGCGGTCTACAACTACGCGTTCTACCTGTTCGGCGCGCGGATGAACGAACTCTTCCTGCTCTATGCGGCCCTGTTCGTTCTGCCGGTCATCGCGCTGGCGCTCGCTCTGGGACGCCTCGATGCCGATGCGGTGGCGGCCCACTTCGGCCCCCGCACACCCGTGCGATGGATCAGCGCGTACATGCTTCTCACTGGCGCGGGACTGACGATCGCCTGGACCGCTCAGTGGGCCGGATGGGTCTTCTCCGGAGTCGAGCCCGCCATCGGCGAGGAGGCCTTCACGCTTATCGCCTCGCTCGACCTGACCTTCATGGTCCCGTTCTTCCTGATCGGCGCCGCGCTGCTGTGGCGTCGGCACCCGTGGGGCTACATCCTTGGCGCCATCATGAACCTGAAGGGCGCGACGTACACGCTCGTGCTCACAGCGGGCTCGGCCGTGGGGGCGGTACGGGGCGTGGAGGGTGCAGCCGCGCAGGTACCGGTGTGGGGTGCGTGGACGCTGGTGGGGATTGCGGCGAGCGTCGCGTTGCTGTGGGGAGCGCGGGGAGCGACGGAGTAGCGCGCAACGCCCGGGGACAACGGGGACTGCGTGCGCTCGTCAGCCGCCGGGCCTCAATCGCGTATCCTGTACGCGACGCATACCGAGGAGGAGGAACGACACCATGATCCCCCGCTACTCACGCCCCGAGATGTCCCGCATCTGGGAGCTCGAAAACAAGTTCGAGATCTGGAAGGAGATCGAGGTCCTGGCCACCGAGGCGCAGGCCGAGCTCGGCATCGTGCCGCACGAGGATGCCGTTGCCATCCGCGAGCGAGCCGCCTTCGAGGTCGAGCGCATCGAGGAGATCGAGGCCGAAACCAACCACGACGTCATCGCCTTCCTCACCAATATGGCCGAGCACATCGGCGAGCCCTCTAAGTGGGTGCACTACGGCATGACCTCCAGCGACCTCGGGGACACGGCGCTCTGCTACCAGCTGAAGCAGGCCACCGACATCCTGATAGCAGATGTCCGGCGTATCGGCGAGATCTGCAAGCGCCGGGCGCTGGAGGAGAGGGACACGCTCTGCGTGGGCCGCACCCACGGTATCCACGCCGAGCCGATGACGATGGGGATGAAGTTCGCTCGCTGGGCGTGGGCATGCAGGCGCGCGCTCGACCGGCTCGATCACACCCGTGAGGTCGTTGCGGTCGGCGCGATCAGCGGCGCGGTGGGCAGCTACTCCAACATCGACCCGTTCGTCGAGGAGTACGTCTGCGAGAAGCTCGGCCTGACCCCCGAGCCGCTCTCTACCCAGGTCATCCCGCGCGACCGTCACGCGCAGTTCCTTGCGGTGCTCGCCACTGTCGCAGCCACTGCCGAGGAGATCGCGACCGAGGTGCGCGCGCTGCAGAAGTCCGACACGCTCGAGGCCGAGGAGCCGTTCGCCGCCGGCCAGAAGGGTTCCTCGGCGATGCCGCACAAGCGCAACCCCATCACCGCCGAGCGCGTGTGCGGTCTGGCGCGCGTCGTCAAGGCCAACGCGCAGGTGGGATTCGACAACGTGGCGCTCTGGCACGAGCGCGACATCTCGCACAGCAGCGCTGAGCGCGTCGTCCTCGCCGACTCGACGATCGCGCTGGACTACCTGCTCGGCAAGCTTGCGTGGGTCCTCGACGGCCTCGTCCTCTACCCGCAGCGCATGCTCGCCAACCTCGAGGCCACGCGCGGGCTCATCTACTCCAGCCGGGTGCTGCTCGCGCTCGTGAGCGCCGGCATCATGCGTGAGGACGCATACGCCATCGTGCAGCGCAACGCGATGCAGGTCTGGGACGACATCCAGAACGCGCGCAGCGGACCTGACTTCCGCAAGCGCCTCGACGCCGATCCGGAGTTCCCGATCTGTGCCGAGGAGCTCGACGCCATCTTCGAGCCGAGGGCCTTCCTGACCCGGGCCGGCGTGGTGTTCGACCGGCTTGAAGGCTGCGAGTTCTAGGAGGCGGGATGTCAGCAGCCTTCCACCAGCTATGCGAGGAGCATGACCTCGATCTGAGCCCCTTGCCCATCGAAACGCTGCAGCTCAACATCACGCGACTGTGCAACCAGGCGTGCGCTCACTGTCACGTCGACGCGTCGCCCGCGCGCACCGAGATGATGTCGGCCGCCACCATCGATGCGTGCCTGGCGGTCGTGGAGCGGACCCCGGGCATCTCCACCGTCGACCTGACCGGGGGCGCTCCGGAACTGCATCCCGAGTTCGAGCGGCTCGTCTCGGGCATCCGCGCGCTGGGACGTAAGGTGCTCGTCCGGCACAACCTCACGGTCACACTCGACCCCCATCCGCTGACCGGAGCGGCGATGCGCCATCTGCCCCGCTTCTTCGCCGGGAACGGGGTCTCCCTCGCCTGCTCGCTTCCCTGCTATCTGGCCGAGAACACCGACGCGCAACGGGGACCGTCGGTCTTCGAGAAGAGCATCGAGAGCTTGCGGCTGCTCAACGCCGAGGGCTACGGGTGCGCCGGCACCGGGCTTTCGCTCGATCTCGTCCACAACCCGACAGGGTTCGGTCTCGCCGGCAACCAGCACGCACTTGAAGGCGACTACCGGCGGGAGCTCGAGCAACGATACGGGGTGTCGTTCAACCGGCTTCTCGCGATCAACAACATGCCGATCAACCGGTTCGCTCATCAGCTGGACACCACGGGCCGACGCGAGGAGTACGCCGAGCGGATACGGCAGGCCTGCAACGCGGACGTGGCCGCCTCGGTCATGTGCCGTTCGATGGTGTCTGTCGCGTTCGACGGCACCCTGTACGACTGCGACTTCAACCAGGTCCTTGGTCTGGCCGTCACCGAAGGCGCGCCGCTCACCATCGCCGAGTTCGACAGCGCCACCCTTGCGCGACGCCGTATCCGCTACGCCGATCACTGCTTCGGCTGCATCGCCGGGGCGGGCAGCAGCTGCGGAGGGGCGCTTCTCCCGGCCTAGTCATTAGCGGATTGTTATCGCAGTCATAAGGCGATAGAATGTCCTCCATCGAATGCTGGCCACCCCCGGTCCTCGCGCCGGGAGCACAAGGAGGACAAGCGTGAAGAACAGATGGCTGGTCATACTGCTCTCGTTCGTACTTGCGCTCGGCATGCTCGGCGGCCTTGCGGGCTGCGGCTCGAACGGAGGGTCCGAGGAGCCCGAGGGACCGGCTGCCGAGGGACCGGCTGCTGAAGAGCCCGTCTCGGCACGTGACGAGTACCTGATCTCGATCCCTGAGCTCGCTGCGGGCATGGAGTCGTTCGTGATCATCGACGCCCGCTCACCTGAGGCGTACGCTGCCGGCCACCTCGCCGGTGCGATCAACGCCCCCTGGCAGACGTTCGCTTCCGTGGGCGAGGGTGCTCCCGGCGATCCCGAGTGGGGCACGCTGCTGCCGGTGGACGAGATCGGCGCGAAGCTCGGCGAACTTGGCGTGGACGCCAGCAAGACGATCGTCGTGTACACGGATCCGACCGGCTGGGGCGAGGACGGCCGCATCGTGTGGATGCTGCGAGCCGTGGGTATCGACGACAGTCTGATGCTCGACGGTGGCTACCCGGCATGGGTGGCGGCCGGCAACGAGACCACGACCGATGCAGTTACGCTCGAGGCGACGACCGTTGCCGTCGTGGACGATCTGGCCGAGTACAACGTCACCACCGATGAGCTTTCGGCGGACCTCGAAGCCTTCACCATCGTCGACTCCCGCTCCACCAAGGAGTACGAGGGCGCGACCGACTTCGGCGAGGCACGCGGCGGCCAGATCGCCGGTGCCGTGAGCATCCCGTATCCCGAGGTCTTCAACGTCGACGGGACGGTGAAGAGTGACGAAGAGCTGCTGGCGCTGCTCGAGGGCGCCGGCGTGGACGACAAGGCCGCCGAGTACGTCTTCTACTGCACCAAGGGAATCCGCTCGGCGCACATGTCGCTGCTCGCCCGTATGCTCGGCTACGAGAACGCCAGGAACTACGACGCGTCGTTCTACACGTGGGCGGGCAACCCTGATCTGCCCGTAGAGTAGTGAGCCGATCGACCCGACACGCCGGGGAGCGGCCCGCTCAGGCGGGCGCCCCCTACACGCGGCCCTGGCTGCCCGCTCTTCTCGTCGCGCTGGCGGGCCTGGCCTTCGCCGCCGCATTCTTCGCGCTGCCGCAGGTCGCCATGCTCGCGCGCATCGCCGGCAACGTGCTGGGAACCGAAGAGGTCTCGTCGGTGCGCATATTCCTCGGCACCTGGGGCCGCGAGTCCGTACTCTCTGTCATCGTTCTCGCGGTCTGGCAGGCGGTGTTGGTTCCGCTGCCCTCCGAGGCGCTGATCCGTGCGGCGGCCGACGTGTTCGGCCCCGTTGTCGGGGGCCTCTCGGCATGGATCGGTCTCGTACTCGGCGCTCTGGCTGCATTCGGCATATCGCGCGCGATCGCCGGCATACCGCTGACTGCGGCACGGGCCAGGCGTGGCGCGCTTCCCGAGTCGCGCGGCATCGCCCGCTGGGTGCTGCTCGGGTTGCGGCTCGTGCCGCTCGTTCCGCAAGACCTCGTGTCATATGCGTTCGGGGCCAGCCGGGTCGGATGGCGGGAGTTCACACTCTGGACGGCCGTGGGTACCGTGCCGAGTGTCGTCTTCTTCACGGTCTACGCGAGCGATGTCCCCGATGACGCGCTCCTTGCATACCGGCTCGTGTTCGGGGTTCTCGGCGTGGCCATACTCGCCTGGATCATCTGGCGCGAGAGGGACCGAATACCGATGGGAACGGTCTCGAAGGAACGCAAGCGCCAGCTGGCGACCGGTGCGGTCGCCGTAGCCGTGGCCGGAGCCGCGTACGCGTTCGTTCCCGGCATCCGTGAGTGGGTTGCCGGGGCGGTGGACGTGCTGGCCAGCGGCAACATCCTCTTCGTCCGTGACTACCTGCTCAGCTTCGGGGTCTGGGCGCCGGTGGTCTCATCGCTCTTGATGATCCTGCAGTCGATAGCGGCGCCGCTGCCGGCCTTCGTGATCACGTTTGCCAACGGCCTGTTGTTCGGCTGGGCCTGGGGCGCCCTGCTTTCATGGTCGAGCGCGATGGCCGGTGCCGCCATCTGCTTCTGGATCGCCCGGTCGTTCGGCCGTCCGGCGGTGGAAAAGCTCGCGGGCGGAAGCGGGGCGCTGGAGGTCTCGGACCTCTTCTTCCAGCGCTACGGGGACCGGACGGTGCTGATCGCGCGGCTACTGCCCTTTGTGAGCTTCGACCTCATCAGCTACGGGGCCGGGCTGACGTCTATCAGCTTCAGGCGCTTCTTCATCGCCACCGGGATCGGGCAGCTTCCGGCCACGCTTGTCTACTCCTATCTGGGTCAGAACCTGACCGGAAGCGTGCGGATCCTGTTCCTGATCTTCCTGTTCACGGCGGTTGTGTTCGTGGCCGGGGCCACGATCAGGCCCTACTACCTGGCGCGACTCAAGGCGCGCACCGAGGCTGCACGCGTGGCCAGTGCGCTCGACGCCCCAGCAGATGTCGGCTCTCAGTGACGGGGCCGGTTGACACGACGGTCGTCGAGGCCCCGCCGGTGTCCTTCGGGGGAGGCCGCGCCGGCACGTTGATCCGGGCTGCGGTCAGCATCGTCGCGCTGGCCCTCGTCTTCAGCCGGGTGCCGCCCGCCGATGTGCTCGCCGCGATCCTCTCGCTCGATCCCGCCTGGTTCCTCGCGGCTTTCGGGGCCGTCTATGCGGCGATCGTGCTCTCCGCGTACAAGTGGTTGCTGCTGTTGCGTGCGCGCGGTTACTCCGTCGGGATCGTGCGCCTGACGCGCCACTACCTGGTCGGGCTCTTCTTCAACAACTTCCTGCCAACATCGGTCGGCGGTGATGTGGTGCGGGCCTGGGACGTCGGCAAGGACCTCGATGACGCACCCGGAGGCGCCGCGTCGGTCATCGCCGAACGGCTGATTGCATCGCTTGGTCTCGGATTGACCGCGGCACTCGGTCTCCCTTTTGTCGAGGCGGGGCCGCAGGCGACCG
>JAHYJI010000101.1 GCA_019429145.1 Coriobacteriia bacterium | reverse complement strand
CGACGAGATGTACCGCACGTTCAACATGGGTGTGGGCTTCATGATCGTGGTCTCGCCCGCCCACGCACCACGGGCGGCCGCGATGCTTCAGGCGGCCGGGGAGCGCGTCTTCGAGATCGGCGAGATCGTCGAAGGCACGGGCGGGGTACGCTACCGGTAGTCGTTACGGCGCCTACCTCACGCAGCCCAGTCCCTCTTCGCAGTAGCCGGTAGCGCGAGCGCGATAGGGGCACTCGGCGCACGCGAGACCCTCCTCGCAGTAACTCTCCCTGAGACCGCGGTAGGGGCATGCGCAGGCAAGTCCTTCCTCGCAGTAGCTGTCCCTCTCGCCACGGTAGAGGGACTGCACGCAGCCCAGACCCTCCTCGCAGTAACTCTCTCTGAGACCGCGGTAGGGGCATGCGCAGCCGAATCCTTCCTCGCAGTAGGCTCCCCTGTCTCCGCGGTATGCGTCGACAGCCGCCGCGGTCAGCGGATACGCCACAAGGAGCAGGACGAGGCATACGCAGATCAGGAGCGCCCTGGCAGGCTTGGAGATCAGCATCGTTGACACCTCCTCCCGGTGTCCCGGGTATGCGGAAGCTCCCTCGCAAGGGAGTATTCACATCGAGGGGAAAGCGGTGCGCAACGTATCGCAAAGCCAACGTTTACGCCGGAGAGGCACGGTGAGTGTTTGGCGCGTGGGTACATCAGTGTAGAAGCCTTGACTCGAGGGGCACCGATGGCGACCTCAGACTCGATTGCCGCGTGTGGGATCGAGCTGTTCCCTCACGAGAGACTCGCGCTCGTAAAGGGACGGCCCGTCGACCTGACCGCGCGCGAGTTCGACATACTCATGCGCCTAGCCTCGCATCCCGGATGGATCTACTCCGCAGAACAGTTGGCGGATGGCGAGGAGTGGGAGACCGACTTCAGTCCCGACTCGGTGCGCGTACACGTGGCGCATCTGCGTCGAAAGCTCGCGCTGGCAGACGCGGAAGGCCTGGTCTGTACGGTGCGCGGCGCAGGGTATCGTCTGCAGGGGGGAGTCGCTGGTGGGCCCGGCCGCCCACTCGATGAGTCAGCCCTCGATGGCGAGTGCGTTCCGGAGCCGGACGCCTACGCACGGATCCATCGCCTGCGCGATGCCTTCTGGCTGCTCGAGCGGGCGGTCCTTGAGTTCGAGCAGGCTGCGACCGGCGAGCAGATCGAGCACGCGTGCGAGGCCCTCGACGTGGCGCGCCGCACCATCGCCGGACTGCTCACCGACGGTACTCCCTGATACGCTAGGCAGTGTGGACGGTACATCCGGACTCGACGGAGGGTCATCGCATGGAATCCGATCGTATGCGCATCGGCGTGCTCATATCCGGCAGCGGAACCAACCTCCAGGCCATCATCGACGCGACGGAAGAGGGGCGCCTGGACGCCGAGGTCGCCGTGGTGATCTCGAACAAGGAGAACGCGTACGGTCTCGAGCGGGCTCGCAAGGCAGACGTGCCGGCCGTCTGGATCGACCGGACCGAGTACACGACGTTTCGCGCCTACAACGAGGCCATCCGCGACGTGCTCCTCGAATACGAGGTCGACGTGGTCGCCATGGCCGGCTACATGCGGCTGCTCTCCAAAGAAGTACTCGACACCTTCCCGGACCGGGTCGTCAATATCCACCCGTCGCTCCTGCCCTCGTTTGCGGGGCCCTCGGGCATCCGCGAGGCGTTCGAGTACGGGGTGAAGGTCACCGGCGTGACCATCCACTTCGCGAACGAGAAGTTCGACGAGGGGCCGATCATCGCGCAGGAGGTCGTCGAGGTGGCCGAGGACGACACGATCCAGTCCCTCGAGGCCAAGATCCACGAGGCCGAACACCGGCTCTATCCGAGGGTCTTGCAGCTCCTCGCCGAGGGTCGCGTCGCCATCGACGGAAGAAAGGCCAGGATAGAGGGGCCGTTCTGAAAAGGTAAGATTCTGTTAAGACCCACCGTTCATTATGGATGCGCGGGCTGTGGCGGCGAGGGGGCGCCACAGCCCCGTACCAGACTCCGAGCGGTGGGGAGTGTCTCTCATGGACTGGCAGCCCTTTATCGACGAAGGCATCCTGGCATCGGCGCCCGCGGGCAGGGTCCGGGTCAAACCTATCATCAGACGGGCGTGGCAGCGGGTCGCCGATGCCAGCGACCTGTCCCGCAAAGGGAAGTGGGAAGCCGCAGACGAGAACCTGCGGCTGGCGTTCTCGACCGCCAGCCATGCGCTCGTCTGCTACCACTATCTCGACATGTTCGGGGAGTGCGACTTCGAACTTGCGGAGCGCTTCGCTCTCCACTTCTACGAGGAGAGCTTCGTAGCGCCGATGTTCGAGCGAGCGCGCAACCTGCGCCGCATGATGCCGCTCGATCCCGAGATCCCGGAGATGACCGCGAAGAAGGTGCGCAACAGCGTCGCGTCGGCCTCGGCATACGTTGCGCTCGTGGAGTGCAGCACGTTCCGCGACGATCCGGTCGATCTCTTCTCGTTGAATGCGCCGAACTGGTATATTCGTCAAACCTGATTCAGGCGCCATCCAGCCACACAGCGCGCTGGAGTGACGAGAGGATCGACTCATGAGATACCGCACCAAGAAGGCGCTCGCGCTCGCGATCGCGATCCTGATGCTTGCGGGCACCGCGCTCGCCGGTTGCGGATCGGACAACTCCGAAGAGCCCCGGGGCAACGGCGATGTCGAGCGCGCGCAGGTGAAGATCGGATTCGCGGCACCGCTCACCGGCGACAACGCCGTCTATGGCCAGGGCATGAAGCGGGCCGTCGAGCTCGCCTTCAAGGAGGCCAACAACTCCGAGGAGGTCCGCTCGGCCGGCTACGAGTTCGTGCTCCGTGCCGAGGACGACCAGGGCGACCCGAAGCAGGCGGTCAACGTCGCCAACCTGCTCGCGGGTGACACCGACGTGATCGGCGTGATCGGTCACTTCAACTCCGGGTGCACGATCCCGGCATCACCGGTCTACGAGGACGCCGGCATGGCGATGGTGACCGTGTCGTCCAACCCGCAGATCACCGCGCAGGGCTTTTCGGTGGTCAACCGCATCGTCGCGCGTGACGATGCCCAGGGCGCGTTCGCTGCCCAGCTCGTGTTCGAGGACTTCGGCTACACGAGAGTGGCGGTCGTCGACGACTCGACGCCCTACGGCCAGGGCCTTGCCGACGAGTTCGTGAAGACCTTCGAGACACTCGGCGGAGAGCTGCTCGCACGTGAGGCGATCCAGACGCGCGAGGTCGACTTCAGCGCCCTCGTCACGCGGCTCAAGAGCCTCGAGCCCGAGGCGGTCTACTACGCCGGCGCGCACACCGAGGGCGGGCTGATCTCCAAGCAGATGAACGAGGGCGACCTCGCCGTGCCGCTCATCGGTGGCGACATCATCTTCTCCGAGGAGTACATCACCATCGCAGGTACTGCCAACGCCGAGGGTGACGTTGCAACGATGCTCGGCCTGCCGCTCGACCAGCAGGCGCGCGGCCAGGACTTCAAGGCAGCCTACGAGGCCGAGTACGGTGCGGGCCCCGAGGCCTACGACTCATACGCTTACGATGCCGCCGCGATCTTCGTGCAGGCGGTGCTCGCATCCGGCCCGAGCCGGGCGGAGCTCGTTCCTGCGGTCCGGGGCATCGTTTACGACGGCGTGACGGGCACCACCCAGTTCGACGAGAACGGCGATACGCTCAACCAGGCCATCTCGGCCTACCGCGTCACCGACGGTGCGTGGGCACAGATCATGGAGTAGAGCGGGATGCCGCGCGAGCGGCGACCCGCTAGAATCGAACGAGTGACGTAGTACCGGCCGGGGTGGCCCGCCTGCAGATGCGGCGCGCTCCCTCGGCCGGTGTCATATTCACACGACGACAGGGCAGGAGAGGTTCTCGATGGATCAGGTGCAGGTCAAGCGCGCGCTCGTCTCGGTGACCGACAAGACCGGTGTGGTCGAGTTCTGCCGGGTGCTGGCCGAGGAGTTCGGTGTCGAGATCGTCTCGACCGGCGGGACCGCCAAGGTGCTTGCCGAGGCGGGGCTTGCAGTGCGGCCCATCGACGACCTGACGGGTTTTCCCGAGATGATGGACGGCCGGGTCAAGACGCTGCACCCGCGTGTTCACGGTGGGCTGCTGGCGCGCCGTGACGTTCCCGAGCACATGGCCGCGGCGGACGAGCACGGCATCGGCATGATCGACATGGTCGTCGTCAACCTCTACGCCTTCGAGGCCACCGTCGCGCGCGAGGGCGTGACCGAGGAGGACGCCATCGAGAACATCGACATCGGCGGGCCGAGCATGCTGCGCTCGGCAGCGAAGAACTTCGCGAGCGTGGCCGTGGTGACCGACCCGGCGTCGTACGGAGACGTGCTCGCCGAGATGCGCGAGAATGGCGGCGCCACGACGCGCGAGACGCGACGCGCGCTCGCCACCGAGGTGTTCCGCCTCACGAGCGCCTACGACAGCGCCATCTGGATGTACCTGACCGACTACCGCGCGACCCGCTTCCCCGACGAGGTCCGCTTCCGCCTGGAGAAGGCCCAGGACCTTCGCTACGGCGAGAATCCGCATCAAGAGGCGGCGTTCTACCGCTTCGTGGACGGCAAGCCCGATACGCTTGCCCGTTCGACCCAGCTGCAGGGCAAGGAGCTCTCCTACAACAACATCCTCGACACCGACGCGGCGTGGTCCGCGGTGCGCGAGTTCGACGAGCCGGCGTGCGTCATCGTCAAACACACCAACCCCTGCGGTATCTCGATCGCCGACGACATCACCACCGCGTACCTCAACGCCCACGACGCCGACCCGGTGAGCGCGTTCGGCGGCGTGATGGCGTTCAACCGCCCCGTGCCGGCGATGCTCGTCAAGGGGATCCTCGACAACGGCCAGTTCGTCGAGGTGATGATCGCCCCGGAGTTCGAGGCCGAGGCCCTCGAGATGCTGTCCACTAAGCCTAACGTGCGCGTGCTCGCCACCGGCGGCATCCGCAAGCCGGGCGGCCACTACGAGTCGCGCGCGGTCGAGGGCGGCATGCTCATCCAGACGGGCGACTCGGTGTCCGAGGACCCGGCGAGCTTCCGGGTGGTCACCAAGCGCAAGCCCACCGCCGAGGAGACCGCGCAGCTGCTCTTTGCCTGGAAGTGCGCCAAGTCGGTGAAGTCCAACGCCATCCTGCTCGCCAAGGACTTCGTGACCGTGGGTGTGGGTGCCGGCCAGATGAACCGTGTCAACTCGGCGCGCATCGCCGTCGAGCAGGCCGGCCCGAAGGCCACAGGCGCCGTGGCGGCAAGCGACGCGTTCATGCCCTTTGCCGACTCGCTCGAGGTCTGTGCGGCCGGCGGGGTCACCGCGGTCATCCAGCCGGGTGGATCGGTGCGCGACGAGGAGGTCATCGTCCGCGCCGACGAGCTCGGCGTGGCGATGGTGTTCACGGGCCACCGTCACTTCCGCCACTAGCGCACCGGCGGTCCGTGATGACGGCGCCACCGCCGCTCCTGCCCGCGGACCACTATCCGCTCGTGCTTGCGCCGACCGGTTCGCGGGGCTGGTTCGGGGGAGCCGGGCTCCGCGCCGCCGATCCGGCCGAGGTTGCCGAGGGCGTCTCGCTCGCCGGGGTCGGTGACGCGCTGCAGCAGGCGTTCGAGAGCGATGAACCGGTGCTCGTGGCAGCGCTCGTGCCCTACGACGGACCTGCGACCGTGTTCACCTACCGCGAGTGGAGCGAGGCCCGGCCGGACGCGCCCGCGGCGCGGCCCGGAGGCGCCGCGCGGTCGGGCTGCGTCGCGCCGGGCGCTCCCCTCGTCCGTGACGCTGCCACCTCGATGGAAGGCCGTGCGTACCGGGCGGCGGTACGCGAGGTGCGCGAGCGCATCGCGGCGGGCGACGTCTACGTCCTCAACCTTACCCGCACGATCACCGCCGCGCCCGCCGCGCCCGGGCCGGAGCTCTTCGCGGCGCTCTGGCAGCGCGCCGGTGCGGAGATGTCGGCCTACCTCGGCATGCCGGGCCGTGAGCTCGCCTCGGTCTCTCCGGAGAGGTTCGTGCGGGTCACGCGGGACGGGGACGGACGCGTAGCCGAGATATGGCCGATCAAGGGGACCCGTCCGCGGGGGGCCGACCGCGCATCGGACGACGCGCTCGCCGCCACACTCGCCGCCGACGAGAAGGAGCGCGCCGAGCACGTGATGGTCGTCGACATGGAGCGCAACGACCTCGGGCGGGTCTGCGAGCCCGGCAGCGTGCACGTCGCGCCGCTGATGGAGGTCGTGCCGACTCCCTACTGCCACCAGATGGTCTCGCGCGTGAGGGGCACGCTCCGCCCGGGTGCGACCTTGGGCGACCTGCTGGCAGCGACGTTCCCGTGCGGCTCGGTCACCGGGGCGCCCAAGGTCGCCGCCGTGCGCATCGCCGACGAGCTCGAGGTCGGGTCGCGCGGCGTCTACACGGGCTCACTGCTGGTCGCGCGCCCCGGTGAGCTCGACTCGTCGGTCCTAATCCGGACAGCC
>JAHYJI010000100.1 GCA_019429145.1 Coriobacteriia bacterium | reverse complement strand
CTGACGATGTCCGTGGCCTCGCCGATACCGCGCGTAAACACCTCCGTGTGCTCGAACAGCGGGGTGTACACGGGCTCGTAGCCGTAGCGCGCGAACATCTCCTGGGCGGTCCGGACCAGGTACTCCCACGCGCGCGCAGTGGCGGGCAGCATGTCGGTCGTGCCTTTGGGCGCGCGCGTGTTCATCGGGCGAACTCCACCGTCCTCGGATCCGGGGGTTGTGCGGGCTTACGATTATGCAGGAAGCGGGCGGCGATGACCACGCGCGGCCGTCATCCTCAGGCCCTCGGGAAGAACGGGTTGACACGACGTTCGCGCCCGATGGTCGTGTCGGGCCCGTGGCCCGGGTGCACGGCGGTCTCATCAGGCAGCGGGGCGATACGCGATGCGATCGAATCGCGCAGGGCCCGGCTATCGCCGCGCGGGAAGTCCGTCCTGCCGACGCTGCCTGCGAACAGTGTGTCCCCGCTGAAAAGGTGGCCGGGAGTGTAGAGGCAGATGCCACCGGGGGTGTGGCCCGGCGTATGGAACACCTCGAGTGCCAGCCCTCCCGCTTCCACGACGTCTCCGGCGACAAGCGCGCGGTCCGCCTCGGGCGCAACGTGGTCGAACCCGAAAAGCGCTCCCCCGGTCCCTTCAGGGTGCGTGATGAAGGGTGCGTCGGCCTCGTGAACCATCAGCGGTGCTCCGGTCGCCTCGAGAAGTGCAGCCGCACCGGCGAGGTGGTCGAAGTGACCGTGGGTCAGAACAACAGCCGCTACCGGCGTACCCGCAAGAGCCTCGAGCACCGCGGGTGCGTCGTCGGCCGGGTCGATGACGATCGCCGGACCACCTCGGCCATCAGCTGCGATCCAGCAGTTGGTGTCGAGCGGGCCCAGCACGACTCGCTGCACCCTCATCGGCCACGCTCCTTGCGCTTCTGGCTCGCCTCTCCGGGTAGCGCACGCGCCACTTCGAAGACGCCGTCGATGGCGCGCGCCCCGCTGATGATCGACTTGAGCTGGTCCATGTTGCCGAGCTCGAAGAGGAATCGCATCGTCGAGATGCCCCCGCGATCGGTCGAGACGTGCGCGGAGAGCACGTTCACTCCCGCCTCGGCCAGCGTCGAGGAGACCTCCTGGAGCAGGCGCATCCGATCGACGGCCTCGATGACGATCTCGACCTGGTACGTGGTCTCCGAGCCCTTGTCCCACTCGACGTCGATGATGCGCTCCGGCGTGCGCAGCAGGTCCGCGGCGTTGGCGCAGTCACGACGGTGCACCGACACGCCACGCCCGCGCGTCACGAACCCGACGATGTCGTCACCGGGCACCGGATTGCAGCAGCGCGCCAGGCGCACGAGGATGTCATCGATGCCCTTGACCTTCACTCCTCCGCCCTGGCGACGGCGCTTGGAGCGGGGCGGGGTCATGGGAGTTGTCAGCGGCAGGGTCTCGGGCTCCGGCTCGGGAGCCGTCTTCGGCACCTCGGCAGCCATGAGTTTGAGCAGCTTGCCTGCGATCTGCTTCGCGGAGACCTTCCCGGCACCGATGTGCGCGAGCAGGTCGTCGGACTCATGGAAGTTCATCTCGGAGGCGACGGTGTCGAGCGCGCGGTTGGCTGCCGGCGAGCTCATGCCGAGGCCGTGCTTGCGCATCACCTTGACGAGCACGTCGCGACCGCGCTGCAGATCGTCCTCCCGGCTCGCCTTGCTGAAGTAGCTGCGTATCTTGCTACGTGCCGAGGAGGTCTTGACGATGTTGAGCCAGTCCCGGCTCGGCCAGGCATTCTTGTTGGTCATGATCTCGACACGGTCGCCCATGTTGAGCTCGTAGCCGAGCGGGACGATCGACCCGTTCACCTTGGCGCCCACGCAGTGGTGGCCCACCTCGGTATGGATCGCGTAGGCGAAGTCGATCGGGGTCGAGCCGCGGCGCAGCGACCGGACGTCGCCCTTGGGCGTGAAGACGAAGACCTCGTCTTCGAACAGGTCGATCTTGAGCGCCTCCATGAACTCGCGCGGGTCCTTGAGTTCGGTCTGCCACTCCAGCATCTGCCGCAGCCAGGCAAGGCGCTCGTCGAAACTCTCCTCGCCGCGCCCACCCTCTTTGTAGCGCCAGTGCGCTGCGATCCCGTACTCGGCGGTGCGGTGCATCTCCTCGGTCCGTATCTGGATCTCGAGGGGACGGCCCGCCGGCCCGATGACGGTCGTGTGCAGCGACTGATACATGTTGAACTTGGGCATCGCCACGTAGTCTTTGAAGCGCCCGGGCACCGGCTTCCAGATGCTGTGCACCGTGCCGAGCGCGCCGTAGACGTCCTTGACCGAATCCACGATGACCCGCAGCGCGATGAGATCGTAGATCTCGCTGAAGTCCTTACCCTTCTGCGACATCTTCTGGTAGATGCTGTAAAGATGCTTCGGCCGTCCCGAGATCTCGGCCTCTACGCCGATGTCGGCGAGCTCGCTTTGAAGCTGTTCGATCACCTGCTTCAGGTACGCCTCGCGCGCCGCTCTGCTCTCAGCGACCATCTTCTGCACCTGGTGGAACTTGCGCGGCTCGAGGTAGTAGAAGGCGAGGTCTTCGAGTTCCCACTTGATGCTCGAGATGCCGAGGCGATGCGCCAGCGGCGCGTAGATCTCCATCGTCTCGATCGCCTTGTCCCGGCGGCGCTCGGGCGGCAGGGCCGACAGCGTACGCATGTTGTGGAGCCGATCGGCGAGCTTGATGAGGATGACCCGGATGTCCTTGGCCATCGCGATGAGCATCTTGCGCAGGTTCTGGCTCTGGGCCTCAGAGAGCGTCTCGAACTCGATCCGGCCGAGTTTCGTGACACCGTCGACCAGCTCGGCGACCTCATCGCCGAACCGCTCGCGCACCTCGGCTATCTCATGCGGTGAGTCCTCGACGACGTCGTGCAGGAGCGCGGCCTTGAGCGTTGAGGTGTCGAGGTGCAACTCGGCGAGGATGAGACAGACCTCGATGGGATGCTTGACGAACGGCTCTCCGGACTTGCGCGCCTGGCCCTCGTGGGCCGCCACAGCGAAGTCGTACGCCTCGTCCAGACCGGTCAGATCGGCGTCAGGGTTGTACTCCCTGACCTGTGCCTCGATCTGTTGGATGGTGGCTGGCACCGGCACTCTCTCCTCGCCCTTAGGCCTGTGATGGCAGGATAGGGCGGTTGAACCGGGCGAGCAACTGGGCGGGAGTCGCGCTGAGCACCCACTCGCGGAACTCCTCGAACTCCGCGATCTCCTCCAGCCCCTCCGCGTAGCGTACCGAGGAGGACAGCTCGACCTTCCCGTTCGACTCGACCACCGTCAGTCTCCGGTAGGCCCCGTGACCCTCGCCTTCCACGAGGCCGAGCTCCCTGAACACGCCGATGCCGGCGGACACTCCGCGGTCGTTCATTGCCGAGGAGCGCTGGCGCGCGCCCACGCGCTCGGCGAGCTCGGCGTTGGTGATCTCGAAGCCGGGACCGGTCACCTGCTGCAACTCCTTGAGCACGCGGTAGAGCGCAGCCAGGTCGTCCCGTGCAGGCGCCACGCTCGCGAGCACCATCTCGTTGACCTTGCCGTCCCGCGGGCCGAAGAGCAGATGGATGCGCGCCAGCGCGCCGTCGCGGCCCGAACGCCCGCACATCTGGTTGAACTCGATGTCGTTGAAGGGCAGGTGGTAGAGGACGACGTGCCGGATGTCGGGGATGTTGACCCCCTCGCCGAACGCACTCGTCGCGACGATGACGCTGACCTCACCGGCTCGAAAGGCACGCTCGACCGCGTTGCGCGCGGAGCGCGTCAGCCCGCCGTTGTAGAACGCGACGCGCATCGCGATAGCGGGCGACTTCTTGCGCAGCATGCGCGCGAGGCGGACTGACTGGTCGCGAGAGTTCACGTACACGATGATCTTCTCGCCTCGAGAAGCGAGCGAGGCGAGGTACGCATCCTTGTCACCCAGCCCGCGACGGTCCTCGACAACGAGATTCTCGCGCACGGTGGGGTCGGTCACCACCGAGGTGATGCCGAGTCCCTCGACGATCGCCGCGGCGGTCGCATCCCCGGCGGTCGCGGTCACCGCAAGTACGGCCGGGTCCCCGAGCGCGGCGAAGGTCTCTCCCAGGCGCGCGTACGCAGGCCGGTGTCCCGCCCGGGCGGTCCCCACGTGGTGTGCCTCGTCGACCACTGCGAAACGCACGCGACCCGACTCGGCGAACCGGCCCGCGTGAAACGCGAGGAACTCCGGCGTGGTGAGCACGATGTCGACCCGACCGTCTGCAAGCCCGGCGAACGCGTCGTCACGCACCGCTGGGGCGGACTCGCCCGTGAGCGTGCATACCCCCACGCCGACCCGGGCCATCACCTCTTCGAGGTGGAACGCCTGATCGGCTACGAGCGCGCGCAGCGGGAAGACGAAGACCGAGGCTCCGCCCTCTTTCAGCGCGGTCCGCGCCGCGTGCAGGTGGAATATGAGTGACTTGCCGCGACCTGTCGCCATGACGGTCAGGCAGCGCTGGCCGGCCGCCAGCTCGTCGAGGGCGCGCTGCTGAGCGGCGTGCAGCGTGCCCTCCCCGATGAACTCGCGCACGAGTTCGCGGTCGAGGTCATGATCGGACAGTGCCGCGAGCGCCTGCTTGCGGACCGCGATCGACTCCTCCTCGGCAACCGCGCTGGCATCCGCGCGGCGCGTCACCAGTACGTTCACGCCGTAGGAGCGTCCGCCCTCGCCCCCGGTCACGTCTGCGACCTCGACGTCGTACTCGACGCCCGCGTCGATCACCGGGGCGAGCGCTCCGGCAAGCCGGCGATTGAAGAACCCGACCTGTCCGCCGTGCGCCTCGTGCAGGGCGATTGCGTTGGCGTCGTGAGGGTTGTCGGGCTGCCGCACCACCCGCAACGGCGTGCCGGGCGAGAGCCGCGCGACAACGTCCTGCCGGCCCTCGAAGGTCACACCCGCAAGCTTGGTGTGGAAGTAGTCGGCCTCCTCGATGCCCGCGTACTCCTCGCGCGCGAGAATCTCGTCGGCCCGTGCGAAGAGGTCTTCCACGAGCTCCTCGGCGGGCGAGTAACCTTCGTGCTCGTGGACGGCGACCTCCCGCACGAGCATCTGAACGCGCTTGCGACCCCTCCACTCGTCGGCCTGTACCTCGAACGCGAGATCGACGGCCGCATCGCAGAGCGCGAGGCGCTCGATGTCGGGGCAGCGAAACGCGATCGCCGGGACGGAGTCGGCGCCGTCGTATGCCGCGAAGCGGAGGTGATTCGAGGTCGCACCGACCCGCTCGCGGCCGGACATGAAGACGCCGCCCACGCTGAAGAGCGGCCGGGGATTGCCTGCACCGAACGGCTCGAGCGCCGCGACCTCGGCCGCCAGGTCCAGACCGACGTCACCGAGTGCGATGTCGGCATCGACGAGACGCTCGACGGTGAAGTGCTCGGCCGGCAGGCCGGCAAGATGGGCGAGGAATGCGCTGCGGAACTCGTCGATACGGTCGGCGGCGATCGTCAGGCCGACCGCCGCGGCATGGCCCCCGAACCGGACGAGCATCTCCGAGGTCGAAGCAACGGCGCGGTAGAGGTCCACCGCCCCCACCGAGCGGCCCGAACCCCTCGCCTCCCCGTCCTCGACGGTGAGTAGGATCACGGGTATCCCGAAGCGCTGCACGAGCCGGGAGGCAACGATACCCTTCACGCCTTCGTGCCAGCCCTCCCCCGCCAGGACGAGGCCGCGGTCGCCCTCGGCATACTCGCGCTCGGCCAGAGCGAGCGCCGCCTCGGTGAGGTCCTGCTCGACCGACTGCCGCATGCGGTTGTGAAGGTCGAGCTCGCGGGCGAGTGCATCGGCGCGCACCGGGTCCTCCGTCGTAAGCAGCTCGAGCGCGATCGCGGGGTCGGCCATGCGTCCCGCGGCGTTCAGGCGCGGCGCCAGCTGAAACGCGACGGAGTCCGAATCGGCGGTGGCAAGTTTGGTCGAGGCCACCGCGGCGAGAGCGGCGATCCCGGCTCTCGGTTCGCGGCGGACGCGGGCAAGGCCGTCGGCCACGAGCGCACGGTTCTCGCCGAACAGCGGCACGATGTCGGCGACGGTTCCCAGCATCGCCAGATCGGTGAGTTCGCGCCAGACATCCGGCCTACCGAGGAGGGCGCCCGTCGCCTGCACGAGCTTGAGCGCCACGCCGGCGCCCGAGAGGTCGCGGGACGGGCATCCCGGGTCGAGTTTGGGGTCAGCGACGGGGACGCCCTGCGGGACGGCGTCGCCGGGCTCGTGGTGGTCGGTGATGACGACGTCGATACCGTCCGCCTTGAGGTCGGCCACCTCGGGACCTCCCGAAATGCCGCAGTCCACGGTGACAACGAGATCGGGAGCCATCCCGCGCAGCCGCTCCACCGACGCAGGGGTCAGACCGTAGCCCTCGCGGAAGCGGTGTGGCACCGTGGCCGTCACCCGCCCCCCGAGAAGCCGGATCCCGGTCGCCGCGAGAGCCGCCGAGGAGATGCCGTCGAGGTCGAAGTCACCGAACACCACGATCTGCTCGCCCGAACCGAT
>JAHYJI010000099.1 GCA_019429145.1 Coriobacteriia bacterium | reverse complement strand
TCGGGATCCGCAAGGCGCTCGGCCTCTACGCGAACCTGCGACCGGTCAAGCTCTTTCCGGCTATCGCGGGCGCCTCCACCCTCAAGCCCGAAGCGCTCGAAGGTGTCGACATGCTCATCGTGCGCGAGCTCACGGGCGGCCTCTACTTCGGTGAGCGGTCGCGCGAGTACGACGTGCCGGGCGCCGGCGGCGACGGTGCGTCGGGACAGCGCGCCTTCGACACGATGGACTACACCGAGTTCGAGGTCGAGCGCATCGCGCGGGTGGCATTCGAGGCCGCCCGCACCCGGCGCGGGAAGGTCCACTCGGTCGACAAGGCCAACGTGCTCGAGAGCAGCCGCATGTGGCGTGAGGTCGTGCACCGGCTGCACGAGGCCGAGTATTCGGACGTCGAGCTCGTCGACCAGCTCGTCGACAACACCGCCATGCAGCTCATTCGCTGGCCGGCGCAGTTCGACGTCATGGTGACCGAGAACATGTTCGGCGACATACTCTCCGACGAGGCCTCGATGCTCACCGGCTCGCTCGGCATGCTCGCGAGCGCATCGCTCGGCGACGGGACCGCGCTGTACGAGCCGAGCCACGGAAGCGCGCCTGACATCGCGGGTCAGGGAGTCTGCAACCCGCTCGCGATGCTGCTCTCCGTCGAGCTCATGCTGCGGCACAGCTTCGCGATGCACGGGGCGGCCGATGCGCTCGCCGGCGCTATCGAGTCGGTGCTCGACGAGGGGTGGCGCACGCGCGACATCGCCGATGCGAGTACGCTGCCGCAGAAGACGGTCGGCACGAGCGCGATGGGTGACCTGGTGGCCGAGCGGCTGTAGAGGGCGCTACCCTTCGGTACGGCCTCGCTTCTGACGGAGAACGAGTGCGACCGCGGCCCCGATGATTATGATCGCCACGAGGGCGACCATCCACGGCACCCGTTCGTTGTACAGATCGGGCGGAGCGACCTCCCTCACCTGCAGGGAGAGGGCTACCGAATCGCCGGGGGTACCCGACGGACGCTCGACGAAGTAGTAGGTCAGCCCGTCGGCTTCACGGGACTCCTGGACGACGTCGGATCCAGCGAGGACACTCACAGTCGGTGGCACGGCGATGCCCGCATAAACCGGCCCGGTCTCATATGGCAGCGTGAGGTCGAACCCGATTTCTTCGACTCCGGAAAGCGCGTTCGTAACGACCGTCGAGCCCGGGTACACGACCTCGGCATGCCCAAGACGTGATTGGGAGAGTGTGAAGACGATCACGGGTACGCCTTCGCGGGTCTCCTGGCGAGCCGGTACCGGGATGTTCTCGCGCCCTTCCTCGAGGAAGAACTCGCCGCTCCACATGACGTTCGCGCTCTCGGGCGCCGGGAGCACGATCTCGGCGGGGAGGGGCACGTCATCGGCGAGCCGAGCGGTGATGCCGAGCAGCGGCGTGTCGGAGGAGGATGATTCGTACATGAGCACGATGTTGAGGGCCCCGAGTGGCGCAGCCGCTGCCGCGACCGGCAAGAGGGTGAGCATCAGCACCACGACCAGGAGCAGTCCGTACTGAACGGTGCGGGAGTAGGAGAGTGGTGTCGAGCGGTGCATCAATCAGCCTCCGTGAGAGTCGCAACGGTCTGTGTGCCTGGTCTTAAGCGAAGCGCGTGCCGCCCATGCGCATCAGAATCCGCCAGACGATTGCTGCGAAGAATAGCACTGTTGCTCCGTACGAAGCCTCCTTCGCGGGCACACGGTTCCTATAGATTCCTATCAATGCTACCATATGCCTATGGATGACCTCCTCGACATCGCATCTGTCGCCGACTACCTCGGCGTGTCGGAGCGTACCGTCTACAACAAGGTACGTTCTGGTGAGCTGCCCGCATTCAAGGTCGGGCGCCTTTGGCGTGTACGCCGGCGCGACCTTGAGGCATGGATGAACGCGCGCCAGCAAGAGGGGACCCGGAGTCCAGATTCGGACCGGGAGAACCTGCGGGGAGCCTCCCGCGCCGCAGAGGGCGGCGGAATCCCGTCGCGCGCGGATCTCGAGCGGCTTCTCCAGCCGCTGGCTGACCAGATCGAGAGGCGCCTGGCGTTCGTAGGCCTGCTCTCGCAGGCGTGCGTGGCGCTTCGCTGGCCGGCGCCGGTCGTGGTCGGAGGGCATGCGGTCGAGTTCTGGACTGCGGGCGGCTACTCGACCGTCGACATCGACCTTGTTGGCGCATCCGAGCCCATCGGGCAGGTGCTCGATTCGTGGGGCTTCGCGAAGCAGGGCCGGCACTGGTACGACGACACATTGGGACTCGTGGTCGAGGCACCGGGAGCGCAGCTCTCGGCTTCTGCGTGCGAACGGGTAGTCGCAGTCTCGGTCCGGGGCGTTGTCGCTCGCGTTCTCGGCATCGATGATCTCATCATCGACCGTCTCAACGCATGCGTGCACTGGGGCGATGCCGAGTCATGCGATATTGCGCGTGCTCTCATCTTAGGAGGCGCAGACCACATCGATGTCGGCTACCTGCGTGTGCGAGCGGCGGAGGAAGACGTGACTGAAGCGCTCTCCCGGTTGCTCGGGGAGGTGGGCGAGCGATGAAGGCCGTCGAGTGGAGCGAGTGGGTGAGGCACAGGCGCGCGACGGTCGGCGCAGTCGCGACCGTTGCCGGGCATGCCCCACCGCGGCGTGTCCTCTCACGTCGCGCGCGGACTCCCGAGGAGCGGGAGATGATCGTGCGCGGAACGGTGGCGTTGATGCGTAACCGCGAGCGAGAGGGCCGACTGATGCGGCTCGGACAGCGGCGTTATCGGCTGCGTGCGAGCGGCGATGGGCACGGTCCCATCCCGAGTACACGTCCCGCCAACCGACCGGCACCCCTCCCGGCACCCCCTCGGGTTAGTGGGAACGATCGTTCTCACTAACCCGAGGCACCGACAAGGGGCCGCCTCGCGGCACCTCATAGGCCGGCCCGTCACAACACCCTCGCGGACCCGGGACCCCACGGCGCCATCCACCCCTACGCACGGCCCCTCTCGTCGCGTACACTGTTCTGCACATGTGAGCGGCGGGAAGGGGTGCGGGAGATGTCACTGCCCAAGGTGGACACGATCTGGATGGACGGCACGCTCGTCGACTGGGACGCCGCCCAGGTCCACGTACTGACGCACGCACTCCACTACGGCTCAGGCGTGTTCGAGGGAATCCGCTGCTACGAGACCCCCGACGGACCGGCCGTCTTCCGCCTTGTCGAGCACATGGAGCGCTTCGACCGCAGCGCGCGGATGCTGCTGATGGACCTCGGCTACCCGGTCGACCAGATGGTCGAGGCGGTCAAGGAAACCATCCGCTCAAACCGCCTGACCTCGTGCTACATCCGCCCGATCGCATTCCGCGGCTACGGTGTCATGGGGCTCGACCCGCTGCCTGCGCCCATCAACGTGGTGATCGCGGCCTGGCCGTGGGACACCTACCTCGGCGAGGAGGCGCTCTCGCGCGGCGTGGCGGTGGGCGTGTCGAGCTGGCGGCAGCGCGGAGTCAACGCCAATCCGCCCGCGATCAAGGCCACGGCCAACTATCTCAACTCGTCGCTGGCGCGCATCGAGGCCAACAAGCACGGGTATGCCGAGGCGGTCATGCTCAACGAGGAGGGCAAGGTCTGCGAGGGGACCGGTGAGAACCTGTTCATCGTCAAGAAGGGCGTCATACATACGCCGCCGGTCTCAGACGGCATCCTCGAGGGCATCACGCGCGACAGCATCATGACGATCGCGCGCGACAAGGGCATCGAGGTCCGCGAGACCTCGCTCGTTCGTACCGATCTGTACACGTGTGACGAGATGTTCATGACCGGCTCGGCGGCCGAGGTCGTGCCGGTGCACTCGGTCGACGGGCGCGAGATCGGCGACCCGGGTCCGATCACACTCGACCTGCAGGAGAGCTTCTTCCGCGTGGTGAAGGGTGAGGATCCGACCTACGAGGCCTGGCTCGACAGGGTTTAGCGGAGCGCATTCATTGACATTCATAATGAAAACAAGGTATCTTGTGCATGCCTGCACAAGATGACTGCGCTGAGGTTGGGCCGTTTGCTCCTGCTGCAAGGCAGGAAGCACGTCTTGTCAGTGGGGGAAACACCATGAACAGACCATCTGTTTCGTTGCGACGTTTCACTGTACTTCTTCTGGTCACACTGCTGGCGGCGATGGTCTTCAGCAGTTCGGTGTTCGCGGCCTCTGAGAAGATTGAAGCCGAGTCGGGCGATCCCAGGATCGTCTACGAAGGCACGTGGCAGACATCAAGTCTGGCCGGTCACTCTGGTGGAGCAGTGCTCTTCAGCAATGATGGGACGCCTCCCGTAGGCAAGGCTACACTCACCTTCACAGGTACCGGGATCGACTATGTCGCCGCCAAGTGGTACAACCGCGGCATCGCCGCAGTCTCACTGGACGGTGGTCCTGAGGAGATGGTGGATCTGTTCTACCAGCCACCGGGATCGCCTCCGTACGCTACTTCGACCGTGCAGTTCCAGCAGCTCGTGTACAGCAAGCGTGGGCTTTCACCGGGTTCGCACACACTGACCGTGCGATACACGGGTGACCACAATCCGCTTGCGTCGAACGTCAGCAACTACCTGATCACCATCGACTACTTCGAAGTCTTCGACGATCCGCCTCCTGTGGTCTCCACCTCGGCATCCTCGACCTGGAGCCTCGCGCTCGGCGTCCTGTTTGCCGGAGCGTTCGTCGCGGTACTCGCGCGCCGCCGCGCCGCGTAGCACGCACTCATACTACCCACGCAGAAGGGCCGGCCTCGAGCCGGTCCTTTTCGTACCGCGATGATGATGTTTCGTGTAGCGGCGAGCGCGTGCCATTCTGCGCTAGACTACGGTGCACCGGTGTTGTTGCCGCGCCGCTTCGGGAGGAGCGCACGACCATGAAGGTCACCCTCTACGACACAACCTTAAGAGACGGCACCCAGCGCGAGGGCCTCTCGCTTTCCGTCGAGGACAAGCTGCGCGTCGCCCAGCGCCTCGACCTGCTCGGCGTGCACTACGTCGAGGGTGGATTCCCGGGATCGAACCCCAAGGACATCGAGTTCTTCGAGCGCGCCCGCGACCTCCAACTGGAGACCGCGAAGATCTCCGCGTTCGGGATGACGTGTGGCAAGAACATCGCTGCCGAGGACGACCCGGGCCTGCGCGCTCTCCTCGACACGGGATGCGAGGCGCTCTGCATCTTCGGCAAGGCGTGGGACGTCCACGTCACCGAGACGCTGCGCGCGACCCTCGAGGAGAACGTACGGATGGTGCGCGATTCGGTCGCCTACCTGAAGTCGCAGGGTCGCACGGTCTTCTTCGACGCCGAGCACTTCTTCGACGGCTACGCGAACAACGCCGGTTACGCGCTCGAGGTCGTGCGCGCGGCGTCGGACGCAGGGGCCGACGCCATCGTGCTCTGCGACACCAACGGCGGAACGATGCCGCACGAGGTGCTGCGGGCGGTGGGCGTCGTACGCCTCGAGACCGATACGCCGCTGGGCATCCACGCTCACAACGACGCGGGCTGTGCGACCGCCAACTCCCTCGTCGCGGTAGAGGGCGGCTGCACGCACGTCCAGGGCACGGCCAACGGCTACGGCGAGCGGGCCGGTAACGCCGACCTGCTCACGATCATCCCCTCGCTCGTGCTTAAGATGGGCCGCGAGTGCATCAGCCGCGAACAGCTCAAGCTTCTGACCGAGGTCAGCCACTTCGTCGCGGAGACCGCCAACATCGCGCCCGATCCGCACCAGCCCTACGTCGGAGCGAGCGCGTTCGCGCACAAAGGCGGCGTGCACGCGAGCGCGGCCGCGCGCCTGCCCGAGGCCTACGAGCACGTCGACCCGGCCTCGGTAGGCAACCTCGCCCGCGTCGTGGTGAGCGAACTGGCCGGCCGCGCGAGCCTGACGATGAAGGCGAAGGAACTCGGCGTCGATCTGACCGGCGACCCGGAGACGGTGGGTGCGGTGCTGGACTCGGTCAAGGACCTCGAGCACAGGGGCTACTCGTTCGAGGCGGCCGACGCGTCGCTCGAGATCATGCTCGGCAAGCGGCTGGGCACCTACGAACCGTTCTTCCGTCTGGAATCCTTCCGCTGCATCATGGAGAAGCGCGAGGACGGCCGCGTGATGACCGAGGCCACCATCAAGCTGCACGTCGGCGGCCACCGCTACATCGCCACCGCGGAGGGCAACGGTCCCGTCAACGCGCTCGACCGTGCGCTGCGCATCGCCATCGGCAAGTACTATCCGGCGCTCCAGCCCATCGAGCTCACCGACTTCAAGGTGCGCGTGCTCGACGAGAAGAAGGGCACCGGCGCGGTCACGCGCGTACTCATCGAGTCGGCCGACGGCGAGAAGAGCTGGGGCACGGTGGGCGTGAGCGAGAACATCATCGAGGCCTCCTGGGAGGCGCTGGTCGACTCGGTCGAGTACGGTTTGGCGCACCCGCGGCAGGAAAACGATCCCGTTCATGGAAGCTAAGCCTAAGGAGGATCCCATCGACCGGATCAGAGGCTTGGGCATGAGGGTCGTGCGTGTGTATTCCGAGGGTGACGTGCGTTACGGGC
>JAHYJI010000098.1 GCA_019429145.1 Coriobacteriia bacterium | reverse complement strand
GAGCCGCAGCCTCTGCCCGTGCCCGTTCCGCCGCCTCGATGCGGGCGATCTCATCTTCGAGGCCGGAAAGCATGCGCTTGCGCTCGGCAAGCTGCGACTCGATGGCGGCCTTGTTCGCGGCCATCTGGTTGACGACCTGCTTGGCCTCGGCCTCCTGTGTCGCGAGCTTCTCCTCGGCCGCCTTGGCCTCGGCACGCGCCTTCTCAAGCGCCGAGATGCTCTCGGCATCCCGCTCGTTGATGTCGCGCAGCAGGTCCCACGTGGCGGCGAACTGCTCGAAGCTGCGCGCGCCCAGAAGGACGTCGAGGAAGGAGAGTCGTCCGGAGCGGTAGATCGAGCCGGCCCGCGCGTTCAGGGAGCTCTGGAGGTCGTCGATGATGGCGGTCTGCTCGGCGATCCGCTCGCGGGTCGCCTCGATGTCGCCAAGGAGCTTCTGGTGCTTCTCGCGCGCCTCGTTGTACTCCTCGGCCGCTATCTCGACCTTGGTGTCCAGCTCATCGATCTGAGTCTTGACCTGGCGGGCCTGCTCCCGCTTGTCGGACGCAGGCGTCGCGAAAGCAGGTACAACAGCACCGAGTATGAGGACGAGAGCTAGAACGAGCGCGACAGGTGTGCGTCTGCGGATACTCAGAGCGCTACCTCCTGGTAGGTTCGGTCACATGAACACAACCGGCTTATATTACCACGTTGGGCCCCGGTCAATCTAACGCGAGGCACACTGCGTCGAGCAGGAGGACCGCGATGCGCTGGCGCTCGTGCTCGTCCGCCCCGAGACCGGGAAGCACAATCCGTGCCACGCGCGGAGACTCATCCCGGGACACCGCGAGCGCCACTGCGACACGCCCCGCCAGATCTCCCGTATCAGCAGTGGTGAGCGAGACCGTCGGCGGTCCGGCTTCGTGGGTCGACTCGCCTGAGAGGATATCCAGGACCACATCGGCGTCGGGGTGGGCGGCATCTGTCGCCAGCATCACGCGCGCGGCGCTGTCCGTAGCAAGCGCCAGGTTCACGGTTCGCGAGGCAACGTCCTCGGCGGCGCCGCCGCGTGCGATAAACGCCACGCAGTGGCGCGTGAGTACCTCGGAGATGCGCGCGGGAGCCACCCTGGCCGTCTCGGGCGAGCGCGCACTCTTTCCCTGCCACACGTGACGGAGGTGCTGGATCGAACGCACCGTCTCGGGACCCACGATGCCGTCACCGGGCTGGCCGCTGTTGCGCTGGAACTCACGGACGGCTCGCTCCGTGTACGACCCGAAGATCCCGTCGGCGTCGCCGCAGGAGAAGCCGAGTGAGTTGAGCGCCTCCTGTAAGGCACGCACGTCGTGGCCGTGGAAGTAGGGCAGCCGCAGGTAGAGCATGCGGTCGCCGAGAGTGAACGTAGAATCGACGAGCGTCGACCACGTCTCGGGGCCGACGATCCCGTCCTCGGAAAGCTCGTGCTCCCGCTGGAACGCGATGACTGCGTCGCGCGTGTGCCCGAAGAAGACCCCGTCGACACCGGTGGGGCCGAGATCGTATCCGAGCTGGAGCAGGCGGCGCTGCACGTCCTCGACGGCTGCTCCCCGTCCTCCCGGAAGTATGGGTTTCACCGCACGAACCTCGATTCCCCGTCGCGTAATGGAACCATTGGAGCGCCACGAGCGTCTGATGTCCTGAGGGCCGGGTTTCTCGGCACTCGAGGACCATTGTAGAATAACCAGACTCCGCTGCACCGAAGGAGCGTCCCGCCAGATGAATGCCAAGACCGTCCTGCTCCGAACCACCGGACTTCTGGTCGCTACCGTGATGCTCGCCGCCTCGGGAGGGCTTGCGTGGGCCGCGGCCGGGGACTACACGTCGAGAGACCTCGTTCCTGCCGGCGTGACGGTTGCCGGCATCGAACTCGGGGGGCTCTCTCCGGCGGAGGTCCGGGAGGCCGTCGAGCGCACCGTGGTCGAACCGCTCCTCGAACCGGTGAGCGTGCGAGCCGGGAGTGCGGTCTTCGAGATCGACCCCGCGGAGTTCCTGCACGCGGATGTCGAGCAGGCGGTCGCTGACGCCTTCGAGCCGAACCGGACCTCGACCATCGCGGAGCGCATCTACCGCCGTCTTCTCGAGGAGCCCGTGCGGGTCGAGATCGCTCCTGAGATCGCGGTCGACGAGGAGGTCCTCTCCAAGCGCGTTGCAGGCATGGCGGTGGGTGTCGACGTGGCACCCGTCGATGCGACCGTCGGCATCGTCGACGGGGCGGTCGTGCTCGGCCCCTCCTCGGAGGGCAGGCGACTCGACCAGACGGCCTCGGTGGGGATCATCGCAGAGGCACTACTCTCGGGGGAGACAGCCGTCGAGCTTCCGGTCCTCCCCGTGGAGCCCGAGCTTGCCGAGGCGGACCTCGGCGGATGGATCGTCGTGAGGCGGGCGTCCCGCACGCTCGAGCTGTGGGAGGGCGACACACTCGACCGCACGTACCGCGTCGCCATTGGCGCCCAGGGGTACGCAACACCCCGTGGCGAGTGGGAGATCACCCTCAAGCGCTACCTCCCCACCTGGGGCAATCCCGGCAGCGCGTGGGCGGCCGACATGCCCAAGACCATCCCGCCCGGACCGAACAATCCGCTCGGCACCCGCGCGCTCAACCTGAACGCATCGGGCATCCGGATCCACGGAACGTCGAACGTCGACTCGATCGGGACGGCGGCCAGCCACGGATGCGTGCGGATGCTCCAACGGGACGTCGAGGAGCTCTACGAGCTCGTGGACGTGGGCACGCGGGTATTCGTGGTGGAGCGGTAGGGCGCGAGGATTCCCCGGGCGGCCCGGGTACTCTGCGGCTTCAGCGCCTAGTGACGCAGCCAGACCCTGTCGAGATACAGGTAGTGATTCTGGTTGCCGTTGTCCTTATGGTCGATGCGCACTCGTACCCGATCGTCATTCGAGAGGTACGCACCAGCCATGATCGGATACGTGTACTGACCTGCAGTCGTCGCCTTCGGTAGCGTGCCGATCACATCCCACGCAAGCGTGTCCCAGTTGTATGCCTCAACCTGAACGAGGTGGTTCTGGTTCCCGCCGTCGTAGTAGCCGTAGATCTCGAGACTCGTCGGGATGCTGGCCAGCGGGAAGTACACCGGATGGAAGTCGATCTGGATACGCAACACCGGGGGCGCCCCGTTCAGCTCCCGGACGACGAGCAGGTTCCCGTCCTGCGTCTGTATCGACGCGAGATCGCCGGTGAAGGTGTCATACGCCTGCACCTCGAGAGCCGAGGGATTCTCGTACTCCGGAATACGACTGTAAACGTGCGCGGTGCTGTAATCGTGGCACTCAGTGAAGCAGCCACTGCCATTGCTCGGGTGATGGATCCAGTCGATATCGTCGCGGATCATGTGGTCGGTGCCGCCGTGACTCACGTGACACGCATCGCAGCTGAGGCCGTGATCGTAGACGTGCTTCTGATGTAGGAGTGTGCCGGTCGTACTAGTCTCGGCATCGTAGAACAGGCTACCCGAGACCGGTGTGGGGCTGTCCTCGGTCCCGTCGTAGTAGACGGTCTGCTTATGGCAGGAGTAGCAGAGCAGTCCCGAAGCCGCCGGACGGGTACCGATGTACGGGCTGTCCAGGAGCGGGGCCTGCGAGCTGACGTGAGGGCCGTCAGGTCCTGCACCCGCGTTGCCGTGACAGCTTACGCAGTACATCTGCGAATCGACCGTCCAGCCAGTCACGAACGTGTCGGTGTTGTTCTGTGCGAACGGTGAGGGCGCAACCACCGAGTGGAACCCTTGATTACCGGCGGGATCGAGCTCGGCGGCGATATCGCGTGGCGAGTTGCCCCAGGAGGAGTCGGCATGACACTTGAAGCACATCTGGTACTCGTAGTCGACATCCTCGACCGGGACGTAAGGAGCCGAGAAGGCATCCACGCCCCACGTGCCGCGAACCGCACCGTACACGGATGGCGCGTACAGCGGGTTCGGCTCATCGGCCGCAGCAGCATGCACGTTATGGCAGTCCACACACTCGGCGTGTCGCTCAAGACCCGCAGTCTCGGTCGAGACGTGTGCACCCTCGATGGCGCTCGCGGGATGGCGGCTCCTGCCAACCGGGCCGAGATCGACCACGGCTACAGCCGGCGTGCCCCCGGCAAGTTCCGTTCCGCCACCCCACCGGGTGATGGCCACACTCATCGAATCGCCCGCCGCGTTTGCCCGGAACGCCTGCGCTGAAGGCGAGACAGACTCACCTGTGGTTCGCGAGAGCACACCGGCATTACCCACCACGAGCTGGATCTGACCGTCGCCATCGATATCGCCGATCTCGAGCGCCGAGGTCGCATACCCATCGCCGGTCTCGTACGTGTCGTGCGCGACGAGGCCATTGCCGGCAACGGTCCGGAAGACGCTCACACCGCTTGCGGACGTATCACCGCGGAGCGCAACCGCCACCTCGACGGTACCCACACCCGGGAGAATGTCGCCGATCGCGGTATCCCAGGCTACAGCCCCCCCGGGACTGATCGTCGCTTCGTAGGAAGCCAACTCGACACCGGCCGAACTGAATACCGAGAGGGTGTCCACCGTCTCGCCGGAGTTCGCGACGACGATCTCGGTGGTCTCGGCCGAGGCAAGCCATACGTTGCCGATCGACGGCCCGCGCGGACCGGTTCGAGTCATGTACGCGGAACTCGAAGTCAGGGCTCCTCCTACTGCACTGAGGACCCGCAATTCGCCCGCTCCGAGCGGGTTGCCGGTAAGGGCGGTGACGACCAGGTCGGCGACATCGCCGCCGGTCAGATCGCCGGCCGCAAGACCCGATGCGTAGTCACCAACGTACTCGGGACCGGCCACCAGCGTGAAGCCGCTCCCGTTGTAGCGGTAGAGGCGCAAATAGCTCGCGCCGGCAGCCTCGATACTGACCGCGGCAACCTCGGGGAGGCCCGCACCGTCGACGATGAACTCCCCTATCTCGATGTACGTCGCCGTCTCCTCGATGCTGTGGCTCGTGTAAGAGAGTCCCGCGAGTGGATCCGTGCGGAAGACTCTCAGCACCGGCGAGGCCGGGTCGGCAACGACCAGCGCGGTCTCGCCCGATGCATCGATGTCACCGTATGCCATCGAGCCCGTTCGGCCATCCATCCCGTTCGCTACGCGGTACCGCCGCGGGCCCTCGAGATCGTAGGGCGCCTCATCGTCGCCGAAGGCCCGGGTGTAGACGTGCAGTCCGCCGTAGGCAGCGGGCAGGTTCGCCGGGTCCCATGCGACGACGAGCTCGGGCTCGCCGTCGATGTCCTCGGGGAAGACGCCGAACGACGCCATATCGGTGATGTCCTCGGCGTTGTCGGCGTTATGGCACGAGTAGCAGAGCGCGCGACCCTCAAGCTCGGCAAGCTTGGCGATCGGCTCGCCGTCACCGTTGTCGCTGCCCATCGGGTTGTGGCACGACTGGCACTCGCCGGCAAGCCGTGTGGTCTCCTCGGAGGCGTACTCGGCGGTCACCGAGACTTCGAAGGACGATGCGCCGTGCACGGTCTGGGTGGCCTCGTCGTCGTAGAGATCGGCGCCGAGCCACGTCGCCTGCGCCTCCGCGTGGCAGGCGTAGCAGAGTGTGCGGTCGTTGGCGGTGATGGTCGCGGTCTCCGGGATGGCCGGTGCGACCACCGGCGGCACGATCTCGGCCGCGATCAGCGGTGCGACGTCCGAGCCGTGGGATGCGTGGCAGTTCGAGCAGGTGATCTGCGTACCGGATGCGGGGTCCGGCAAGCCGAAGTGGGCCGTCTGCTCGTAGATCGAAAGCCCGTCGAAGCGGTTGTCGTACGCGTCGCGAGCATCGTAGTGGCACGTGGCGCAGTACTCCTCGCCCGCATAGAACGGTTCGCCCAACTCTGTGAGCGCGCGCAGCAGCCCCGGGTAGGGAGTGCCATCGTCGCGCTTCTCGGAACCGTGCGCGTCGTGACACGAGCTGCACTGTTTCTCGGGCACCTCTTCGTAGCGCGAGGCGTCCGGGAGGAGCGTGTGGGCCGAGTCCCTGAGGAAGTCATCCTGCACGACGATCTGCGAGCCGAAGCCCTCGATACCGTGGCAGGTCAGACAGAGTGCCGCGTCGCCGGCGTTGGAGAGCGGATCGGCGATCACGAGCGCAGAACCCGTGGTGTCCCAGGAACCGGACTGAGAACGTGCGACGACACCGGGCGCCGTGTGGGCCCGGTGACACATCGCACACGCGTCGGGGCCCTCTTCGGTGGTGACGTGGGGCGGCAGGTCGGCTGCCAGTGCGATGCCCGGGACTACGAGCACGGCCACGAGAAGGACCGCGCCGAGCGCGACCCGGATAAGCCTACCCCTTGCACCCTCGTCGGAACGCCGGGACTCCCCGGGCGCCTCTCGACCCTCGATCATTCGCCACATCCGTTCTGGGACCCCGTCTGAAGCCCGGTACGTGCCGGTTCCCGGGCTCGAGAGCCTCGTGAGCCAGTATACCGTTTGCGCACGTCGCGCGCACCCGGAATCCGGCGCAGAGTCATCGCGCCTTACTCGCTTAGTTCGCCCCCGGAGTGCTGCGTTCCTTCGGAGCAGAACTCGTCAGCGAACCTGCCCGGATCGTAGACCTCGACCCCCCGGGCGCGAGCGACTACC
>JAHYJI010000097.1 GCA_019429145.1 Coriobacteriia bacterium | reverse complement strand
GAGCGGGCGTGAGCGCGACCCCGCAGATCGGCGTGCCTGCCGATTCACGTGAGGTTCGCATCCCGGTGCAGATGCCCGACGGCGTGCGCTGTTCCGAGTGCATCGAGCGGTTGCGCGGTGCGATCGAGCAGATCGACGGGGTTCACGCGGTCGTTGTCGACGCGCGTAGCTGGACGCTCACCGTGAACTACGATCCCGACCGGACGACGCCCGAAGGACTCGAGAGCGCATCGCGCGATCTCGGACTCGAGATCGGGCAGAGTGTCGCCCATGCTGCGTACCGGCTGACGGGCCTCGATTGACCCGACTGCGCGCGGACCGTGGCTAAGTCCGTGGAGCAGATCGCCGGCGTCGTCCGGGCTGATGTGAACTTCGCAAGCGGCGTCATGGTGCTGGAGTACGATCCCGCCACCGACCCGCGTTCGCGGGCCGTCGCGATCGTCCGTTCGACGGGACACGGCGTCGAGCCGCTCGGGAGACCGCCGGCAGCCTCCCCGGACTCCGAAGCCGACTCACGCGCACGCTGGAACGCTCACGAGGTGGCGACCACCGCAGCCGGCGTGCTCATCGCTCTCGCGTGGCTCCTCGGCCGAACCGGCCCGGAATCGGCACAGTGGGCTTCGGTGGCGGCGTATGCGGCTGCGATCGTGTCGGGCGGGTGGCTCGTGTTCCGCAGGGCGATCGCATCGGTGCGTTCGCGCTCAATGGACATGAACGTCTTGATGACCGTCGCGGTTCTCGGTGCGGCAGGCATCGGTGAGTGGGCCGAGGGTGCGGCGGTGGTCTTCCTCTTCTCGATCGGGGGGATGCTCGAGTCCCGCTCCCTGGCACGCACGAGGCGGTCGATACGGGACCTCATGGACCTGAGTCCGCAGGTGGCGCGGGTGCTCAGGGCAGATGTCGAGGCCGAGATTCCGGCCGATGAGGTCGTTCCCGGTGAGACGATGGTGGTGCGCCCCGGCGAGAGGGTCGCCCTGGACGGGACGGTTGTGGCCGGCTCCTCGGCGGTCGATGAATCTCCCATCACCGGTGAGTCGGTGCCGGTCGACAAGTCCGCCGGCGATGCGGTGTTTGCGGGCTCGCTGAACACCAGTGGGAGACTCGAGGTCACGGTCACCGCCGCGGCTCCCGATTCCACGTTGGCGCGCATCATCTTCATGGTAGAGGAGGCACAGTCTGCTAAGGCCCCCTCCCAGCAGCTCGTGGATCGATTCAGCCGCTACTACACCCCCGCCGTCGTTGTGCTCGCCGTGCTCATCGCACTGGTTCCTCCTGCGGCAGGTGCCCTCCTCGGCCAGGCGTGGGGAGGGTTTGGCGAGTGGTTCTACCGCGCTCTCGTCATGCTCGTCGTGTCGTGCCCGTGCGCGCTGGTCATCTCCACGCCCGTATCGATCGTCTCGGCGATCACGCGTGCGACCCGTGACGGTGTGCTCGTCAAGGGTGGGGTACACCTGGAGAGCGCGGCGCGCATCCGCGCAGTGGCCTTCGACAAGACCGGGACGCTGACGTGCGGGACACCCGAGGTGACGGACGTGATCGCGCTTGACGACGGAGACACGGCTCGCGTTCTGAACGTCGCTGCCGAACTCGAGGCTCACAGCAACCATCCCATCGCCCGGGCGGTCGTCCGCGCGGCCGGCACCGGTAACGGCCGGCTGGCGGTGTCCGAGTACGAGGACGTTCCCGGCGGGGGAGTCCGGGGCGTGGTGGGCGGGGTGCGCTATGCGGTGGGCAACCCGGCGTTCGCCGTGTCCGCTGGGGCTGCAGCCGCCGGGATAGCACCGGACGTCGAGCGCCTGGAGAACCACGGACGAACGGTGCTCGTGCTCGTCGAGGACGGACGTCCAACGGGCATCATCGGCGTGGCCGACCAGGTCCGGCCCGAGGCCCGCCCGGCGGTGGCCGAACTGCTCCGGGGCACGATCGGGCATGCGGTCATGCTCACCGGTGACAACGAGCGGACCGCTGCTGCTGTCGCGGAGCAGGCCGGCGTCGCAGAGTACCGGGCACGCCTGCTGCCTCACGGTAAGGTCGACGCCGTCAATCGGCTTCAGGAGCGGTACGGACCGGTCGCGATGGTGGGAGACGGGATCAACGACGCACCCGCACTCGCCGCTTCCGATCTCGGCATCGCGATGGGCGCCGCCGGGAGTGACACCGCTCTGGAGACCGCCGATGTAGCGCTGATGTCAGACGACCTCAACCAGCTCGCGCGCTTCTTTGACCTGGGACGCAGGACGGTTGCGATCATCCGCCAGAACGTCGCGGTGTCCGTGCTCGTGAAGTTCGCTGTCCTCATCCTGGCGATGACGGGCACGGCAACGCTCTGGATGGCGGTCTTTGCCGACACGGGAGTGTCGCTGCTGGTGACGCTGAACGGCATGCGATTGCTCGCGCGGCGCGCGTAGCGTGCAGGAGTACCCTTCAAGGGGATGAACATCTCATTGGGGCCGCTTCGGTAGAGCCGGGCGAATGACAACGGGGGTGAGATGCGTGGCCGAGGACCAGTTCATGCGTTTCCTCGCAGCGTGGGCGCTCGTCCACGAGACTGCGGACGAGGGGTGGAAGGCGGCCGTCGTACGCGGCGCAGAGCAGGAGACCGGATCGATGGAGGCCGGTCCCGAGGCGTTCGTCGACGGTCTCTCAGCGATGATCGCCGAGGAGAAGGAGCGCCTGAAAGCAGCTCTCGCCTCAGGTGAGGTCGAGGCACCCGGCTCGAAGGCAGACGTTGGATCGCAACTCGATGACCTGCTCTTCGAGGTCCGCGAGTTGCGCGGACGGTTGGAATCGATGCAGACGACGCTCGATGCGGTGCTTGCCGAGGACGAAGACCACGGGGTGAAGTGAGGTCGGCCGGTGTCCCGACGCACGCGTGTCATCACCCGAACGTTCGCTCTTCACTGGGCTCGTGCGCTTCCGCGAGCGCGGTTCGGGTTCGCACCGCGCGCGACACGTCGCGCGGCCTTCGCGCGCGCGACACGTCTGGCGCTCGAGGACCTGGGACCCGCATTCATCAAGCTCGGACAGGTGGCGTCGGTCCGTCCCGATCTCGTCCCTCCGGAGTACGTGTTCGAGTTCGAGCAGCTCCAGGACCGTGTCCCGCCGCTGCCCGCCGAGAGGATAGCCGCGGTCATCCGCCACGAGCTCGGCAGACCGCTCTTTGAACTCTTCGACGACTTCGAGACAGAACCTATCGCGGCGGCCTCGATCGCCCAGGTCCATCGTGCCAGGCTCGCCAGGGAGGTACGCCCCGTCATCGGTGACGTGATGCCGGCGGGGACTCCAGTCGCGATCAAGGTAGTCCGACCCGGTGCCGCGCAGGTGATCGCGGCCGACCTCGCGGAAGCGCGCAGACTCCTCTCGCGGCTCGATCGCTTCGGCTTGTCGCGGCGGATCGACGCGCCGGCTCTCCTGGAGGAGTTCGCAGCGTCGCTCGCGAGCGAGCTCGATCTGCGCAATGAGGGCAGGGTCTCGGACCGCTTCGCGCACGACTTCCGGGACGACCGCTGCGTCATGACGCCGAGGATCGCATGGAGCCACACTTCGCGAAGCGTGCTCACGATGGAGTACGTGGAGGGGTGGCGTCTGACCGAGATCGACGATGCCGCGCGCGCCGGCGTCGACGCGTTCCACCTCGCGCTGCACGGCGCCACGGTGTTCATGAAGCAGGTACTCGTGCTCGGCCGCTATCACGCCGACCTGCACCCGGCGAACCTCTTCGTCACGCCGGACTCGCGCATCTGCTACCTGGACTTCGGCATCGTCGGCACGACGGAGCGCGAGGAACGCATCAACATCGCCCAGGTCCTGGCTGCCACCGTGTACGGGGACGCGGACCGCGCGCTGTGCTACTCGGCGAAGCTCGGGCTCGAGGTCCCGGAGGACAAGCAGGCACAGGTGCGCCGGCGCGTGGGCGAGCTGATGGGGCGTACGCTGAACGTTCCGGGGAAGGCCGCCGATGTGAAGGGGTTTGCCACAGGCTTCCTGTCGGTCATGGCTGATGCCCGGGTGCCCATACCGGCAGGCTACGGGCTGCTCGTCAAGGCGCTCGTCACGGTGGAGGGGGTCGCGCGGGCGATCTACCCTGACATCGATATCACCCGGGCTGCGAAGCCGTTTGCCACGCGGCTGATCGCGCAGCAGATGATGCGACCCGACAGGATCGCCGATCGGCTACCCGCGGCACTTCGCGCGGCACTGCGCGAGCTGGTGTCGTAGGCCCCGCGCTACGCTCCGGGCACCTGCGAGCGGCCCAGATGCTGAGAGTCGTCGAGCGTCTCGTTGAGGCTGCCGCTCCGGTAGCCGTGAAGGTCCTGGGCCACGAAGGCAAAGCCCGCCTCGCGAACCGCCGATGCGACAGACTCCCGCATCTCCCAGGCACGGTCCATCTCTGCGGGGTCCACCTCGACTCGAGCGACGTCGCCGTGGGCGCGCACGCGGAACTGTCGCAGCCCCAGTTGGCGCAGAGCATCCTCGGCCGAGGCCACGCTCTGCAGCCCCTCCTCCGTGATCTCCTGCCCGTACGGGAAGCGCGATGCGAGACACGCCATCGAGGGCTTGTCCCAGTTAGGGAGGGTCAGCATGCGAGCAATCTCGCGGATGTCGGCCTTAGTCATGCCTGCCTGCTGCAGCGGGCTGACCACACCGAGCTCCCGCGCCGCCTGCGAGCCGGGTCGATGGTCGCCGAGATCGTCGGCGTTCGACCCGTCGGCCAGGTGCTTCAGGCCGCGGTGATCCGCGACGGTTCTCAGCAGACCGAAGAGCTCGGCCTTGCAGTGATAGCAGCGGTCGGGTGCATTGGCCCTGAACCGCGGGTCGACCAGCTCGTGCGTGTCGACCTCGATGAGGGTTATCCCGAGCTGGCCCGCGATCTCGCGCGCATACTCGCACTCGCTCTCGGGATAGGTGTCCGAGACCGCCATGACCGAGAGGCACCCATCGCCCAGGACTGCGTTGGCGGTGAACGCGAGGAGCGTGGAGTCTACGCCTCCCGAGTAGGCGACCAGCACGCTCTCCAGTTCGCCCAGGTGCTCCCGGAGCAGATCATACTTTGCGGCAGCGTCCACGCTCTCCCCTCAGCCCGGCCAGACCCGAAGTATAGCCCGATGACGGCACCGCGGGGTATGTACTCCGGTGAACGCCCGTCATCCGGATACGACCAGGAGAGCACCTATGGCCGAGCAGGGCACCGACACCCGCATCGAGCATCTCGGCGGAGATGACGCAGTCATCGCACCGCCGCCCGGCTTCGCCCGCGAGGCCGTGATCGCCGGCATGGAGCGCTATCGGGAACTCTACGAACGATCGGTCGCCGACCCTGACGGGTTCTGGTTGGAGATGGCGCTCGAGCACCTCGAGTGGATGAAGGAGCCCACGGTCGCCTTGCAGGGCGGGTTCGACAACCTCGACTACACGTACTTCGCCGACGGCACGCTCAACGTATCGGCCAACTGCCTGGACCGCCACTTGAACACGTGGCGGCGCAACAAGGCCGCGCTCATCTGGGAGGGCGACGACGGCACGTCGCGCACCTACACCTACCAGCAGCTGCATCACGAGGTCAGCCGCTTCGCCAACGTGCTGCGCAAGAAGGGCATCGAGCGCGGAGACCGCGTCGCGATCTACCTGCCTATGATTCCCGAGCTTCCCATCGCGATGCTCGCCTGTGCGCGCGTCGGCGCGATCCACTCGGTCATCTTCGGCGGCTTCTCCTCCTCGGCGCTCCGAGGCCGCATCCAGGACTGCGGCGCCAAGCTGCTGATCACTGCCGATGAGGGCATCCGCGGAGGGCGCAAGGTCCCGCTGAAGGCCGCCGCCGACGAGGCGCTCTTCGAGTGCCCGAGCATCGAGGCATGCGTGGTGGTCAAGCGCGGGGCAGGCGACGTCGACATGGAGCCCGGGCGGGACACCTGGTGGTACAACGAGATGACCGCACCCGAGGTGCGCAGGCCGTGCGTTCTCGAGGAGATGGCTGCCGAGGACCCGCTCTTCATCCTCTACACCTCCGGTTCGACCGGAACGCCGAAGGGCGTGCTGCATACCACGGCTGGCTACCTGCTCTACGCTGCACTGACGTTCAAGACGGTGTTCGACTACCGCGACGAGGACGTCTTCTGGTGCACCGCCGACATCGGCTGGGTCACCGGGCATTCCTACATCGTCTACGGGCCGCTGGCCGCAGGAGCGACGGCCCTCATGTTCGAGGGTGTGCCAACCTATCCCGATCCGGGCCGCTTCTGGGCGGTCGTGGAGAAGTACCGGGTGAACTCGTTCTACACGGCGCCGACCGCCATTCGCGCTCTCATGAGGCATGGCGAGGGGTGGCCCGCACGTTACGACGTTTCGAGCCTGCGCCTGCTCGGCACGGTGGGCGAGCCCATCAACCCGGAGGTCTGGCAGTGGTACCGGCGAACGATCGGACGCGACGAGCTGCCGGTCGTCGACACCTACTGGCAGACCGAGACCGGCGGCTTCCTGATCACGCCGTTTCCGGGTGCGACGCCGCTCAAGCCCGGCAGTGCCACCGTGCCCTTCTTCGGCGTGACGCCGCGGGTCGTCCGGGAAGACGGGAGCGAAGCGAGTGCGGACGAGGGCGGCTACCTCGTCGTCTGCGATCCGTGGCCGGGCATGATGCGGGGCACCTGGGGCGACCCCGACCATTCGCGGATGCGCGAGGTCTACTTCGACCGGTTCCCGGGCGTGTACTTCACCGGCGACGGGGCGCGCGTG